>NZ_RDBW01000003.1:0-186403 GCF_003934235.1 Pseudoalteromonas sp. J010 | reverse complement strand
TAAAAAATTTTTAACGCGGTTAGCGTCAGATTTACGCCTTCAAATTGAGCAAGTATTAAGTCAAATTGGTATCATAGCATGTATGGATTTTTCGCACCTGAGTCATTACTGACGACGGGTCTTGATTTTATTTCCTCAAGTTTATGTAAAATGTCTTTGAGCTGTTGCTGAACTGGCTCTGTATTTGAGTTTGTTAGGGTATTTGCTAACAATGTCGTGACGGCTTCGAGCGCTTTTGCACTACTGTCATCAAGGTGATTATCGACTTGGATCTGCGGTTGTGCCACCGCCTCTAAGCGATCTGACAAGTGTGAAAATAACGTATTTTGCTGCTGACTCTGTTGACCCAATGCGTGTTGTATTTGTGCTTGAGTGTTAAGCAAGTCATTGAGTTTATCCAGATTAGCGAGTAGCTGCTGGCCATTTGCGGTTTGTTGGATAGTATTTTGTAACCCCGTCATTTCCTGAATAACTTGTTGCTGTGAAGCTATCAATTGTGTTAGCGGGGCGGCATAAGGCTGCTGTGATAAGGTCTCTCGTAGCTCAGTTAATTGGGTGGAGAACTCTTGTTCGTCAAGCACTTGAGCCAATTGCTGCAGCAGCGCACTGTAATCAAAGCTAAGCTGTTCTTTATCGAGTTTAGCGGCGATTTGGGCAAGGGATTTATTAACAAAGCTTAGTTGTTCAACGGCCAATTGTGCAGGGCTTCCTTCATCACCACTACGGTTTAGGCGCGCGTATTCTGCTTTAATTTCACACCAGCGAGCTGCTGCTTCATCCGTTAATGTGCCGCGCAATTGGRCCAGTTTTAGTAGATTTTCTTCACTGCCTTTGCTCAGTGTTTGTGCCTCACCGCGGTAGTGATCTTGAATTAGGTTTTCAAGCTCACTGTCATTCATCGCAGCAACCACCTTTTCAGCCATTTTATTCATATTACGGTAGCTGCCTTGTAACTTAAACGGCGGCTCTGTGCGGTAGTTATCATCTTGCGCAGCAGAGGCAATATACTGTGCATTTACTTTTAAAATAGTGTCGCGAATGGTGAGTAGCTTTTTCAGTACGCTGACAATTTCATTTACTTGTGCTTGAGAGTAATTAAACTCCAATTCATTAATAGAAAGATCTTCACCTTGAGCAATGCGAACCAGTTTATATAAGTCTTCCATGCCACGATTAGCAAGAGGTGCGAGCACGGCGTTGGAAGTGAGCGTATTTTCAATAAAGCTCATCGCAAACTCTTGTTCACAGCCACTTAGGGTATCACCAAGATTATAAATATCGGCACGGTTGGCTAGCATATCAGGGACTTTAAATGACTCACCAGATTCGGTATAAGGGTTTCCAGCCATTACCACGGCAAACTTCTTGCCTCTGAGATCATAGGTTTTACTGCGACCGTTCCACACACCGTCTATGCGTCTTGAGCCGTCACATAAAGAAATGAACTTTTGTAAAAACTCTGGGTTGGTATGCTGAATATCGTCAAGGTATAGCATCACGTTATTGCCCATCTCAAAGCTTTGATTGATCTTTTCAATTTCTTTTGCAGCAGTGGCGTTGATGGCTTGCGCGGGATCTAAGGATACTTGGTCATGACCAATTGATGGACAGTTTACCTTAACGAAAGTGAGTCCTAGGCGATTCGCTACATATTCTATTAGTGTGGTTTTACCATAGCCCGGTGGTGAAATAAGGAGTAGCATGCCCATTAAATCGGTGCGTTTATTATTACCTGCCGCTCCGATTTGTTTTGCTAAGTTATCGCCAATAATAGGGAAGTAGACTTTGTCAATTAGCTGATTTCGCACAAAAGAGCTCAGAGGCCTGGGTTTAAACTCATCTAGCTGCAAGCGCTGCTTTTGTGCCTCAAGCACTTGTGCTTTTAGTTGTTGGTACTGTTTGTAAGCGGGAACATGAATACTAAGATACTCATTGCTTCGGGCAAAAAAGTCGGCGTAATCTAGGTGTAGCACTTGGTTCTCGATCCGTGGGTGTTGACCCATTAAACCTGAGATCTCGGTTTTTATTTCGGCTTCTTTGACTTGGTAGGTGAGGCTAAAATGCTTAGAGAGCAAAATGCTGTTTGCTGCTTCGAGTAATATCTCTGTGCTTGCATTTTGCTTATTGCCATAGGCGCGCAGCCAGCTGCTTAGTAGACGGCATTTGTCTGCAAGTTTAGTTAAATGCGCCAGTGAGTCCTCAAGTTGTTGCCACACCCCTTTGGCTTTTGCCATTGAGATAAACTGCTCGCTTACCTGTTTAGCCGTCGCTGCCAGATCAAATTGTCTCGGTTTGTGTTGCTTAGCAAGGGCTTTAATGAGGTAAGCTGCACTTAATTCGCCTGAAAAGCGGCTTAACTCTTCTACATAGCCCGATAAGTTCTGTTGGCAAAATACAGTGATATGTTTACTTAGTGTGTTGCTCAACTGCTGGCTAAAACCATGATCATCTAACTTCGCTGCCATTAACTCAGCTTGTGTCGCTTGAAACGTCAATTTAGTGAGCTCAGTTTGGCTTAGTTGTGTATAAAATAACTGTGCTGCAACCCGACAACTGGCTGGATAGATGAGTAACCCCAGCTGTTGCTTTTGTTGTAGTAAGTTCTCTAAAATCAGACTGGCATCATGATCGTGAATGCCTTTTTCATAGCCTTCTTGGTATCTTGGCTCGGCAAACTTTTGTACGATGGCAAGCAAACTTCCATTATCAGCAGCAAGCTCAAGTGTAGCTTGAGTAAAATCATTCTCTTCTTGTTCAGCAGCAGCCAAAACCTGTGCTGCTAAGTACTCCCCACGATAGAAATGGCGATTCTCTGATATCAGATTTTGTTGCCAGTAGGCACTTGCATCATTAAGTAATTGGTTGCTTTTTGAATCTGGAATAACATCAAAATACTCAGTACCTGTGAGGTGTAACATGAGCTGTTCGTCACGTGGTAGCAAAGTCAAATCAAGCATTTGTTTGTTAACACTGAATGCGTGCTTTCCTACTTTTACCGTGTTGCCACCATCGGTATAGATATCTTGCTTGTCTCGCAAAGCTCGGATCGCTTGATCTTTACAGGCTTTTAGTTTGGCCTGAATATCATCTGCTTTCACTTCATCACTGAGATCTTTTAGCTCTTGGGTTAAATCGCGAAGCTTGCCAATCATAGGATCAGACGCAAAATAGCTATTAATGTCATCTAAAGTTTTAAAGCTTTGTGTGCGCCTTGTTACCCCTTGTAAAATACGTTCGGCAGCGTTTGCTAAGCTCAGTGCGCGGCGCTGTCTGTCGTCAATGAGCTGCTGTTTATGTGCCTCAAAGCTTTCATAAACGTCATCACGTTTAGCCAAAATCTCCGTTAAAAATTCATCATATTGACTAAACTGGGACTCTAATTCTTCTAGCTGAATAAGCAAGCGAGATAACTGTTCATCACACTGCTCTGGGGTTTTAGCTGCGCTAAGACCACTGGTAATACTTTGACTAAAGAGCTTAAAGCGAGCTGCAAATTCCGCTTTAGCCTCAACGCTGCCGACACTTTTTTTCTGAATTTCTAATGCTGCTTTGGTGCGATTTACTTGGCCATAAATAGTGCTGACATCTTCCAAAATTTTAGTGCGAACACGGCTATCTTCAATGTCGAGATCCAGCATGGTGTGGTTGAGCAAATCAAGCTCAGCGCTCAAAGTTTCTAAGTTCGATAGAAAGCCATTTAGTTCTGTGACACTTTCAGTGTGTGCTCTGGCTTCTTCTAAACCCTCAAGTTGGGCGTAGTAGGGCGCTAATGCACTGTCTTGTTGCAAAAACTCGGCAGTTTTGTGGCTTAGACTTAGGGTGTGTTCATCAATTTGCTGCTGCATTGCAAAGAGCGCTTCAAGGTTGATGTATTTCACCTCTTCAAGGCTAATTACTTTTCCTTTTAAACGCTTAAGTGACTCTAAACTTTGTACAAACTGTTCTGCTTTTTTAAAGCTGTCTGGGCGTACTTCCCGTAATACGTCTTGCAAGGACTGTTGTATTTCAGCTTCTGCGCGTTTGGCATCTGCTTCTATTTGACTTACTTTTTCAAATTCATCAAGTACTTGTTCTGAAGTTTCAAAAATATCATGCAGCTTTGCTGTTACGTCTTTAAAATCGGGCTCTGCAAGCCAGTGGTAGCGGTCTAAAATACTGCGGGTAAGGGCTATCAAATCTTCATAATGAAATACCGTTGGGCTTTGGTCGTTGATTGCTTTAAAAACGCTGTATAAATCGGAGACCGCCCGTACTAAATCAGGGTTCCCAATCCGGCCAAATAACCCTGTGGCTCGAGGCGCTTTGGCGGCAAACTCACTGCTATAAAAAGGGCTTTGCCAGATCTGAATAGGGTGAACGCGTTCAGGCTCAGGCTCCGCTTTAAAGGTCAGTGCCAAACCGTCGTCATAAATACCATAGCCATGACAATAAATAGGGTTTTGCAGATTTTTCTCAATAATATTATAAGAGAAGAGTGCATAGCGCCCATCGTTTGGTTCGTAAAAAATATAGAGTACGTCTTCACCATTGGGGGATTTGAGCTGACGATGAAAAATTAACTCATCTAGTTGGTCGTCAAAATAGCGAGTTTGCCCAGATTGCAGGTAATATCCCCCAGGAAAAATAATACCTTGATTCTCTGGTAGCTGCACACAGGCACCACCTAGTGCATCTTGGCGCAGTATCTGCTGGGTACGACAGTTATAAATAAAGTAACGCCACTGTTTTTCACGATAGGGGAGCAACTTGAGCAGTACCATTTCGCCAACTTCGGCAAAGCGTAAATCGCAATCTGTAAGCGATTGGCTGGCGTCATCTACATCTTCTTGGTAAATACCTTCACCACTTTGGGTGTTATTTTCAATTTTAACGGTGAGTTTGCCGCGAGAGACTTCTATAAAGACTTTATCGTTTACATTAATATGTGGATGGCGGCCTTCGACATGGTCGGAGCGGTCGGTTTTTTGCCACTCAAAGTCAAAGTTTTCTACCTCGCCTAAGTCACGCTCTCCGCGGTTATCAATGTAATCTAAGGTCTCGTCTTTGGCGATCTGCCAGCGAAATACACGTACATCAGAGAGTTTTTCACCAATCTGAAATAGCGCAAAGAGCTTGTTTGATTTGACAAAGAGGTGTTGTAGTCGAGTGTCTTTGTAATAGGTGTATAGTTCATCAAAGTCACGTAAAAAACGCGGATCGGTAAGAAACTTAGTTTCTTGGGGGTAAGGCTCTATCTCGTAATGGTCATCTTGCAGGTGTAGTTTTTGTACTGTGAATACGTCACTCACTTGGGTGTTTTGTTTGAGCCCCATAAACACATTGTAGGCGAAGATAAGTTTATCGCCTATGAGCACGATGTCTCGTGGCACGCAGTTATGCTCAGTACGAACTCTTGCTCGACCTTGTACTTTAAGTTCTGTACTACCAAAGGTATCAACACGTTGTTGGTTAAGTTGGTCTATTTGGCTTTTTAGATCGTTACCAAAGTTGCCAAGTCGGCGCTTTATGAGTTGATAAGAATCTTGCTCGAGCGTTCGCTCTGGCGCTTGTTGCGTTGCTTCCGTCATTCTTTGCTTTCCTATGTGCACTGCGCAAATGGGGAAGGAGCCAAGATTTTGGCCCCTTTGCTTGATTACTCTACAGGTTCGTTTTGTTTACTGGCATTTAATGAACCACCAAGTAACTTGAGTAACTGCTGTTTATCCACATCTGAGCTGCTGCTCAGTTGTTGGAAAAACTTACTCATGTTGATGTTCTTTAGTGTTTCAGAAGACGCATTGGCACCTGCTAGCACCCCTTTTAGGTCATCCATTAGGTTGCGCTCACCATTTAAGTGATCTTTGAATACAGTTTGCACAGTCTTGCTTTCCCCAACTAAGCCATCGATAGACTTACCTACGGTAATCGCATTCATGAACTGGTTAAAGAACTGACCGTCGCCACCCATAAAGTTAATATCAGCACCGCTTAGTGCTTTGCCTAACACATCAGCTTGGCTTGCTGAAACTTGTTTATTTGCCTCGATATTCGCCAGTGTAAGTTCTTTTTGCTGATTTAGTTGCAGTGTGAAGGCTTCGTATTCACGAGCATCGTTATCCATCTTGTTAAGCGCTTCAAGCTTTTCTGTAAGACCTTTTGCCTCAGCTGACATTCTGCGTTCAAGGTTGATGGCTTCCGCCTCACCTTGTTTTTCAATGGCGTCAGCCATGGCTGTCTGCACTTCGGCTTCTGCCATACCAATGTCACGCTTGCCTTGTGCTTCAGCTTCAAGTCTTTGTCTTAGTACTTGTGCTTCTGTTTCACCTTGCAGTGCATTAGCGGTTGCTTTCGCTTTGATAATATCGGCTTCAGCAAGCCCAGATGCTGCTGCTTCAACTTGCGAAGCTTCTGCCAATATCTTCTTCGACTCAGCTGTCTGATTTGCAATACGTAGCTCTGCTGAAGCCATTTTTTCCATTTCACGGGCTTTAAATTCAGCGGCTTGCTCTTTGGCCTTTGCCGCTTCAATATCTTTCACTAGCGCTTCTTCGGCCTCTGCTTGCGCAAGAATAATTTTGGCTTGCTTTTGACGCTCAGCATCAGCAATACACTGTACATCTTTGATACGCTCTTGCTCTTCTGCGACGGTCTTCTCGACAGCAACGCGTTCACGCTGAACGTCAGCAATTTCTTTTTGCTCAACCTCAAGAGCTTTGGCTTTTTGAATACGTAAAATTTCGGTTTCGCGCTCGCGTTCGATGATTTCAATTTCTCGTGAGCGTGCCACTTTCTCTTCTTCAATGGCAAGCAAGCGAAGACGGTTTTGCTCTGCTACGTCGATTTCACGTTGTTTGTTATGCTCAGCAATCGCGATTGCTTCATCGGCTTTTAAACGAGCCTCTTCGGCTTTTAAGCGTTCTTCATGTTTCACGCGCTCCGCTTCAGCAGCTTCTCTTGCACGCACCGATTCAATTTCACGACGTTGTTTTGCGCTTGCATCTTCTCTTTGACGCTCAACTTCTGCGGCTTTTTCGAATGCAGCTTGGTTTTGATTGTCGATCTGCGCTTTCTCATCACATTTAAGCTGATTGGTTTCAACGTTTTGCCTAGAGGTTYTTTCGGTAATACGACGAATACCTTCAGCGTCGAGGATGTTATTTGGATCTAGTTTATCAATAGAAGTTTGCTCAAGGTAATCAATCGCGACATCTTCTAATGTATAGCCCGATAAATCCTGGCCAATCACCTCTTTAATTGCATCACGGAATTCATTACGGTGAGTAAACAACTCCTCAAAGTTCATACGTTTACCTACTGTTTTCAAGGCTTCTGAGAATTTGGCCTCAAACAGTGCTTGCAAGGTTTCTGGTGCTGATGCGCGAGCGCAACCAACTTGCTTTGCAACACGTAGAATGTCTTCTTTATTTTCGTTGACGCGGATATAAAAGGTAATGGCAATATCGGCACGGATATTGTCTTTACAGATGAGGCCGCTGTTATCACGGCGCTCTAATACCATGYGATTAGTTGAAATATCCATCACTTCCATTTTGTGGATCACGGGTAATACAACACCGCCTGTGGTAGTAACATCAGGCTCATTTTTCATTTTGTTGATGATTAATGCCTGACCTTGCTCAACCTTACGGTAGAATTTACCTATTAAAAGCAAAATGGCGAATATGATTACAATGGCTATTCCCGCGATTGCGAGTACCGGTCCGAGGTTATTTAGAAATTCCATGCTTGTTCCTGCTTTGCGCTATATAGTTTGAACCAGAAGTAGTGGCTCGTGTTTTAATTCCGTTGTTTTGTATGTTTCACCCATTGCATTGATAGTTATGTTCCTGCTGCAAATAGATAGGTGACTAAGTACGCTCTGTGTAAAGCTGTTGGCTAGATAAGAAGGCTGTTGAGTCCGATTTAACAAGCACTTTATTTTTACTTCAGATACGAGTTAATTGTGTGTTCTACTCTGTCACTAATTGAGCAGAGTAAGGGTGCAATTACCAAGGTTTAGCTACAACCGTGTAGCTATGGGTCGTGATGTCATGGTCAATAAGTAACGCACTGTCTCCTATGGTGAAGGTATTGTCTTCGTCTGAACGGATCTCAATCAGTTGTTCAGTACCCTGAATATATACTCTGGCTTGACCAAAGGTGCTACTTACGCGTGACGTGGCGATGGTACACTCAAGTCCAACCAGCGCATGTTTTGAAGTGGTTTCTTGGCTTTCAAAAAAGCGTCGTAAAGGCCTTACCAACAGCGCGGTAAGTGGTAAAGCTACGATAAGGCTGGCGAGCATGAATACTGTACCTATCAAATAATAGGAAATACCATTACCGAGCAAATAAGCAAAAAGCTGCTGAGTATATAAACTGATAATCCAGCCAAGCGATATAATAATGCTCAGTGAGATACTCAGTGGCACTCCACCAAATGCGAGTTGCCAATACGAGCTACTTGAAGCAGTGTTCGCTTCAATATCAACATCACTCTCTAAAATATCGAGATCTACCAAGCCCAGCAGAGCTATTATCCAAAATAAGATGACGATCAATAGTAAGGTTGAAAAAATGATCGTAGGAAAAGTAAATGCTGTATTTAAAAATTCCATTTGCGCTCCTTAACTCCTCGTATTTACTTTGTGCTCAGCAAATAATTAGAAAAGGCTGCGTGTTCATGGGTTTTTGCTTTCACGACTTGACAGCGCATTGCATTATAGCTGAACGAGGGATAATCGATATGCTGTGTTGCTGATAATACTCAATAGATAATTGGTATAAAACAAGCTGTCCCTCTTGTAAGGTGAGAAATAGTCACCCTGTGTATCTAAAGTTGCCACAATGAGACATATTATGTCAACTAAATATTTGCTGTTGTTTTAACCCATTTGTTTAGCTGTGTGCAATAAGCTGAGGCGGGGAAATCGCGCCAGTTGTGATACCAGCGCGGCGGAGTATTATACGTTATCAAATAGTGTCTTTACTTTATCTAGGGTCACGTCTATTTCTGATATTTTAGCTGGTGCAATAAAAATAGTATCGTCACCGGCTATGGTACCTAGTACACCATCTGCGGTGCCAAGAGAGTCCAATAATCGCGCGATTAGCTGGGCAGCTCCTGGGCTGGTGCGAATAATGATCATCATTTCATTGTGCATAATGTCTACGACTAGTTGGCGTAGTGGGCTTTTTGCCGTGGGCACGCTCATCTCAGCTGGTAAACAATAAACCATTTCCTGCTTTGCATTACGGGTTCTTACAGCGCCAAACTTGCTAAGCATACGGGAGACTTTACTTTGACTAACATTGTCAAACCCTTGTTGTTTGAGCGCATCAACAATTTCACCTTGAGAGCCAAAGTTTTCTTCTTTTAGAATCGCTTTAAATGCTTTGATAAGTGCTTCTTGTTTTTCTTGCGGCTGCATAGTTTGTCTTCTTTTACGGCTAATTTTTAAATTCTACACAAAACCGTAAGGATCCCCAAATTTGCGCGACCAAAATAGCTGTCGTAAAGCATTGGCGCACAAAGTGTCGCGATCTTTACACTTTTACTTAAGACATTAGTCAAAAAATCTTGAAAATAGCCGTGATATATTTGTGTTTACCTGCGCTTTTCATTATCTTTACTGCACACTCAATTCCACCTTCAAATTATGGAGAATTCACATGAAAGTTGCTGTATTAGGTGCCGCTGGCGGTATCGGTCAAGCTCTATCTTTATTGCTTAAAAATGGTCTACCAGCTGGCTCTGAGTTAGCGCTTTATGACGTTGCACCTGTTGTACCTGGTGTTGCAGTTGACTTATCTCACATCCCAACTGCGGTAACTGTTGCAGGTTATGGTAAAGATGACCTAGACCCAGCACTAGCTGGTGCTGACGTAGTGCTTATCCCTGCTGGTATGCCGCGTAAGCCGGGTATGGACCGTGCTGATCTATTCAATGTAAATGCTGGTATCATCAAAACGCTTGCTGAAGGTATTGTTAAAAACTGCCCTAAAGCACTTGTCGGTATCATTACAAACCCAGTAAATGGCACGGTACCAATCGTTGCTGAAGTATTCAAAAAAGCAGGAACTTATGATCCAGCTCGTGTATTCGGTGTAACAACGCTTGACGTTATCCGCGCTGAAACTTTTATCGCAGAGCTAAAAGGTCTAGATGTTTCTGAAGTTAAGATCCCAGTAATTGGTGGTCACTCAGGTACTACAATTCTGCCTCTTCTTTCTCAAGTTGAAGGTGTTGAGTTTACTGACGAAGAAGTTGCTTCACTTACTACTCGCATTCAAAACGCAGGTACTGAAGTGGTTGAAGCAAAAGCTGGTGGCGGCTCAGCGACATTGTCTATGGGTGCAGCAGCAGCACGTTTCTGTTTCTCGCTAGTGAAAGGCCTGCAAGGTGAAGAAGTGTTAGAATACGCCTATGTTGAAGGTAACACAGGCGATGCTACATTCTTTGCTCAGCCAGTTATCCTTGGCAAAAACGGTGTAGAGAAGTTACTTCCTTACGGTGAGCTAAGTGCGTTTGAGCAAAAAGCAAAAGACGACATGCTAGCGACACTTGAAAAAGACATCAAAGAAGGTGTTGATTTCATGGCGTAAGCCAGACTGATACAAAAAACCAGTCGCTTTTACAGTGACTGGTTTTTTTATGCCTGAGGTTTACCCTCACACTGTTGGGTTTAGTGAAGAATACGAGCTCTTAGCGTACCTTCTACTGCGCTCAGCTCTTTCAACGCAACTTCTGAATGATCGCTATCGACATCTATGACAACATAACCGATCGACTCGTCTGTTTGCAGATACTGCGCGGCGATGTTGATACCATGCTGAGCAAATGCTTGGTTAATTTGAGTCAGCACACCAGGGCGGTTGACATGCACATGCAGTAAACGGCTTCTGTTCGATAGCTCAGGTAATGATACTTCAGGGAAGTTCACGGCGGTGACTGTTGAGCCATTATCAGAGTATTTTGTGAGCTTGCCAGCTACTTCTACACCGATATTTTCTTGTGCTTCTTGGGTTGAGCCACCAACATGTGGGGTCAGTAGTACATTGTCAAATTCACGCAGTGGTGAGACAAACTCTTCGTTGTTCGACTTAGGCTCTACTGGAAAGACATCTATTGCCGCGCCGGATAGCTTTTTACCCGCTAATGCCTCTGCTAAGGCGTCAATATCAACAACAGTACCACGAGAAGCGTTGATCAGAATTGCACCTTGTTTCATGACTTCGATTTCAGCCATACCGATGAGGTTTTTCGTTTGTGGCGTTTCTGGTACATGTAAACTAACCACATCAGCACGTTGTAATAATTGCGTCAGAGTTGGGAGCTGGGTTGCATTTCCTAGGGTAAGTTTATCCTCAATATCGTAGAACTCGACATTCATGCCGATATTTTCAGCCATAATGCCAAGCTGAGTACCGATATGGCCATAACCAATAATACCCAGTGTTTTTCCGCGAGCTTCGAAGGAGCCATCGGCCGACTTATCCCATTCACCACGGTGTGCTTTGGCATTGCGCTCAGGAATACGGCGAAGTAATAACAAGATTTCACCCAAAACCAGCTCTGCAACCGAGCGAGTATTAGAAAATGGCGCATTGAATACAGCGATACCGCGCTGTTTTGCAGCATTTAAGTCAACTTGGTTGGTACCGATACAAAAGCACCCAATCGCGACTAGCTTTTCAGCTTGCGCTAACACGGTTTCTGTTAAGTGTGTACGAGAGCGGATCCCGACAAAGTGGGCGTCTTTGATCCGCTCGATAAGCTCAGGCTCCGGTAAGGATGTTTTGACATAGTCTATATTGCTGTAGCCGTTACGCTTTAGTGTTTCTACCGCACTTTGGTGCACACCTTCTAACAACAAAATTCGAATTTTATCCTTTGATAACGAAACCTTGCTCATCTGTAATCTCACTAGTTGATTTTAGGCCCTTCTTCGGTGCCTGTTATAACAACGTCAGCGCCACGTGAGGCAAATAAGCCATTGGTGACAACGCCAACAATCTGGTTAATTTTTTCTTCAAGCGCTTTTGCTGCGCTAATTTCTAGGCCGTGTACATCTAAAATAACGTTGCCGTTATCTGTAGTGACACCTTGGCGGTACACAGGGTCGCCGCCAAGCTTAAGTAATTCTCTCGCTACATAACTGCGTGCCATCGGGATCACTTCAACTGGCAACGGAAAAGCGCCCAAAGTGTCGACATGTTTGGTGTTATCAACAATACAAACAAACTTTTTAGCGACGGCAGCGACAATTTTTTCACGTGTGAGTGCCGCACCACCGCCTTTTATCATCTCGTTTTGACTGTTAATCTCATCTGCGCCATCGACATATACTGCAAGTTCTGACACATCGTTTAGCTCAAAGACTTCAATGCCAAGTGCTTTTAGTTTTTCCGTTGATGCTTCAGAACTGGAAACCGCCCCCTTGATATTGTCTTTGATGCTTCCTAACGCATCAATAAAGTGATTAACGGTGGAACCTGTTCCAACCCCAACAATCGTATTTTCTTCTACGTAGTTTAAGGCTGCCCACGCTGCGGCTTTTTTCATTTCATCTTGAGTCATAACGCTACACTTAGTTGTTATTGAAGTTGCACAGAGTATAACTCAATCAAAGTGGTAGCGTCATGGTCAAAAGCAGCGCTAATCGCGCTTAACTTGTTGCACTCTATTATTGTTCCGGCCAGGTATATAAGCGGGTTGGTGTAAGAATAGTTGGCAGTGGTATATCCCAAGCTTCGGTCGGTAAGCTTAAAACGCGCTGACAGTCATGAGCCAGCCCCATCAAGGTTGGCTTATCTCGCTGCTCAGCATAATGTAACGCCAATGTTCTATCATAATATCCACCACCCATACCTAAGCGGTTTCCATGCTCATCAAAAGCGACTAACGGCATCAATAGTAAATCTAACGATGCAAGAGGCGCCACAGCTGAGCAATCTAGCTTAGGCTCCAAGATAGCATAGCGATTTGTCTTCATGGGTGAGTTTTTTTCATACTTCTGAAAGAGTAAGTTAGTGTGGTTAAATGGGTGTATTATAGGTAGGTAAACTTGATGTTTTTTAGACCAAAGTGATTGAATTAAAAGGGATGTATCTAGTTCACCATCATTTTGTAAATAGACACCTATACTGGCGTTTTTTGGTAAGTTTACATGTTGAAAAAAATTAATATTTAATTGTGTGGCTGCAACAGATTGCTCTATTGAAGATAGCGAGTTTCTACGTTTTCTAATGGTTTTTCTCAACTCACCCCTAGTAAGTTGAGAATTATTAATGTTGTTATTAGATTTACTCATTCTATTGCAAGCAATTCAGGGAAAAATAAGCTGATACCAAGCAAAATAAATAAAATAATCAGCACCGCGAGTAGATAATAAAGCCAAGTTTTTGATTTCGCTGGTGGTGCAGGCTCGTACTCGAGCTCGTCGAACAGATCAGTAGACTCCCAGTCATCTTCTTCTTTATCTGTGGCTTCATGTTGTTGAGTAGGAGCGAGACGCTGCTCTATGTCTTCTAAGCGCTCTTCAATTCTGATTAGGCTACTTGTAATGTAGTCAAGCGCTTCAAAAACTCTCTCCTGATCTGGATTTGATACGGCAGCAGAGGAATGAGCGTGCAGCTTGGCAGTGATCCCGACACTGGCTAATAGTTTGATCTGTTTGAGTGCTTTGGTCTTATCACTGGGGGCAAATAAAGCTTTTCCAGCATAAAACTGCTGAATTTTCGATGGCGAGGTTTTTAACCTTTCAGCGAGGGTCGCCGCAGCACTTTGCTGATCTTTACCGTCGGCCATGCCAACGAAGACGACTTTAAACTGCTCGTTCATGGTGCGTGCCTAAGTTGTAAATAGATAGTATTAAGTATATCTAGATTATAGGTAACTGTAGAAAGATAAAAGGAAATTTTTATTATTAGGGCCTGTTGATCTTTCAAGTTTGTTTTTGTAGCAGTTTGATAGGTATTTATACAAGGCAGAGCCTAAAATAGTGGCCACATTTGCAGCCACTACTTAATGAAGATTAGTAAAGTGCTGACTGTCCCACTTTTGGTATGGTGTTATGAATGAAGCGGCGGAGATCTTCATTGGATGCTTCTAAGTCTTCGTGACGTAGGTACATCATATGTCCAGAGCGGTAACCTTTGAAGGTTAACCTGTCTCGCATCTTCCCGCTAGGATCTAGTTGCCACATATTATATTTAGCATCAAAGTAATTAGTCGCACCATCGTAGTAGCCAGACTGAGTAAGTACATGGAGGTAAGGGTTTTGTGCCATGGCTAATCTGAGCTGCTCACCGACATTATTATCGCTATTATCCCAAGGATGAACCGCACCAAACATATTGTACTTTACATCTGTTTTATAATTGAGTTCAGTCGCAAAATAGTGATTAATTGCCGGTGTAAATGAGTGCAGCCAAGATGTAAGCTCAGGCCAATAGTCAGGGCGGGATCCTGCATCTCTTTTATCAATACCGAGATAGCGAGAGTCTAGTCTACCTATAGTGCGACCGCGGTCGCGTAATAGCTCTTTCCAAAATGCAGCAGTAGGAATGTCGAGATTATTTTGAGCAACGAAACGCTCATTTAAGCCGCTATATTTAGCAACAGTTTTGATAACACTTTGTTTTTCCTGTTCGCTGATAAATGCTCCTTTGGCGAGTGCTGGGAGGTATTTGTCGATAGTATATGCTTCTACTTCTGCTAGCACCTCAGGTAGGTCTTTACTTTGAAGCTCGGTTGGCAGGGCCTTATGATACCACGCAGCAGCTGCGTAATAGGGTAAACGGTTAGCAACTTTTACTGGACCTTGACGCTTGATCCCAATATCGGTTGGAGATACCAGAATAACGCCGTTTAAATATAACCACTGCTTGTTTTGCATAGCGTGTGCGAGTCCTGCAACACGCGTGGTACCATAGCTTTCACCAATTAAATACTTAGGTGACAACATGCGCTCATTACGATGAATGAAGGTATTTAGCCACTCCGCTAAATATTTTATATCGGCGTTGATTCCAAAAAACATTTTTGTTTGTTCTGGTTTACTTGGGTATTTACCTTCAGCATTTTTAAGAACCCGGGAATAGCCAGTATTGACTGGATTGACATATACAATGTCTGCGACATCTAAAACAGAATACGGATTGTCTTTTAAACCGTACGGTTGTTGCGGATAACCTTCGTCATCTATTTTTAATACTCTTGGTCCAGTATAAGCGATGTGCATCCATACAGACGCAGAGCCCGGACCACCGTTGAAGGAAATTAATAGTGGGCGTTCGCTTACTTCTTTTATATTTTTACGCTGGTAGTAGGTGTAATGTAGCGTGGCGATTGCTTCACCTTTTTCATTCCACACCGGCTGCGTCCCCGTTGTTGCCGTATAGTTTATACGCTTGCCTTTAATTTCAACGCGGTGTTCTGTTGTGATTTTATGATCTATCTCAATGGTGCGGTTGTGTTGTTCAGCTATGCTAGGCAATGAAAACAAAGCACAACTTAAAAACACAAATGACAGTATTTTGTTCATGGCTTCCTCAATAAAACGGTAAGGTATTGCGGCATTAAAAAAGTATTTTAGGTGAAATTCAAAGTCATTGAGACAAACAGAGTAAAAAAACAGCTAGTTTGAAGATAACTGTTCTCAACTCATTTATTATTATGTAACAAATTTGTCTGCTGCTGGTTTTTTTTAGTCCTAGATTCGCGTATATTTAATACTTAATTATGTAGTAATAAAGTATTTAGCCTCGTTAAATTCTTGTTTCACTGCGCTTCTCGTTGTACTTAAGAGATCTCAATCCATGCAAAGAATTCTAATTGTTGAAGACAGTAAGGTCGTACAGCAGGTATTACGACACCTTGCCGCTCAATATCTTGATGTCGCAATTGATTTTGCTTGGTCACTCAAGGAAAGTAAGGCCTTTTTGAGCCAGCATGAATATACATTGGCGCTGGTAGATTTAACGCTGCCCGATGCGATGGACGCAGAAGTTGTGCAGCTCACGCTCAGTCATCAGATCCCAACGGTGGTGTTAACATCGAAAATTGATGAATATAGCCGCCAGCAAATGCTTGAGATGGGGGTAGTGGATTATGTCATCAAAGACAACCGCGATTCTTATCTATACGCAGTCAAGCTTGCATCTCGCCTGTTAAGAAACCAAGGGTGCAAAGCACTAATCGCCGATGATTCAGTGATTAGTCGTGTAGTTATGAAGCAGATGTTAGAAAAGCAGCTTTTTACTGTACTAGAAGCACAAGATGGTGCGGAAGCATTGGAAATGCTGCTCGGAGATCACGATATTAAGTTACTGCTTACTGACTTTGCGATGCCAACAATGGACGGCTTTGAGTTGGTAAAGTCGGTGCGAAATAGTCGCGGTCGAGATGAACTTGCCATTATTGGTTTATCTGGGGCAGGCAGTCATGGGCTGTCGGCAAAGTTTATCAAATACGGTGCAAATGACTTTTTGGCGAAACCATTTATGAGTGAGGAGTTCCATTGTCGAATTATGCAAACAATGGAGCAGCTTAATTTGATTGCGGAAATCAAAGAGTATGCGCACAGAGACTATCTGACCGGGTTGTACAATCGCCGATACTTTTGCCAACACGCTGAGCGCCTAATAAAAAATAAACCCAACCAGCATATTCTTGCTTTACTCGACCTCGATCACTTTAAGTCGATTAATGACCAATATGGCCATGAAAGTGGCGATGAAGTACTTAAACAGGTCGCTGACTTATTACGCAGTGCTTTTGGGCATTACATAGTCGCTCGCATTGGCGGTGAAGAGTTTGCGCTATTGATCCCAAGCTCAGATCTTAATCGAGCAAAGCAAATGTTAGAAGATTTCCGAGAGCGTTTAGCTAAACAAGCGTTTACGATTGTGCAGGGGAAATATCGATGCACTATCAGTATTGGTATGGCGGCGTGTCAATCAAATACGCTGAGTGAGGTGATGCGTAAAGCCGATAAAGCGCTATATCAAGCTAAAGATAAGCAGCGAAATTGTGTTATTGCGCATTAATATTGCTTTAGTATAGGGTTTTGCACCAACCCAGTTCAGACTTAATAACAATGCACCTAGATGGTGCATTTTTTATGCGTAAAAAGTGCGGTTCAGTATTAATTCATTGTTAATTAAGGAATAAAAAATTTGGCATAAAGGTTGGATTACAGCATGTAACAGGATCAACTGTCCTAAGGGGACTTAGTATGAAAATGATAAGTGCAATAATAAAACCATTTAAACTCGACGAAGTGCGCGAAGCGTTGGCCGACTTGGGGATTGAAGGGATGACGGTTGTTGATGTCAAAGGCTTTGGACGTCAACGTGGTCACACCGAGTTATATCGTGGTGCTGAGTATCAGGTCGATTTTATACCGAAAATAAAAATAGAAATTGCGACCTTAGCTGAAAATGCAGAACGTGTAGTAGAGACAGTAACAAAGGCAGCTTTCACTGGCAAAATTGGTGATGGAAAAATCTTTGTATATGACTTAGACCAAATCGTTCGGATCCGTACCGGCGAACTTGATGAAGAAGCGATTTAAGGGGATCCTAACGATGGAAAATACAATCATAGAACTCAAATTCTCATTAAATACTTTTTATTTTTTGATTTCGGGTGTGCTGGTGATGTGGATGGCAGCAGGTTTTGCCATGCTAGAAGCTGGACTTGTTCGTTCCAAAAACACCACTGAGATACTTACCAAAAACGTCGCGCTTTACGCGATAGCTTGTACTATGTATCTGCTTATTGGTTATAACATTATGTATGTTGATAACGCTGAGGGTGGTGTCCTACCAAGTATTGGCGCGCTAATCGGAAGCGCCGCTGCTGATGCGGATCATGCGTTGCAGTCTGACTTTTTCTTTCAAGTTGTCTTTGTGGCTACTGCGATGTCTATTGTTTCTGGTGCGGTAGCTGAGCGAATGAAATTGTGGGCATTTTTAGCGTTTTGTGTTGTGCTTACCGGTTTTATTTATCCTCTTGAAGGGTATTGGACTTGGGGCGGAGGATTTTTATCTGAGCTTGGGTTTGTGGATTTTGCAGGCTCTGCGATTGTGCATGGCGCTGGTGCCGCTGCTGCCTTAGCCGGAGTATTATTACTCGGTGCACGCAAAGGCAAGTATGGTAAAAATGGCGAGATTTATCCTATTCCTGGCTCAAATATGCCACTAGCCACACTTGGTACGTTTATTTTGTGGATGGGGTGGTTTGGCTTTAATGGCGGCTCACAATTATTTTTGGCAGATAAGGAAAATGCCATCGCAGTAAGTCAAATTATGCTCAATACCAATGCCGCAGCCGCTGCGGGTGCGGTGGCGGCTTTATTAGTATGTAAAATGATGTGGGGTAAAGCAGATTTAACAATGGTGCTAAACGGTGCATTAGCTGGCTTAGTAACGATTACCGCAGAGCCTGCTTCACCTACACCGATACTGGCTCTTATCCTTGGTGCGCTTGGTGGAGCACTTGTGGTATTTAGTATTATTGCGCTAGATAAGGCTAAAATTGATGACCCAGTTGGGGCAATTTCAGTGCACGGTGTTTGTGGTGCATTAGGAGTGATGATGGTGCCATTTTCAAACTCAGACGCCACATTTCAAGGTCAAGCGGTTGGGCTTGTGACGATTCTTGGCTTTGTGTTTATCACATCCTACATTGTGTGGAGTGTACTTAAGGCAAGTATGGGGATCCGAGTTGGCGAAGAAGAAGAGCTGAGCGGAATGGATCAACATGACTGCGGCGTAGATGCCTACCCAGAGTTCGTGACAGTTCGCGGACAGTAATACTTATTGGCTCTAGGTCAATATGTGAGGAGTGGTTTATTTTATGTTTACAATGGTTTGCTTGATATAAGACAAAGTCAGTGAACAGATAAGCCGCTCTTAGAGTTCTCGTTGTCTAAATAAAGTGAGTCCAGTGGGCTCACTTTTCTTATTCACCATGATTGTGCTTTCAGCAGTTGTTAATTTAGGTTACTCTACTATCTTGCAATTCACTTTTCAGTTTTATTTGGGTCATGACGGACAAAAAGAAAACAACACCTACCAAAAAATCAAACGTCAAAGCGAGCACTTCACGTAAAAAAAAGACCCAACCTGCTAGCACTAAGATGCAAAAAGTTAAGCGTAAAATATTAAGCGCGACATGGTCTTTTGTTTGGAAAGGCACTGTAGCGATGATATTTGTCGTGGCAATGTATGTTATCTATCTAGATGCAAAAATAAGCAGGCAATTTGAAGGAAATAAATGGGAACTGCCGGTTCAAGTGTATGCCAGAGCAATGCAGTTTTTTCCTGATCAATACTTGAATGAAAAAGAGGTATTATGGGAGTTAAAACGGCTTAACTACTCCCGTGTGAATCGTATTAGCCGTACCGGTCAATATACGGTACAAGGTCGCACTATCACCATTCACCGCCGAGCATTTGAATTTTATGATGGGCCTGAAAATGCGCGTATTTTTACCCTAAATTTTGCTAGTAAAAAGCTTGCAAGTATTGTTGATAATCAGGGGCGACGTTTATCCGCTGCTCGCCTTGAGCCTGTGCAAATAGCACGTATTGGTAACGAAACTCGCCAAGATAGAGAGTTTGTACCTTTTGATAAGTTTCCCAATATTCTCAAAGAAACATTGTTAGTGGTGGAAGATAGAAACTTTTATGACCATCACGGCGTTTCTGTGCTGTCGATTTTGCGTGCGCTCTATACCAATATAAAAGCAGGCCGCACGGTGCAAGGTGGAAGTACGTTAACTCAGCAGTTGGCAAAAAACTTTTATCTTACTCGTGAGCGTACACTGATTCGTAAAGTGAATGAGGCATTTATCGCATTAATTTTGGACTTTCGCTACAGTAAAGATGAAATTCTGGAAGCCTATTTAAATGAAGTGTTTTTGGGTCAAGCGTATAACCAAGGCGTGCATGGCATGGGGTTAGCGGCAGAGTTTTATTTTGCAAAGCCTGTAGATGAATTAGAGTTCGACCAGATTGCAATGCTCATTGCAATGGTCAAAGGTCCTTCTTTTTATAACCCCAGACGTTACCCTGAACGGGTGATGGAAAGACGCGACTTAGTGTTACGATTAATGGTAGAAAACGGCTTAATTACAACGCCTGAATATCGCGTAGCATTGGCGCGACCGATTGATGTTGAGCCTTTAAAAGCCAGTCGTTTACAGTCGTATCCTGGATATCTAGAGTTGGTTAACCGCGAGCTGAAACAGCTAGTTCATGATGATAGCCTGATTGACTCCGGACTGAGAATATTCACGTATCTAGATTTACAAAAACAAACGGCAATGGAGGAAGCGGTTAAAAAGGGCTTACCATATTTAGAACGCCGCTTTAAAACTGAAGATCTAGAGACCGCAATGTTATCTGTTAACGTTGAAAAGGCTGGCGTGTCAGCACTAGTTGCCGGTAGGCAATTAAAGTTTTCAGGATTTAATCGGGTGCTGGATACAGAGCGAAACATAGGCTCATTAGTAAAACCTGCTATTTATTTGAGTGCATTAGCTAATCCAAATTATCACTTAGGTATGCTATTGGATGATAACCCGCTGGAAGTGACTGATGGCTCAGGTAAAGTGTGGTCGCCAGAAAACTTTGACCACAAATTTAGAGGCAAAGTCCCTATGTTTGATGCTTTTAGTAATAGTATTAATATTCCTGCTGTGAACTTAGGCTTGGATGTCGGAGTAAACCGTGTAGCACAAACATTAAATGAGCTTGGGGTCGATAAGTCTATCACGCTTTATCCATCGTTACTGTTAGGGGCATTGGAATTATCTAGCTTAGATGTGGCACAAGCCTATACAACGATTGCGGCTGATGGCAAACATAGTGAATTAACAAGTGTTATGGCAATCACGGATTCAATCGGTAAATTGCTTTACGACCATAGAGTGAAAAAACAGCAAATATTAGACCCAGAAGCTGTGTATATGACGAAGTACGGACTAAAAAGGGTGACGAAGAAGGGAACAGCTAAGCGTTTAAACTTACATTTCCCTTCTATCCAGCTAGCAGGTAAAACAGGGACGAGTAATGATTTACGCGATAGTTGGTTTGCAGGGTTTGACCAAAATACAGTGACAGTGACTTGGATAGGAAGAGATGATAATAAACCAACGGGGCTGACAGGAAGTCAAGGTGCACTCGAACTTTACATTCGTTACCTCAAACCACTTAACCCTCAAGCTATTGTGGATGAACGCCCTGATTCAATCCGTTGGGCATTCATTAACCCTAAAACAGGTAAACAATCACCTCCTAGTTGTGGCCCTGTTGTGCAGTTGCCTATTCGTTCGAGTATGTTTGAACCAAGACCTAGGTGCTAATCTTAACCTTTGCTTAATATACTTAGCCTATAGATAATCTATAAGTCAACAAAGCGATTGGTTTGGTACAAGCCATTCGCTTCTGCTTTACTCCCACATATTGAGTAATGATTACGGCAAAATGCTATTACGTTCTAAATTTGTCAATTTCCCTATTTAGGGTTTGCGATAGGGTACCGAGTTTTTTAGCGTCAGCTTGTGTTGCTCTAGCTGAACCTAATGTGTGCTGCGCTAAATTGTTGATATCTTGAGAGCCACTGAGTGCATGCTCGGTCGCCTGTGTTTGCTGCTGAACAAGTTGACTAATGAGTTTTCCTTGCTCGTCAATATCACGCATACTTTGCTCTGCATGCTGTAACACATTATTTGTTTCATTGGCAGCGGTGACGCTCTGTGCCATATTCTCTTCACTGCTGCGCATTTTATTTTGGGTATCTTTAGAGGCCGCTTGCAAGGACTGGATTATATTGTGTATTTCTTCCGTCTGCTGCTGAGTTCTTTGCGCTAGGGTACGGACTTCATCTGCAACTACCGCAAACCCGCGACCTTGTTCACCAGCTCGTGCGGCTTCTATTGCAGCATTTAGCGCCAGTAAATTAGTCTGCTCCGCAATTTCTCTAATCGCAGAACTTACTTGACTGATATTTTGCGTATCTTCGGCAAGCTTATCTAATGATGCCCGGCTTTGTTGAAACTCTGTCTGTAACTCTGTCATTTGTCCCGCAAGCGTTGTGGTATTGATACTACTTTGCTTGACGTGCTGAGCGGCAACTGATGCCAATTCAGTTGCATTAAATGCAGCATCTTCCACTGAGCGTGCGGACTGTGCCATATTTTCAAGTGAGTGGTGAATCGATTGGATCTTACTCTCTTGCTGCGCCACATCTTTTTCGGTGTCTTGGCTTATTTGATTGAGTGTTTTCGTTGCTTGTTGTAGTTCGTTGCTCGTGAGCTTGACGTTACCAAGTAGCGATATAAAAGCGTCTAAAACCGCGTTAAATTGATCAATAATTTGGCTTAATTCATCAGAGCCTATCGTCTTAGCTTTAACACTCAAATCTCCACTTGCTGCACTTTGTGCCGCTTTTGAGAAAGTGGTAATGGTTCTGATGACGGATAAGTAAAAACCAATCATAAGATAAATAGCCAGCAATAGCGCAAGGATAGATGCAATCGCTACGGTGTTTCTGATCCATTGTTGTTGGCTCTGCTTTTCAGCAACTAATGCTGCCAACGTGGGAGTGGCTATGTTAACAAACTGCTTAATAGTTTGACTGGCTTGCTGATAATGTCGATTGAATTGCGATTGTGATAGCGCTAACTCGTCTGGATCAAGTAGCCCTGTTTTAACCGCACTTTGATAGTTTGACAAGCTAGCATTGAGATCTACCAGAGATTGATTTAATTGCTTTTTTAGTTGTTTATTATGATTCATCGCGATGTTTAGCGTTCCTGAAAACTGCTTCATTACCGCAGGCAAGCCTTTATGTAAGTTAGATAGAGCGATAAAACTGTCAGGGGTAAAGCTTCCTCTGCTGATCACGCGTCGTGCTTGCACTTCAATTTGATTAATTTGTGCGATTAACTGAGGAGTAGACTCTACCAATGTGCGATTGAGATAATTACGGCCAAGATCATCGTCAATCGCGAGCTGAGAGGCAATTGAAAGCTGCTCAAGTGCACTGGCATTTGGCGCACTGAACGAAGGTAATTTGGCTTGCTTGAGTAGGCTGGTGTTATTCGCACTATCACCATCTAGAATGTTTTCTAACATTTGAGGGTAGAATGTGAGCCCTTGTCGCTGCATATCACTGACTGAAATCGAGTGATTGAGCACACCATTGAGAAAAAACAAGCTGAGGCTCAAAGGTATTAACAACAGGCCAAAAACAACTGCCATTTTGGTTTTATATTGCAAACTTGCCATCAAGCGAGTTGCAGGGTTAACTATGGTATTGAATCCAGCCATCACTTCCTCTGTATGAATAGTCTATTTCAAAGATACGGTACAAGTAGACCGAATTTTTTCAAAAGTTTATTCAAAGGGTAGCTGAAAAAACAAAAAAAGCCCTGAGCGGGCTTTTTAAATGATTAATTTTATTTACAGTTTGGCAAATGCACGCTTTGCTGCACCAATAGTTTTTGCAATTTCTTCATCAGAGTGCATCGTACTCACAAAACCAGCCTCAAATGCTGATGGAGCCAAGTACACGCCTTCATCAAGCATTAGGTGGAAGAATTTTTTGAAACGTGCCAAATCGCATTCTGTTGCTTGTTGGTAACTTGTCACTTTCTCAGCTTCAGTAAAGAAGAAACCAAACATGCCACCAGCATAGTTTGTGGTGAGTGCAATACCAGCCTCATCAGCAGCGGCTTGGAAGCCTTCACACAATGCTTTACTTTTCGCTTCAAGCTCTTCGTGTAAGCCTTGCTCTGAAAGTAGCTCTAGTGCTTTTAAGCCGGCCGCCATAGCGATTGGGTTGCCAGATAACGTCCCTGCTTGATAAACCGGTCCCACAGGAGCGATGTAGTCCATGATTTCTTTTTTACCACCAAACGCACCGACAGGCATACCGCCGCCGATCACTTTGCCTAAACAGGTAAGATCAGGCTGGATGTTGTAGTACTGCTGAGCTCCCCCTAGTGCAACCCGAAAACCGGTCATAACTTCATCAAAAATAAGGACACTTTGATTGTCAGTACAGATTTCGCGTAGCCCCTCTAAAAAGCCTTCAACAGGAGGAATACAGTTCATGTTACCTGCGACAGGCTCAATGATCACACAAGCGATTTGGTCTTTGTACTGATCAAATATAGCTTTTACTTCGTCTAGGTTATTGAATGAAACCGTTAACGTGTGTTTGGCAAAATCAGCCGGAATACCCGGTGAGTTAGGTACACCCATAGTCAATGCGCCAGAGCCAGCTTTTACCAGTAGAGAGTCGGCATGACCATGATAACAACCTTCAAACTTCAAAATCTTGTCACGGCCAGTGTAGCCACGAGCAAGGCGGATAGCACTCATTGTTGCCTCAGTACCAGAGCTTACCATACGCACTTTTTCAATGGAGGGAACCAACGCTTTTACTTTTTCCGCCATTAAAATTTCAGTTTCAGTCGGAGCACCGTAAGATAAGCCATTTTCAACGGCATCAAGTACTGCTTGCTTAATTTCGGGGTGATTATGACCCAAGATCATCGGACCCCAAGAGCCTACATAATCAATGTATTGTTTACCATCGGCATCAAAGGTATGAACGCCTTGTGCTTTGGTAATAAATAGTGGTGTGCCACCAACGCCATTAAATGCGCGAACTGGAGAGTTTACGCCACCTGGAATTGAGTCGAGGGCACGTTCGAATAAATCTTGACTGATTGTCATTGTCGATCCTTTTTAGCTTTCACGTTTGCGGCTAAACCAAGGTACATCCACCTCGTATTTTTCCACTTGGTTTTCAACACCTAGCGTTAAGGCAAAAAGTGCCATACGGATCAATACACCATTTTGTACTTGGCGGAAGATAGCTAGGTTGTCATTATTATTTAGGTCATTATCAAGTTCATTTGCATCACTGCGGCTATCTCGTGGCAGTGGGTGCATTAAAACTGAGCTAGGTTTACAGTGTGCGTCATAAATTGCCTGACTTATTCTAAAGCCGCCACGGTATTTATTTGCTTCTTCTTGAGAAGGGAAGCGTTCTTCTTGAATGCGAGTTTGATAAACAATATCAGCAGCTAGATTGCCTTCCATTTTTGATACCAGTTCAACCTTATGCCCAGCATTATCAACCACATCTAAAATTGATTGTGGCATTTGTAAGCCGTCAGGGGCAACCATAGTAAAACGGATATCTTTGTAATGGCTGAGCAGCTTTGATAACGAGTGCACGGTGCGGCCATATTTTAAGTCACCGACTAAGGCGATGTGCATACCATCAATTCCTGCACCAAATCGGCCAAGCTCGCGATCAATGGTAAGCAAATCTAAAAGCGCTTGTGTTGGGTGTTCATTTGGACCATCGCCACCGTTGATAACGGGTACATCCGATCCTGTTGCAAATTCAGCGACTGAGCCGGCATCAGGGTGGCGCATCGCGACAGCATCAGCATAAGCCGAGATCACGCGGGCAGTATCATATAAAGATTCACCTTTGGCTAATGCTGAGCTTTGCATACCTGTGGTTTCGCGAACCAAACCACCTAGCAAGTTGAACGCAGTACCAAAACTCACACGTGTTCTGGTACTTGGTTCAAAGAATAAATTTGCCAAAATCGCGCCATCAAGTACTTGAGTGCGTTTTTGCTTTTTAGCATAGGGTTCCATTTTTTTAGCAATGGAGAAGATGTGTTCAATAGAATCTCTGTCTAGTTGATTGACAGAAAGAATGTTTTCACCTTGGAAACTGAACATGTGGCGATTCCTAAAGACAAATTGACTACCGGGTTGCAGGGCGCTCACCCAACCAGATAACACGCAGAATGTGGGCGGTTACTTGGGCGTATATTATACCCAAGTACCCCTCATAATGCACGGCTACAGTGCAGGTTTTAAGACGGCAAGAAAGACGATAGCTAATAGCAGCAGTACAGGAAATTCGTTAAAGTAACGATAAAACTTATCGCTTCTTTGGTTGCGGTCTTGTTTGAAGTCGTTGAGTAACTTAAAGCAATAGCCATGATAAATGTAAAGTACAGTGACTATGGCGAGTTTGTAGTGCAGCCACATACTGTGTTTAAACCACTCCCTGCCGTACTCAATAATGGTCAACACGCCAAACACAGCAGTAAGGATTGCAAACGGAGTGACAAAGTAGAGCAACCGTCTTTCCATTATCTTGAGCATAGAACTACAAGATTTCTCTTCAGTTAAGGCATGGTAAACAAACAAGCGTGGTAGATAAAAAATGCCTGCAAACCAAGCGATCATAAAAAAGATATGTAAGGCTTTATATGTTAACAATAAGCTCATTGTCAGTCCCAAGTAGTAAATTAAGGTAAACAGCCCCTAGAGTAGACTGTTTCTAGTGGTGAGTATGTGACGAATTTGATCCCATCGCAATAACCCAAGTATTTGTTTATTATCTTTTTGGTTATAAATGTATACCGCACCTGAGCGCTTGTCTTTTAATACATCAAAGGCATCGGCAAGTGTTGCTTGGGTACTCAAGCCTTGCAACTCTATGTAAGATACCGATACGCTTTCTTGTGAGATCAGGTTCAAATCGTATTCAGCAAGACGATAACCACTTTGTTCATCGTACACAATCAGCGGAGTTTGGCTGTCGACCGCCGATAGGGTTTCTTTTATTTGCTCTTTGTCGTCTGAATAGAGCAATTTAAAGTTTTCATCCATTTCAGCCACAATCCCTACTTTCTGTAATGCCTCTTTCGCCGGTGAAACTTGATAAGGTAGACCTTGAAAATCTAGCTGTTGGATGAATATTGAACGGTTGCCAAAAACCTGTAACGCGGTTACATAAGCGGTGGTGATCACTAACATTGCAGGCACAATAATTTTGGGATTTGAAGTCAACTCCATTACGGCGGTCAGCGCGGCAAGGGGAGCGTGTAAGGTTGCGGCAAGTAACCCTGCCATACCAAGTACGCCATAAGTGCCAGCGACATCCACACTCGGTGAAATAAATTGGGCAAAAAATGACATTAGAGTGCCCATAATTACGCCAAGTCCAATAACAGGACCAATAATCCCTCCGGGAATACCTAAGCCGATAGCAAATAAAGTGGCCAGAAGTTTGGCAATTAATATCGTGGTGAGTAGCTGTAAATTATGGGGGGACTCTACAGCTTGGGTGATGGCACTCATGCCGGAGCCCATGGCACCTGGAACCGCATAACCGATTAAACCGGCAATTAAACCCGCTAGTAATAATCGAGGAAACATGCTGATCGGTTTAAAGGTTTTAATGATAAGCATGAGGTTTTGATTAAAGGCAAAAGCGACAGCCCCTAGTGCGGCGCCACAGATAATCAGGTAAGGATAGTGCCAAAAACTCAAAGGCGTAATATGAATAAGAGCTAACTCGGAATTGTTTCCAAACACATATTGTGTGCTCATTGCACCAATCACTGAGGCCAACATCACAGGTACAAAAATGTGAATTTTGTACTCCCTTAGCACCACTTCCATAACAAAAATTACAGCCGCAAGTGGCGTATTAAAGGATGCCGCAATACCGGCAGCTACCCCGCAGCCTGCCAATGTTCTTGCTGCATTTAGTGGTAAATGTAAGCGTTCAGATAAGACGCTCGCGGCGGTCGCACCCATATGAACAGATGGCCCTTCACGACCGACTGAAAAGCCACTGATCAAGGCCACTGCACCACCAAAAAATTGGTTAGCAGAGTTCCAAATCGGCATGTGGCCGTAATGGTGTTTAATACGGTTGATCACATACGGGATCCCGAGGCGATAATGCTTAAACCCAGTAAGCGCTGCGAAAGTTGCGATGAGTAAGGCTGCTAGTACAGGTAAAAATAGTCTGTGTAACTCTGACAGCTCTGTAAAGTCATCGGGTTTATCGAGAAAAGTGCCCTGGAATAGTTCTATAGTAAGGCGAAATGTGATTATCAGCATGGCTGCGAGTAACCCTGCAGCTGCTCCTAAGAGGCACAGTTGGGCTGAGGTTTTCGGTTTAGCAAGACTTCGTCTCAGTGCATCCAGCGACATAAACGTAATTCCACGATAATTAACATCTTAAGAATACCAAATTTTTGACATTAAATCCTTGTGTTATCCCAAGTTCAGGTTACACATCCTCTGTACGCATTCGAAGACTTAAAAGGGTATGACGCTATACTTGATTAAAATACTCAGGTATTAGATAATTTACAAATTACAGGATTAGGGGTCCACATCTATGTCTGAACAGTTACCAATTCAGTTTTCTGATGCAGCAGCAAGCCGTGTAAAAGAGCTAATAGAGGAAGAAGAGAACGTTAACCTTAAATTGCGTGTATATGTTACAGGCGGTGGTTGTTCTGGCTTTCAATATGGGTTTACCTTTGATGAAAAAGTTAACCCTGGTGATTTAGAAATCGTAAAAAATGGCGTTACTATGGTTGTTGATCCGATGAGCATTCAATACCTAATTGATGGCATTGTAGATTACACCGAAGGGTTAGAAGGCGCTCGTTTCTTTGTTAATAACCCAAATGCGACAACGACTTGCGGTTGCGGCGCAAGCTTTAGCGTATAACGGTAATACCTAAAGAAGACACGCAAAGAGTCATGTTTACATGACTCTTTTTGTTTTTACAGACTCATGACTTGGTGTATAAAAGCCCAGCAATCGACCTTATAAACTTCCCGTCAGATACATCATCAGGACGAAAAAGCCCAGCACAAATGATGAAAATGCTAGGATGTATACAAAACCTTTCTTTCCTCGTTTCAGTGGCACGCCGTTTGAACGCAAAAAGAAATACCATCCAAAACACAGTAAAATTGGCAGCAAAAACAGTAGTCGAATCATTTTGTATCGGCCTCTTTTTTAACCTTTTATTGA
The DNA here is from genome assembly GCF_003934235.1 of Pseudoalteromonas sp. J010. Classification (NCBI taxonomy): domain Bacteria; kingdom Pseudomonadati; phylum Pseudomonadota; class Gammaproteobacteria; order Alteromonadales; family Pseudoalteromonadaceae; genus Pseudoalteromonas; species Pseudoalteromonas sp. J010. The sequence goes on along the minus strand of NZ_RDBW01000003.1, from coordinate 157,521 downwards.
ATACTAGCTATAAGTTTTTATTTTTTAAAGAAAAATAATTTATTTCAAATACTGGTACATTTTTTAAAAAATTTGTTAAAGTGTTACTGGATATTACAGTGCTTGATGAATTAAGAAAAAGTAAAAAATTAATTAGGTGTTAACTGTTTTTTAGTCTATACCTAATTGGGTACATGGGGACAAAGCCAATTTGTCGATATGTTACAATTTATGGTTCAGTGATATGTGATTGCAACCTTAGCGTTTTAGTAGTCAATAAAAACAATTTACTGAGCAAAGCGTTGTACTGGTTTGATGTTGAGCTGGCGGAGGGTGCCGCGCTTAGCATTAAAGAGTCAACTGTGATATTTAAGCAAACACTAAATGAGACGGGCATATTTCATTTAGGTAATTTAGTCTTTCATCTAGTAGGAGATGTTTAATATGATGGGTAAAACGGTTTCTTCCGAAGAAAACGGCAAACTAACTAAGTGGCTTAAATCAAAACGCCATGAGAAGGGTCATACAATGCGTAGCCTTGCTCAAGTGCTAGGTACACCACATTCTTTCATTGGTAAAATTGAAAACCAAGAGCGTCGTTTGGATGTAATCGAGTTTTTACGTTATTGCGAAGCGCTTGAAGTTGACCCTTACGAGGGATTGCAGCTAATTAAAGAAGAGCAATAAGCGCTACGCTAGCAAAATGAAAAGGTGCAAGGAACTGCACCTCTAGCGCTTGTTAGTGTGATATGCACGTTCAATTGCATAAAGTTTGTGTCTAATGAGATATAAGAACAACAAGGATGGTAGTACCATTAGTGCTGTTAGCGCGAAAAAGACCGCCCAATTTCCTCCAAGTAAATCATCTATTACAAAACCACTATAACCCGACAGCATGGTACGTCCTAGACTCCCAAGAGACGCGAGTAGCGCATAGTGAGTAGCGCTGAAAGCTCTATCGCAAAGCATCGAAATGAATGCAACCATGGCCACGAGCGACCAAGCTTGTGTAAATCCATCAATAATAATAGCCATCAAATATAAGTGCTCTTGCGGACCTGCTACTGCAATCCAAGAGAACATCAAGTTAGACGCTGCCATGGCAACACCACTGATAAATAGGCCTTTGACGATGCCATATTTGTGATTAAATATGCTGCCTAAAAAAGCAAATATGATAGTAATAACACCTGTTCCGAGCTTAGAGTACTGACCTATTTGGGTGTTAGTGAAGCCGATTTCTTTGTAAAAGACGATAGACATTCGAGCCAAAAACGCTTCACCAATCTTAAACATAAAAATAAAAGCAAGCAGTGCACACGCTGTTTTCACTCCATTTTTCTCGAAAAAGCGCTTAAATGGTTCGACTAAGGTGACAGCTAACCACGCTACCACCTTGGTATAGACAGAAGGTGAGCTGGCGAGTGTCAGCTTTTGCTCATAGCTTTGCTGTAACTGCGCTTGGACCTGCTCTCGATGAGACTCAGGCTCTTTGGCTAAGAGTGTGATGATAAATAGACAGCAAACAACAGCACTTAAGATTTGGTAAATAATAGGCCAGCTGAATCCGGGCAAGTCGGCGATAAAAAATGGAATTGCTCCTAATAAAGCATAACCCGACCACCATCCTGACGTTGCCATCGCGGCGGCAGCGGTTGCTTTCTCGCTCTCGTTCTCGGGCAAAATATCAATACGATAAGCATCTATTGCAATATCTTGTGTTGCTGAGAAAAGTGCAATAATGAAGCACAATAATGCGGCATGTGAAAGGTGTTCCGTGATCGACACACTCGCCAGTGCAAAGGTGGCAACAATAACAATAACTTGGCAGCTAGCTATCCAGCTGCGTCTCTGACCTAACCAAGTGTGCAACAGCGGTATTTTGATTCTGTCGACGAGTGGAGACCAAAGAAAATTAATGGTGTATGCACCATAAACCAGACCAAAAAGACCTATGGTGCTTCGGCTCAAACCTTCGTCTTTGAGCCAAGCTGACATCACCGAGCCAATTAGTACCCAAGGAAAACCACTACTTATTCCAAAGGCAAAAATGGTAAGTAGGCGTTTGTCCTTGTAGTAACTGAGGTACTGTGAAAAGCTAGATGATACCAACATAACGAAGATTTACTCAGGTTGCTTTAGTACGTCGATGGACAGGATCACAACAGGCTCTTTGGGAATAAAGGTATAGCCAAGTTTTTCATTGTAATCCGTTTCCACTTGCATGATAGCATCCAGTGTTTCATAGCCTTCCATTACATTTCCAAACACAGCAAAACCCCAGCCTCGACCCGGATTTAAATGGTCATTGTCAGCCATATTAAAGAAAAACTGTCGAGTACCAGAATGTGGTTTATTATCTTGATAAGCCATTGCTATGGTGTACATATCATTTTTCAAACCATTACCACTTTCATTAAAAATGGCTTCTCGCTCAAACATACCATCGTATTCTTTGTCGTAGCCTCCACCTTGAATGACGAAGTCTCTTTCGTTGGCTTCATCGCGCTCAACACGATGAAAAACAGAGCCATTGTAGTCTTTATTAATCACATAAGTGAGGAAGTTGTTGACCGTGATAGGTGCTCTTGAGCGATCTAGTTCAACGATAATGGGGCCTTTGGTGGTATTGATTTGCACCCGTGGGAATAGATTGTTTTTTTGCACAAACTTGCCGTTCATATCGGCAAAGGCGCAGACACTAAATAGTAAGATAGTTAAACTTAAGATTATTTTTTTCATTAACGTCCTCTCACAAACTGGATAAATTCTGGGTCTTGAACGATGCGGGCAACGACTTGTTGAGCTAGGTTATTAAGCTGTTCTTCCACTTTGGCTTGATCATGCTTTAGCGGCCCCGACAAGCTCGCGCTCCCCTTATACTGCTTTTCAAAGCTTCTAGTGCCTTGCGTAACTTGTATCGTTACATTGGTTTGAGCGTCACTTTGGTGCTGTGACAGGGTTTCTGCGATAATTGCTTTAAAGCGGTTGATGTTCACCACAACTTTGGTTGGTGCTATAGGTGTAACTTGTGCGCCATGCGCTGCTAGCGCTTGTGTCATCACATGATTAAGGTTGACTGGCAAGTTTGCATCCGGCATGTACAGCGCCGGTTCCTGATCTTTCACGCGAATAGTGTATTTAGTCGTGCGCAAGTCATTGACTTGTAATGCCATGTTGGTATTCAAAGCATTCGAAGATGGACCTTGATACTGCGGGTGCAAAATTACGCTGCGAGGTGTACTACTACATCCAGCTAAAAGAAAAGAGAGCACAGCAATTAACAATATAACACGCATTTATTTAGCTCCTTTTAGTTGCACTTAATACAGTGAACTTTTTGTTGTTTCCGAGTGTTTTACAATTTCCGAACAGGCGTTTCAGTTTATCGTCATATTCAAGGTGGCGGTTGCCAATTATTCTCAACTCTCCACCGTGACGAAGTGCGGTCTTTGCCTGCATAAACATTTGCCAAGCGATATGGTCGGTTATTGCATTTGCTTGATGAAATGGCGGATTACACAGTATCAGATCAGCCCCTTCATTTTCAAAACCAGTCAAGCAATCATTTTGTATAAAACGACAGTCTTTGACTCGTTCCGGCAAATTGTGACTAATATTTTGCTGCGCACTATGCACAGCCATTGCGGATTCATCAATAAAAGTCACAGTGGCATTAGGCATTTTCGCTAACGTCATTAATCCAATTACCCCATTACCACATCCCAAGTCGATAACCTTGAGAGGCTTTTTCCCCATAGGCAAATAATTGATAAAAAATCGAGCGCCAATATCCAAAGAGTCTCTTGAAAATACATTGGCCTCATTAGACAGTACGAAGTCTGTTTTTTCCAAAGGCCAGGACACAGGAAATTTACTATCAATCGCTTTGGCTGACGTCTTGCTGAATATTAGGCGTGACTTTTTAACTGCTAAGCTTGTGGTAGGCTCAGTTAGAAAGTGCGTAAAGCTTTTTAGTGTTGAGGTGTGGATTTCTTTCGCTTTGCCTGCCGCAATCACCGGAATATCAGCGTCAAGTTTACTCAGCTTCGCCAATTGTGACTGTAATAAGCCAGCGTTTTTCGGCAGCTTAAGCACAACCAAATCAATATCTTCAGGGTATGTGTCCATGCTACTGAGTACCTCAACTTGGGCGTGCTCCAGTTCATTGACTTCTAGGTTATGTTGGTAAGCTAAGGTACTGACAAAAGAATCAGTCACTAGGGTGCAATGTTTGTCAGCAAGTGCGCAACATAATGCCCCGAATGCGTCATTAATGATTAAGATACGATTTGCGTCAATGTGGTGTTCAAAGACATAATCTAACAGGTATTCGTCGGCTGAATCCCAAGCTTGTAAGCTACGATTTTTTTGATCGAGTGGAAACCTATGTAGCGTAAATGGTTTTCCGGCTAGAGTTGCATCAGTCGTCATGAGTCGTTTCTGTAAATAAAAGCAGCGGATAGTTTAACATGAGAGCAGTAGACAACGCACGGAACTTGCCAAGCGGTTTTAGCTATCAGCCAAGTGCCATTAGCTTTGAGAAAAGTTTAGCCCTATATGATGCGCTTTGTAGCACTATTCCTTGGCAGCAAAATACCATTACATTATTTGGTAAGACCCATAAAATCCCCAGACTTGAGCGATTTATTGCCGATCCTGGTGTGCGCTACAGCTATTCAGGAAAACTACTCGACAGTGCGCCTTGGCCAGGGATTTTGCAAGGTATTAGAAAAACACTTGAGCGGCGTTTTGGCGTCTCATTCAATGCGTTATTGGCAAACTATTACCGCGACGGTCAAGATAGTATGGGTTGGCATAGTGATGATGAGCCTGAACTAGGGGCTACACCTGTGATTGCATCCTTGTCACTTGGGGCAACACGGAAATTTAAAATACGTCACAAAAACACTCAGGAGGTGACCGATATTTTCCTTGAAACCGGGAGCCTGTTAATGATGCAAGGCAACAGCCAGCGAGATTACCAGCATGCCTTACCCAAGCAAGCAAAAGTCACGCAAGGGCGTATTAATCTGACTTTTCGAAGTGTTGGAAATGCTGAGTGATAGGCGTATAGTAAGGCCACGAATTGCTATGGGAGACAAAGTTTAATGTCAATGCAATCACAAATTTACGACAAAATCGCGCAAGCAGTTGCTTGCAAACATCTTAATGTTATTAATGAAAGTCACATGCACAGCCGAGGCGAAGACTCTCACTTTAAGGTTATCGTTGTGAGTGAGCAGTTTATAGGGCAGCGCTTACTTCAGCGTCACAGAAAAATTAACGAAGTACTGAAGGATGAATTACAAAATCACATCCATGCTTTAGCAATACATGCCTACACGCCGGAAGAGTTTTCAGAAAAAGAAGGTCAAGCACCAGTATCACCAACATGTTTAGGTGGCTCAAAGTTTGATAGCTGATCAGATGTGTGTTTTGCATTTCTACCAGTACACTACGCAGTAATTTTAATAAAGTGGGCGTAGACTCACTTTTATTTTTTGTATCAAATTAATGGATAGGATCACTTATGGTCATTAAACCAAAAATTCGTGGATTCATTTGTACGAACGCGCACCCTGTAGGCTGCGCCGAACATGTAAAAGAGCAAATTGAGTACGTAAAGCAACAAGGTCAAATTGAAAATGGCCCTAAAAATGTTTTAGTGATCGGTGCGTCAACAGGGTATGGTTTGGCTTCTCGTATTACCGCGGCATTTGGTGCTGGCGCGAAAACCCTTGGTATCTTTTTTGAAAAAGAAGGCACAGAGAAAAAAACAGCCTCAGCGGGTTGGTACAACACCGCTGCATTCCAGCAAGCAGCTGAAGAAGCCGGTTTATGGTCAAAGAATATTAACGGTGACGCATTTTCTGATGAGTTAAAGCAAAAAACCATCGACACCATTAAGACTGAGCTTGGAAAAGTCGATCTTGTCATCTACAGCCTTGCTTCCCCTCGCCGCAAAGACCCTAAGTCTGAAGAGGTTTACTCTTCGACGCTTAAGCCAATTGGCTCTGCTATTACTACTAAAAACCTAAATACATCAAAGCGTATTATCGACGAAGTGACTGTTGAGGCAGCAAATGAAGAAGAAATTGCAAATACAGTTAAAGTAATGGGTGGTGAAGATTGGGAGCTTTGGATTGATGCGCTTAAACAAGCGGATGTACTCGCCGATGGCTTTAAGACGACTGCCTATACGTATATCGGTAAAGAGCTAACTTGGCCAATTTATGGACATGCGACAATTGGTAAAGCGAAAGAAGATTTAGACCGCGCGACGCTTGCTATCCGCGAGACGACATCTGATATTAGTGGTGAGGCTTATGTTTCTTCGTTAAATGCGGTTGTGACGCAGGCAAGCTCGGCGATTCCTATTATGCCTTTATATATTTCTGCGCTGTTTAAAGTCATGAAAGGGGATGGTACCTATGAAGGGACTATTGAGCAGATAGATGGTTTGTTCCGCGAAAACTTATATGGACAATCTCCGCGCTTTGACGAAGGCGGTCATTTATTCCAAAACTATAAAGAGCTAGAAGAGGGCGTACAGGCTCGCGTGCAAACAATTTGGGATACAGTAGATACAGACACAATTGATGAGCTAACAGATTATGTTGGCTATCATAATGAGTTTTTAAAATTATTTGGGTTTGGTCTAGAAACAGTTGATTATGATGCTGATGTAGAAGCAGCAGTAGCGATTAATCATCTAATCTAGCAAGCTATATGATTTGAGGCTAGGGCTACACCTAGCCTCATTTTACGTTGCGGCTAACTCCGGACTTCATTCGTAGTGTGGTGCGCATCGCCACTGTGGGATTTTCTTTTCATACGCTTGAATAAACGCTTCTTGTTCAAGGGTTTGTCCAATTGCATCAAGTCCTTTAATGAGTGTCTCTTTGTGAAGAGGACTGATGGTAAATGAGTAGTGATCACCATTACAGCTTACCGTTTGATTAACCAGATCAACGGTGATAGCTGTGTCGGCAGCGCCTTGTACCGCGTCAAACAAAGCATCCATCTCTGATTTAGACAACGAAACGGGTAACAGTTGATTGTTGATGCAGTTGCCATAGAAAATATCAGCAAAACTGGTGGCGATCACCACCTTGAAACCGTAATCTGCTAATGCCCAAGGCGCATGTTCTCGACTAGAACCACACCCAAAATTTTCTCTACTGAGCAGGATCTCCGCGCCTTGGTGTTGAGGCTGGTTTAACACGAACTCAAGATTAGGCTGCGTGCCAGCGCTATCTAAGTAACGCCAGTCATGAAATAAGTGCCGACCAAAGCCTTGCTTAGAGACCGAAGTTAAAAACTGTTTGGGGATTATCTGATCTGTATCCACATTAACCTGATCGAGCGGCGCGGCTTTGCTTGTTACCGTTGTAATACCACAACTCATAGCTATTCCTTAATAAATTCTCTAATATCGGTAAATCTGCCTTTTATGGCTGCCAATGCGGCCATCGCAGGGCTGACTAAGTGGGTTCGTGAACCGCGACCTTGTCGTCCTTCAAAATTTCGGTTGCTGGTAGAAGCGCACCTGTCTCCTTGAAGCAACAAATCATCATTCATACCTAGGCACATCGAGCAACCAGGTAAGCGCCACTCAAATCCAGCCTGAGTGAAAATCTTATCAAGCCCTTCCACTTCGGCTTGTTTTTTCACTTCACCAGAGCCAGGTACCACAATTGCTGACACACCAGATGCAATCTTATTATTTTCGACTACCCTTGCAGCGGCACGGAGATCTTCGATGCGACCATTGGTGCATGAGCCAATAAATACATGATTTATCTCAATGTCTGAAATTTTAGAGCCCGGCGTGAGATCCATGTAGTGTAATGCTTTTTTGGCAGCTTCTTGATCGGCAGGATCCGTGAAGCTACTTGGATCTGGTACTATGTCATTAATACCCAAGACATGCCCAGGGTTAGTGCCCCATGTCACTTGCGGTTGAATGTCGTTGGCATCGAGGGTTACAACCGTGTCGTAGAGTGCGTTGGGATCTGCTGTGAGTTGGCTCCAGTCTTGACAAGCAAGCTCCCACAGTTCGCCCTTTGGTGCAAACTCTTTATCTTTCAAATAGGCAAGTGTAACCTCATCTGGTGCGATCATTCCGGCTTTGGCTCCAGCTTCGATAGACATATTGCAGATAGTCATTCGAGCCTCCATAGAGAGACTTGCTATTGCACTACCACAATACTCGATAACATGTCCGGTCGCCCCTGCATGCCCGATTTTGGCTATAATAGCGAGGATCAAATCTTTTGCCGTCACCCCAAAAGGTAAAGTGCCGTTGACTTCAACTTTCATCGTCTTGGCTTTATGCTGCTTTAGACTTGTGGTGGCCATAACGTGCTCGACTTGAGAGGTACCAATCCCAAATGCCAGTGCGCCAAATGCGCCGTGTGTTGCGGTGTGTGAATCTCCACATACGACCGTCATACCCGGTAGAATGAGTCCACGCTCTGGTGCCATAACATGTATGATCCCTTGTTTCACGTTACCTACAGGGTATAGCTGAACGCCAAACTCCTCGCAATTTTCAATCAAGGCTTGTAGTTGTCTGCGGTTATTATCGCCACACGCATCTATGGCTAATGAGCGAGTAGAGATACTGTGATCCATGGTGCCAAATGTTTTATCTGGGCTGCGTAATTTGCGCTGCTTTTGCTTTAACCCATCAAACGCTTGAGGAGAGGTGACTTCATGTATTAAATGCCTGTCAATATAAAGCAATGCTTCATCACCGTCTTGCGTAATGACATGCGCATCCCACACTTTTTCATACAAGGTTTTAGGCATTATTAGTAGCTCCTTGCAATGTAGTCTCTGATGTAATCGCCTACTTCTGAAGTTGACTTAGCAAGATGTTGCTCATCACTAGGAACAAGCTCTTTGGTTAATACCCCTTGTTGAAGTGCATGCACGACACCTTGTTCAATAGCATCCGCAGCAGCATTTTGATCTAGGCTATAGCGCAGTAACATTGCAGCTGAAAGGATCTGTGCAACAGGGTTAGCGATGCCTAAGTTGGCAATATCTGGAGCTGAGCCTCCAGCTGGTTCAAATAACCCAAAACCGGATTGGTTAATACTTGCCGATGCGAGTAAACCCATGGAACCTGTGATCATTGCGCATTCGTCGGATAAAATATCCCCAAATAAATTAGAGGATAAAATGACATCAAAATCGCTAGGTTTACGAATTAACTGCATTGCTGCATTGTCAATATACATGTGTTCCAGTTGTACATCTGGGTAGCTTGTTGCTACTTCGTCCACCGTTTCACGCCATAGCCGACTGCACTCAAGCACATTTGCCTTATCGACAGAGGTTACTTTTTTATTTCTTTTTTGAGCAGCCAAGAAAGCAAGGTGAGCAATACGAGTTATCTCTGACTTTGAATAACGCATGGTATCAAACGCAACTTCTTGTTCGTTATTCAACTCACGTCCCTTTGGTTGGCCAAAATAAATACCACTTGTGAGCTCTCGAACAACCATCATATCAACCTGCTGCTGTGCAATGTCGCTGCGTAATGGTGATAGATGTTGCAGCCCTTGATATATTGTCGCTGGGCGAAGGTTACAAAAGAGATCGAAGTGTGACCTAAGCTTTAGCAATGCGGCTCGTTCTGGACGCTGATCAAGTGGTAAACTATCCCATTTCGGTCCACCAATAGAGCCAAATAAGATGGCATCGGCGCACTCACAACCTGCAAGTGTCTCTTGTGGTAACGCATGATTATGTTTATCAATGGCGATACCGCCAACATCGTAATGTTGAAAGTCGAATGTTAATTCAAATTTATCTGCAATTATATCTAGTACTTTCAGTGCTTCAGCCATGACCTCTGGACCTATTCCGTCTCCAGGCAATACAGCTACTTTATAAATTTTGTTCATTGGTTTATTCAATATCCCTACATACAATGTGCAGCCAGATAGCATTACTAGCAAATGTATCGTATTTTTTGCTACCTAACTGCAACTCAAAGCTCACGCCGGTGCGGTATAACCTATTTTCCCGCGCTTGGTTAAGTTATCTATCGTTCATATAAAAGGCGATGCCAATAATATCTCGATACGTTTCAATATTGGGTAATTTAGGCGTGAACGGAGATACATAATGCTTGTGCTTGAGATCTTCAACATAAAGGCTTTGTCCAGGCTCTAGCTTTTTCTCAAATAAAATGTTGCTGGTGTCGTTGAAGTCGCTAATAAAAGAGATAGCACCGTTCACATTATGCTCATTGATTAGGTTAATAGCGATAAAGTCGGTTTCATCATGGTGAAAACCTTCAGGGGCAGGGTAGCCGACAATCTTAGCATCTGCGGTAACGCGTATTTGATGGCAACCAATAAAAAAGTGATCGGCATTGACCCACTCTTTTTCTAATGCGTCAGTAACAATCGCTTGCGCAAATTTTTTGGCCTCCTCACCTGTATGTTGGAACGATCTTTTAATTCCACCAGCGTATGAGTTAGCTTCATTAGATTGAAAAAAAGGCTTAGTCGCATTCCAATCGACTTTACCATTTTTTACTTCACCATAAGAAAAAGTTCTAAAACGTTTCATGCCATCTTTGATGTAAGGATCGGCTGGCAACGCATCATAGCTTTTTAATAAGTCATTATTAATTTTGTCAGCATTACATACTAAGCTGAAAGACATGATTAAACTCCTAATTAATTTGATTATTTCATAATGCTGGGTTAGCAATATGTCCTTTGATTGCTGATTCCACCACGGTTCTAGGGCTAGCAAGGTGGGTAAGTACGCCTTTACCTTGACGATTTTCAAAGTTCCTGTTGCTAGTAGAAATACACCTAGTGCCTGCGGATAAAGTGTCGTTGTTGATTGCAACGCATAAAGAACAACCCGGGAGACGCCACTCAAATCCGGCTTGTTCGAAAACCGTATGAAGTCCTTCAGCTTCAGCCTGCTTTTTGACTTCCATTGAGCCTGGAACAATGATCGCTTTAACTGTTGGGCTAACACGACGTTTGTTTATTTGCGTAGCCGCTGCTCGTAAGTCTTCGATTCTGCTATTTGTGCATGAGCCAACAAAAGCTACATCTATTTTTACTTCATCTAAGCGCATACCCGGCGTTAACTGCATATACGAGTAGGCTCTGCTCATTCCTTGTGCTCTGTTCTCGTCTTGTTCTTGCTCTGGGAAAGGTAAGAGACTAGTAACGTCAATCGCATGTTCTGGACTGGTTCCCCACGTTACAAAAGAGTGAGTATCGTCGACATTGATACTTGCTTCTTTGTCAAAGATTGCATCATTATCGCTACGTAATGCTGTCCAATCTGCCAAAGCTTCTAGCCAAGCATCGCCTTTTGGAGCTAATTGCCGACCTTTAATGTAATCAATGGTTTTCTGATCCGGGGCTATTAGCCCTGCTTTTGCGCCTAGTTCAACTGACATATTACAAAGCGTCATTCTTTGTTCCATGGATAAGTTTTCAATTACCGACCCACAAAACTCGACTACATAGCCGTTGCCTGAACTTACACCAAGAGTTTGGATGGTTTTCAAAATAATATCTTTTGCGGAAATAGCATCATTAGGTCGACCTTCAACGGTGATCCGAAATGTTTTTTGTTTCTTTTGTACAAGCGTCTGAGTGACAAGTACATGTTCGATTTCAGAAGCGCCAATACCAAATGCAAGTGCGCCAAATGCGCCATGTGTAGAAGCGTGCGAATCTCCACACACTACAATTGTTCCAGGAAGAATAAAACCAAGTTCTGGGCCGATGACATGCACTATCCCTTGACGAGTGTGACCTAAATCAAACAGAGGAATACCATGGGTTTCACAATTACTGTGCATTAATGCTAGAAGATTACGTTGCTCAGCGGACATGACGTCGATAAGATCTTTTGCCGTTGGCACTACGTGATCCATGGTGCCTATGGCAAGCAGCGGTTGCCGAACACTGTGCTGCTTTTCTGACAAACCAGAAAATGCCTGTGCAGATGTCACTTCATGAATGAGATGTCGGTCAACATATAATAAAGAAAATCCGTTGGGCATTTCCTTCACTAGGTGGCTTTCCCAAATTTTATCGTAAAGTGTTTTTGCTTTCACAATCTTTCCCATTTGTATTGCATTTCTTCAATTTCATTAAGATTTTGTTTGTTGTTTATTATTTTGCATTTTTATTTTATTTAGGCTGATTGCAAAGAATGCTGATGTTCCCTTATCTGGTTAAGCATATTAATGATGTTCAATATAGAAATATATGATTTTATTATTGCTATATTTGGATCTTCATCATAGCCTTCTCCATAAATAGGCTTGTTATTTAAGGTGATGCTAAGTTTTGCATTATAAATAAAGTTTTCAGGAGCGAATTCTAAAGATAGATCTCGAATAATGATGGCCTCATTCGTTATTTTTAGATTCTGTAATGCTTCAATTAGATTTGTGCTATCTGATTCAAAACTCTGTAATTTTTGATTGTTTTGCAGGACTAAATTAACCGAAATAGCGCGTTCAGAAGCGCACTTGGTGATAGCACTCACTAAGCTATATCTTTTGTCACAGAGATTTACTTTATTCTTGTAATACAAAGATGTTAAATCGTACCAATAAACCTGCCCTTTTTTGTCAGCAAGTTGTAGGAATTGATTGTAAATATTGTTAATTTCTTGATCTTCGCATGGGCAGCCTGTTTGTGTTAAAAAATGTGCAATAGCTTTTCGACCAGAACGAGCTGTGAAGTAAAGTTCGTTTTTACTTATGCCAACTTGTTCTGGGTGAAATATTTCATAAGTAATACTGGATTTGATAACGCCGTCTTGATGTATTCCTGATGAATGTGCAAATGCGTTACCTCCTACAACCGCTTTATTCAACTGTACAGGCATTCTAGCTACAGAGCTGACAAGCTCTGAAGTTGGTTTGATAAGCTCAGTTTTAATATTGGTGTAAAGGCCGAACAGGTCTTTGCGAGCACTGAGTAGCATGGTGATTTCTTCTAATGCGCAGTTTCCGGCACGCTCTCCAATACCATTGACCGTGCACTCAATTTGCCTTACTCCGGCTAACAATGATTCAGCACTATTTGCTACTGCTAGGCCTAAATCATTGTGGCAGTGAACCGATAAAATAGCTTGATCAATATTAGAAACATTGGCTTTGATGTGGCTGAGGAGCTGATGAAATTCTTTCGGAGTGGTATAACCTACTGTATCAGCTAAGTTAACGGTTGTAGCCCCAGCTGCAATGGCTTTTTCGATGATATAGCAAAGGTCTTCAGGTGGGGTGCGAGTGGCATCTTCACACCCAAATTCAATATCATCAGTATATTCTTTAGCGATGGAAATCGCCTCTACAGCTTTATCCGTGGCCGCTTGTAAATTGATATTTAACTTTTTCTCAAGATGTATAGGTGAAGTGGCAATAAAAATATGAATACGTTTATGTTGCGCGGGCTTTAATGCTTCACCACATGCGATAACATCTTCAGGCACGGCTCTGGCCAGTGCACAGATTGTCGGTCCTTGAATCTCTTTTGCAATTAACTCTACAGAGGCAAAGTCCCCAGGAGAAGAAGCGGGAAACCCAACCTCCATTACATCAACATTTAGCTTCGCAATTGCCTTTGCAAGTTGTAATTTTTCATCTTTTGATAAGCTTCTTCGCAGTGCCTGTTCACCGTCTCGCAATGTTGTATCAAAAATACGAACTCTATTATTTGATTTCAAACTTAAACCTCATATGTGATTGTATTATTTATGATAATTCGCCACAGCAAGGGGAGGTTGATTGATTTATAAGGGGTGGTAGTTACTGTTGATGAAGCCGCAACTAAATAACTTCCTTCCCACAAACCACATTCTTCCTTGTTGTTTCCAATACTTATATATGGAACCCGTTAATTAGCTTTATGAGTGAGCCTTTTTACACTTCTTTTTTATTTTAAATTTTTGATCAATTTCGTTTTAATTTGTTTTGTTTTATTTTGCTATTTGCAACAGTTTGTTTGTTTACTTGGTGTTTTATATGGTTTTATGATTGCACTCGGTTTTTTTTAAGTCAACGGTTTATTTTTTTTGTGTTTGGTTTGTTTTGTTTTTGTTGACACTTTTTTACCTATCGGTTAGCTTAATTTTTCATAATTCTCGAGACACTAAAAAGGGTGATGAATTAGCTATATTTTCTTAGTTTTTTCTGATTAAAGTGTTGGAGAAGGAGGGATGGTCGTAATTATCATTTTTACATTTTTATGTATTAAGTATTTCGGCTCTATATGTATTATTGCTAATTAGGCAAGGAATTATAAAGTAGTATAAGTTATGAATTATAATAATCGTAGTAACGAGAATGAATTTGCAGGCGATAGTAAAGCCTTAACTTACGTCTCTCTTATACAAGAGCATGCCAAAAACAAACCACACGACACTGCCTTTGAATTTATCCGATCTAAAGATATCGATGATGTTGAGTCATTGAGCTTCTTGCAATTACTCCGGTATTCCAAACAGATAAGTTCAGTACTGCTCAAGCAGCCAAAGCTAGGTGCGGTGGTTATCGCTGTGCCGACCGGAAAATTCTTTATTACGAGTTTACTGGGATGTTTTATTTCCAAGCGTATTGCCATTCCTCAAGTGTTACCAGATTCAGCCGCTAATTTGACGAATCTTGAAAAAGTAGTGGAAGATGCAGGTGCGACGACTATTATTTGCCTGCGTCAACATGAAGATAAGCTTAAATCCCAATTTGAGCAGCAGCTTATTACAGGTGCACTTTCAATATTGATTATTGATGAGTTGAGCTTTGAAGGGCTATCTGGTGAGAACTTTGATCTTCCCATCATTCATCCACAAGACATCGCCTATCTTCAGTACACATCAGGCTCAACTGGATCACCGAAGGGCGTGATCATTAAGCATGAAAATCTGATCGCGAATTTGGAGAGTATCAAATCGGCATATGGGTTTGATAGCTCGCTTGTTTGCGTTTCTTGGTTACCACCTTTCCATGATATGGGACTCGTAGGGTGTTATTTAACCCCAACTTATAATGGCGGGAAGTCAGTGGTATTTTCTAGTACTAACTTCTTAAAACGCCCGTTGATGTGGTTAGAGGCTATTTCAAAATTTAAAGGCACTTATCTGGCCGGTCCAAACTTCTCTTTTGATTATTGTGTTCGTAAAGCTGCCGGAAAAGATCTCAGCCATATCAATCTGTCGACGTTAGACAAAATGATTAACGGTGCAGAGCCTGTTAAAGCAGAAACACTAAATCGATTTATTGAGGTATTTAAGCCATTAGGGCTGAGAAGTGATGTGTTTTATGCCAGCTATGGTATGGCAGAGTGTGTGTTATTTACATCAGCTGAGCGATACACTGGTCAATCGGTACCATATCAAGGGATTGGCAGGGTGAGTTGTGGTATTTCTCAAGACCAGCATGAAATTCTTATTGTTGACCCTGAAACACACGAAGTATGTGGCGATGGTAATATCGGCGAAATTTGGATTGCAGGTCCTTCGGTTTGCTCTGGATACTATAAAAAGTCAGAGACAATAAACGCCGTTTTTAATAACACAGTAGCGGGCAATAGTAACCAGTTTTTTAGAACCGGTGATCTTGGATTTAAGTCCGAAGCTAAGCTTTATATCACCGGCAGGATCAAAGAAACCATTATTATACGAGGCAAAAACTTCTATCCTCACGATATTGAAGCGTCGGTCACTAAAGTTGATGCGCTTTGTAAAGTGAATGAATGTGCCGTGTTTAGTTCATCTCATCAAGATGAAGAAAAAGTGGTTGTCGTTCAAAAATTAAATACAGTTAAAGTGAGTGAAGCTGAAGCACATGCCTTGTTGAAAAAAATATCGGTGGCGCTATCTGTGCACCATGGTCTTCAAGTGGCTGAACTTGTGATTGTTAAACGCATCCCGAAAACCACCAGTGGTAAAATCCAACGCACAAAAATTAGACAAATGTATGAAGCAAATGAGCTTGATATTATTTGTCTTGTAAATGAAGCCGCGACTGCTGAGGTGCAACAGCGCCCGGCAACAGCCATCAATTTACAGCAAAGTCAGCACAAAGCAAATGAATTAATTGAATGGTTGCAAGATTATTCAAGCCGCCGTATTAACTCGCAATTGATTGATGAGCGTCGCTGTATTCCGCCTTATGTTGTCATGGATTTCAGCACTCAAGGAATACTAGGATTGCTTGTGCCACCAGAGCAAGGCGGGGTTGGTCTAAGTACCACAGATACATTTAAAGTGGTCTCTGCATTAGCATCAGTAGACCTTACCTTGGCATTATTTGTAGGACTACACCAAGTATTGGGGATCCGTCCAATATTAATGTCTGCAAAACCAGCTATCCGCTCACAATTCGTCTCAGAGTTGGCGCAAGGCCGCATGCTTGCCGCTTTTGCCCTCACCGAGCCCAGTGCAGGTTCTGATCCTCGCCAGATTAAGCTTACTGCGAAAAAAGTAGACGGCGGTTGGCGCTTATCAGGTGAGAAAATTTGGTCAGGAAATGCAGCTTGGTCAAACCTAATTAATGTGTTCGCCCTTGCTTTTGATAATGAGCAAGCTCTGGGGATGACAGGGTTTGTTGTTGATAGTAACTCTGTCGGTATACAGCAAGGCCCAGAAGCATTAACCATGGGTTTCCGTGGCATGGTACAAAATAAAATTTACTTCAATGATGTGTTTGTACCTGATGAACGCATGCTTGGCACATTAGGCAAAGGGTTTGATGTCGCAAAAGACGCGATGATGCTTGGCCGTGCAGGTATCRCTGCGATGGCAATAGGTACTATGCGTCGAAGTCTTGCGGTGATGCAGCGGTATGCTAGCAAACGTATTATTTCTACAGGTCGCTTGTCAGATAACCCTGAAACTCAGAAAAAGATAACCGCTCATGCTTTTGCATTATCGGCATCAGAAGCACTGTTAGAAAGAGTCTCAATGCTGACAGATTTGCAGCAAAATGTACCTGATGAGATGTTCGCTATTGTTAAATACATTGTCACTGAGTTTGCTTGGCATTGTGTCGACGATGCGATGCAGATGCTAGGTGGTCGAGGATATATCGAGAGTAATGGTTTTGCTCAAGTATACCGTGATACTCGACTATTAAGAGTCTTTGAAGGCCCCACAGAAACATTACAAGTGTTTGTTGGTGCAAGTTACCTTGCAAACCCTGATAACTTAAGTGTCTTTATTGCTGATGCTGATGGCTCCGATAAATTACAGTCTGCTTTTAAGGCTCACATTTTAGAAGTCGAACGTGCACTACAAAACACCAGTGTTCCCGCTAAGAAAAAAGAGCTGTTATTGAATCACACTATAGGGTGGTTGGCAGGGTTGTACTGTGCAAAAGCGGCGCTGAGCGTGTCGACTCAAGTCGATGACAGTGCCAAAGCGCTTGTGGCCAATTGGCTCGATATGCAGATAGAAAAAGAGATTTTTGCGCTACAGAAAAATATAGCGACTGTGTATGAAAAGAGCGAGATGGCTGTTGTCACTCAGCTACTCAAAAAAGCGCAAAGTCAAACCTTAGACTCAGAGCAAAGCGCACCGGGTGGCGATTATACCTTGGATGTGTTGTTAAGATCGTCGGATACGCCAAGCGCTAAACAAATATTGTCAGATGCCAACGTGTCTCACATTGAGCAAACGCAGCAAAATACTATTGATGAGCAACTTAGTACTCAAAGCAACAGCGCTGAGATTGCGAGTTTCTTGAAAAAGTGGATTGCGAATAAAGCGAAAAAGCCACTGAGTGAGATAGATGAGCATGAGCAGTTTGCGGCATATGGGTTGGACTCGGTTGATGCTGTTGAACTAATTGAAGCGATTGAGAACCAGTATCAATTAGATATAGATGCCACTGCTGCGTGGTCTTATCCAACCATTCAAACTTTAGCAAATTACATCAAACAATACATAACGACGCCTCCGGAACCTGTGGCGAGCACGGGAGCTGGCAGCGCGCCGCAGGGCTTTGCAAAACAAGTTCAGGAGCAACCGGCAAGTACTTCAGAATTATCTAATGAAGAACTACTAGCTATGTTAGAAAGCGAGCTTTAAGCACGCTTTCTAACAGAAGGATTAATACAAGTTTTAGCTGACAGCAAGGATATTGTTTGATGTCGAATATCAATGACGAAAAAATAAATGGCGTCTTAAAAAAGTCGTTAGAGAAAATATCGAGCCTAAAGCAGGAATTAGCACTTGAGCGGGCAGCCAAACATGAGCCGATAGCCTTGATTGGTGGCAGTTGCCGATTACCAGGTGGTGTAAGCAGCTTAGATGAGTTTTGGACATTACTCAAAGATGGCAAAGATGTCATCTCAAAAGTGCCTCGAAACCGTTGGAATACTGAGCGTTTTTATGATTCAACACCGTTTAAAACTGGCCACTATAATACTGATTATGGTGGCTTTGTTGATGATGTTTTCGGGTTTGATGAGCGCTTTTTTGGCATGTCAGCAGCTGAAGCTGAAAATCTTGACCCACAACAGCGCTTGTTACTGGAGCTAAGTGTTCATGCCCTTGAACATGCTGGCATTTCATTTAAACAAATATCAGGTGCCGCGGCGGGTATTTTTGTCGGTATAGGTTCGGCGGATTATGAGTTATTGCACCTTTCCGCTGCTGATACAATAGATTCGCAAATTGGCTTAGGCACAAACCGTGCGATTGCAGCAGGTAGGCTGGCGCACTTTCTCAATGTGCACGGCCCTGTGATGCAACTCGACACTTCCTGCTCTTCTTCTTTGCTTGCCATCCACCTAGCATGTCAAAGTCTACGCAGTCGAGAGTGTGATATTGGCTTAGCCGCTGGGGTCAACCTCATGCTAGCACCTAATGGCTACATCGGATTTAGCCAGATTGGTGCGCTTTCAACCAGTGGCAAGTGCCATACTTTCGATCAGTCTGCTGATGGCTATGTTAGAGGGGAAGGCGGTGGTGTTGCGGTGCTTAAACGCTTGAGTGATGCAATCAAAGACAAGGATAACATCATCTGCGTGATTTCAGGTTCCGCTGTCAATCATGATGGTAGAAGTAACGGTTTAACAGCGCCCAACGGTTCAGCACAAGCGGCTTTGATTAAAAGTGCGCTACACAACGCAAATAAAACAGCTGAAGATATTCAATACATTGAAGCACATGGTACAGGCACTTCATTGGGTGATCCAATTGAAGTAAATGCGCTAGGTACTATTTTTAAGTCAGCCAAATCAGCAGAAAATCCACTTTACATCGGCGCTGTAAAAACAAACATGGGGCATTTAGAGGCCGCAGCGGGTATTTCTTCATTTTTTAAAACCGCACTTGCGATCCATCACCATTATCTGCCACCAAGTTTACACTTTGAGTCTGCAAACCCGTATATTAATTGGCAACGTTACCCGCTATCTGTGGTGAGTGAAGGTATGGCATGGCCAGCATGCACTAACAAATCTGCCGGAGTAAGCGGCTTTGGGATGAGCGGCACCAACGTACATTGTATTCTTTCAGAGTATCAATCATCAGAGGTAGCAGCGCAACCTGACAATACTGACGGGGCTGTACATCCATTTATTTTATCCGCCAAGTGTGAGGGCGCATTACAGCAACTTCGAGCAGATTATATTGATGTTATTTCGAGGGACTCTGATAGCTTTGCTGATATTTGCGCATCCACGGTACGGGCAAATAATCATTATAAATATCGTTTTGCGACCTTTGCTCATAGTCGAGAAAGTCTACTTGCGCGCTTAAAAGAGAAAGCCTCGACAGCACCAAGTACGTTGGGAAAGCGAGAAATTTATATACAGCTAACTGAATTTCATGCTTTAGCTGACCTACAAGACGTTATCACAGCAATGCAGGCACAGCTTCCTGTTTATGCTACTCACTTTAATCAAGTTTCAGCTTTGATTGCATCGGATTTAGCACAGCCGCTAGCATGGTATGTTGCGCAAAGTGAATTATCACCGCAAGTACATCAAGTCCTCACTGCGTGTCACTTTTATGCTTTAGTCAGATGTCTAGATGATTATGGGGTGACCCTAAAAGGGGTAGGCGGAGACTCTGATTTGGCACATGTGCTCGCTGCGCATTTTGTCGGCCTTTTGACAATTCAAGAAGTGATAAGATCATTATTAGATGAGCCCGCAAGTCTCGCTGCCAGTAACGAAATACTTAACAACGTATTTAGCTTTGACAAAGCACAAGTTGAGTTTGTGTTGCTAAGCGAAGAGTCATTAACTTCCGTTGATGCGACTGTAGCGCGACCACAAACGGCTATGCTACAGGAATTACAAGATGCCACTGTGTTGGTTGTTGGGATGCAAAACGCGATGTTATCGCTACCTCGCAGTGAGCAAACAGAGACGCACTACATCGCGATTAATGAGCAGATCAACACCCTGTATACGTGTCTAGCGTCATTGTATGAAGTTGGGGAGTCGATTCACTTTGACGCCGTTTTACATTCAATTCCAACCAATAAAGTAAGGCTTCCTCTCTATCCGTTCCAAAGAACACATTTTGAGCGCCATAACCCATTACGTGAGCAAGTATCGCCTTTAACAAAGGCGCAGAGCTCTGCTGATGTACTTAAAAACTTGCTCAATGATGCTGACTTATCTGATGCTGCAAAAGCCAGTTTACCTGAAATTTTTAGCTTCCTTGAAGGTAATTCGGCGAATGATTCTGAGTCGGTGGTGGAGCTGCTTAATTACGCTTGGGAGCAGTATATAGAGACCGAAGAGCAAAACGCTACCACAGTGATTGATGATGTATTGTTGCTCGGCTTTGATACTTTACTACCACACTTGTTGAGTACCAAGCTGAATGAAACTCACAATACAATAAGGGTAACCCATATTGACCTTAGCTCCTTCGTTCACCCAGAGATGAACAGTGCTGCATTAGAGCAAGCGCTCCAGTGTTGGGTAGAGCAAGTTGCTGATAAAGGTCAGGTCATATTCATAGCACCACAAGGTCTTGAAGAAGTGTCGGTATTTTCCGCCATATCACAGCAAGCACTGATTTTAAAGGCATGTATCAAAGTGCTGAGTGCTAACTCGCACATGCGCTTAAAGGCGATTACGACAGGTGCACTTTGCGTGGATTCAGATGACACTGTCAATCTCAGTCAAGGTGGAATGTGGTCGCTACTTAAGTCCATAGATATGGAATGTCCATCACTACACTGTAGCTTGCTGGATATAAACTCGGTTGATGTCAACGACCGTGAATTGCAAACAATGACGGATTTCGTTTTGCATGGTTATGGTCAGGAGCGCTGGGTCGCAACGCGTGATAATACTCTTCGCGTTCCGCGCTTGGTACAGGTTGAAGAGGCTGTTGCGGTAAATCCACCGGTGTTGAGGGGTAAGTATCTTATCACTGGAGGCCGGGGCAGTATTGCGCTCAAACTGGCAAGCTTTTTGGCTCAGCAAGGTGCAAGCCAGTTGATATTAGCTTGCAGAGATACACGCTTTAGTGAGCAAGACAGCAATGTTGTAGAGTCACTCAGAGCACTAGGCTGCAAGGTTCTCATACAGCAATGTGATTTCACAGATAAAAACAGTGTTCAGCAACTTTTTGCTGAAACCTACCGTGAAGGCCGTGTTGATGGTGTTTATCACTTAGCTGGGGTAAAAGGTGAGATCCAACACTTCTCTGAGTGTCACGATGATGCTGTGCTGGCGACCTTGAATGTAAAAATACAAGGGACGTTATATGTTGGTGAGCAGGTTCAAGCTTACAACATTCCTCAATTCGTTGCCTTCTCCTCAATCGCTGCAACTTGGGGGGCGTCATATCAAGCAAGTTACGCACTTGCCAATGGGTTCTTGGAATCTTACTGTCATTACTTAAATACAGTAAAGATCAATGCCCAATGCTTAAACTGGGGCCCTTGGCTAAACACCGGTATGGCAGCGTCTGCTCATGAACAAGAGACGCTATTGCAAAGTGGTATTTTGCCAGCACCAGCTGAGCAGATGTTTGCACAAATGCAGCAGGCTATGGCGAGTGAACAAACACAATTCACGATTACTTGTATGGACTGGTCGAAGTTTCTGCCGCTGATTGAGCTACATGGTGAAAATCGCCTATTTGCTACCATTTCAGAGTCTGTTTTTGGGTCACACCAACAAGCAAATTCATGTTCAAGTTCGCCGCTTAAAGAGACGTTATTAGCGCTTCCCGAGACCTCACGTCGCAAAGAGATTGTAGAACGAGTAATGGAGCAGCTTGCTGCAACACTGAATGTCGCCAGCGCGACTATTTCAGCTGATGATGGTTTTACCGATTTGGGCATGAATAGCTTAAAAGCAATCGAGTTCAAAGAAGGGTTAGAGGCAATATTTCATATCAACATTCCAGTGTCGGCATCCTTTGACTACCCCACTGCCAACCTATTAAGCAATTTCTTATATGACGAGTTATTCGATATTGAGCATGTCACTCTAGCTGATATTGAAGCGTCGGCACATTCGGTGTCAGAAGGTGAAGAAGAGCCTGAGTGGGATGACCTTAATGAAGCAGAGTTAGAGTCGCTATTACGGAACAAGTTAGAAACTTTAGAAGTAGAGTTGTAAAAATGGAAAGTAAAACAAATTCAACATTAAAGCTTGCATACAAAGCCATAGAAAAGCTGCAATCTCGCGTCGAAGAATTAGAGCAAGGCGCAGATCAGATTGCGATTATCGGTGCGGGTTGTAAGTTCCCTGGTAACATCAATTCGCTAGATGATTACTGGCAAGCTTTGATGGCTGGTAAATCTGTCGTAGAGCAAGATATTGAAGGATCGCTTGAAACAATTCACGAAACATTAAAAGGCCAAAGCCATGCCAAATTACATGGCGGACTTATTAGTGATGTCGACTTATTCGATGCCGCGTTTTTTAATATCTCAAAACGAGAAGCAGAATCCATGGATCCGCAGCAGCGACTGGTACTTGAAACTGCGTATCAAGCGCTGGAGCAGTCAGGCTATGCTGGCGAAACAAAAAATACAGCTGCTATTGGTGTGTTTATTGGCTCAGCGGCTAATGAATACGCTGATCTGTGTTATCAGTACGGTGATATAGCAGATTCAGCATATTGGGCTACGGGAAATGCAGTTAATACGATCGCAGGGCGAGTTGCATACTGTTTAGGGCTGCATGGGCCTGCGATGACATTTGATACAGCATGTTCTTCAGCGGCGACAGCGATATATCAAGCCATGCGAACTTTGCAAAATCATGAGGTCGATGTGGCGCTTGCAGGTGGTGTAAACCTAATGCTGACAACCGATACTTTCGTACCGTTACAAAAAGCACAAATGTTATCGCCTTCAGGGTTATGTCAGGCATTTGATAATCGTGCGGATGGTTATGTACGCAGTGAAGGCTGCGGTATTATTGCGTTGAAGCGTTTACGTGACGCCATTAGAGATCAAGATACGATCTTGGCTGTGATCAAAGGTGGTGCTATGAACCATGATGGCCACAGCTCAAGCCTTACCGCACCAAATGGCAATTCGCAGCAACAGGTGATCAAGCAAGCATTGAAAAATGCCAAAGTGACGCCGCAGGCATTACATTATGTAGAAGCTCATGGAACTGGGACACCTCTTGGTGATCCGATTGAAATGCACGCCCTTAAAGCGGTATATACACCTGCTCGTGATGCGGATAATCCTCTTTATGTGGGATCAGTGAAAGCAAATTTAGGACATACAGAAGCAGCATCTGGTGTCGCTTCTGTGATTAAAGCTGCGTTGATCGCCGCAAACAAACAACTGCCGCCACAAGTACATTACGATACGCTAAATCAGTTCATCGAAATCGATGAGCAGCAAATACAGGTCACGAAACAAACTGTCGATTTATCTGAGCAGACTCAAATACATACCGCGGTCAGTGCTTTTGGGTTTTCTGGTACGAATGTACACCTGATCTTGGCCTCTCATACGCCGTCTGAGCAAAGCAACACTGAGATCAATAATGATGCCTTATTGTTACCTATTTCAGCAAAGTCTGAGCAACAACTCGCGATATTAGCACAGCGCTATTTATCGCTGCTAGAACGCAGTGATAACCTTGAACAGGTTGTTGCAAATGCAGCGATGAGACGGGCTCATTATCCTTATAGGTTAGCGGTTACCGGAGCGAATAAACAAGCGCTCTGTGATGCGCTTCAAGCGCAGATAGCCAAGCCATTAGCAGCATCAAAATTACCAGTAAAAGGTGAGCAGATTGCCTTTATGTTTACAGGGCAAGGGTCACAGTACAAAGGTATGGGACAAGCCCTTTATGGCATAAACCGCGTATTTAAAAGTACTGTGGACGAATGTGAAGCATTCATCGAAAAAGCAGCAGGCTTTTCTATCAAAGCGGTAATGTGGGGAGCAGATTCCAAACGCTTGTCACAAACTGAATTTACGCAACCGAGTTTATTTGTGCTCGAATATGCACTAGCAAAAATGTGGCAATCTTGGGGCGTACAGCCTTCAATCGTGATGGGGCACAGCATTGGTGAATATGCAGCGGCATGTATCGCTGGGGTATTTTCATTGCAAGATGCGCTGAAAATGGTGCTTGCGCGTGGCCGTTTAATGCAAAAGCTACCCAGTGATGGTGCCATGCTGGCTGTTGTTGCAAATGGAAATGTCGTCAAGGAATTGATGGCGGACTTACCAGCAGAGAAGATTGCAGTTGCCTCTTACAATTCAGTAAGGCAAACGGTGTTATCAGGAGATAAATCCCTCATTAAAGTTGTGGCTGAGCGAGGAGAGGAAAAAGGCATCACATGTGTGATGCTCGATGTCTCACACGCCTTCCATTCGCCTTTAATGCGACCAATGTTGGCAGAATTTAGAGTCATAGCACAGCAAGTTAACTACAGCACACCAAAGCTCGATTTCATTTCTACTTGTACAGGAAAGCAAGAATATCAAAAGCTAACAGATCCAGAATACTGGGTACAGCATGCTGAGTTACCCGTTAATTTTGTTGAGGGTCTGCGCACGTTAGCGGCGAATAAAAAAGTAGATGTTATAGAAGTCGGCCCGCATCCGGTACTGACGAAATTAGCACTCCAGTCTACTTTCGACTTTGTGCACTATCAATGGCTGTGCTCACAAGATAAAGAGCAACCTCAAGCCACCTGTATCACTAATACGCTAGCCACGTTATATCGCACGGGACATGATATAAACTGGCAGAGCGTTTTTAATCACCAAGTGGTCGCAGCAACAGCAATACCTAGTTATCCATTTACGAGAGAGTCTTTTTGGTTAGGTGAAAAACGAGTACATGCGCGTCACGCGTCAGTGCAAGACCCATTTTTTGTGGATGTTCAAAAGGGATCGCACTCATCATCATTTAAAACCCAGTGTAACGTACAAAGTCAGCCACTGCTTAAAGACCATTTAGTCTATGACGAAGTGGTGGTACCTGGCGGTTACCACGTTTCTCTGGTACTCAATGCGTTGGCAAATCACAGCACTGAGTCACAGCTGGTACTTGAAAATGTCTTTTTTGGTGCACCAATTTTACTTGCGGATGGTAATGAGAGTACACAGTTAACAACAACGTTAAACCATGCTGATTTTGCCGTCAATTCAACGCAGTCTGAACAGGGGGCGTTAACTCATGCCCATGGGCGCTACTTCACTTCATCAGAGTCTGTCTCCAATGCAGCTATAGACCCCAACGCTTTGGTTACAGCCGCGACAAAACAGTGGGAAATGCCTGAGTTTTACGAGCGCATCGAGCAGATGACAAAAATTGCCCATGGAGACACATTTAGGTGGGTGGAAAGCTGTTGGTTTGGTGATGGCTATATCATTGCCAAATTAAACACACCAAAAGCGATAATTGCACCTGAGCGATATTGTATGCACCCAGGGCTAGTTGACTCATGTTTCCAGGTATTTGGTGCATTGGCAGTCAACCAGATGGGCGACAATAAAGAAATCACCGCGGTACCATTTGGCTTTAATAAACTTCATACACACAGTGAGCAATTAAGCGCGCCACAAACCCTTTGGTGTTTTGCCAAGTTAGATGATGATATTGCTGAGGATAAGGCGATACTCAAAGGAGATATTGCACTATTTTCAGATTCAGGCGAGCCAGTTGCTACCATCGATTCTTTCTCGGTACATAAAACCAATGCCAGTACTTTCTTGTCAAAGTCTGAAGAAGGAAGCTTTTTGTTCCAGCGAGAGTGGATAGAAAGTACACAGGCCCAAAGCGACGATACGGCATATACAGAGCAGGACTTAGCGCGCTTGTGGCTTATACTGGACGATGACCAAGATATTATCTCACATCAAACATTTGCATCTCACACCCTCGGTGAATGTCAGGTTTTCAAGCATGCAAACAAAGACAAAGGAGTGGTAGCGGGAGTACGTCGACTCAATTTATTGGATCAGCATGAATTAAGTGAAGCACTGACTCAGTTAACGACGAAACCAGATCAGATAATCTTCGCTTTAAAAAATGCAGAGCAAGGCGTTTGCGTAACAAACTACTACGACAGTGTGAATAGCATTATCACACTGGTCAAAAACCTAATTGGTCAGGAGCTTTATAGCCGCTTGCTGTTTGTTAACTATGGCACAAGTGACGTGGCATTACTTGGGGCACCTAAACCACATTGGGGAATTGCTGAAGTCGTCAGAACCGAGCATCCTGAGTTCAGTTGTCAAACTCTTGATCTCAATGCTGAAAACCTATCAGACCTTGTTGCAGGTGTGATTGAGCATAGCCGCTATCAAGACAACGAACCGAGAGTACAGCTTGACAATGGTATGCGTAAGGTCATGAGGCTGACTAAAACACGGCCAACGTCTGAGCTTGATAAGTATACTGTGGCTGGTGAGAAGACCACACTCATCACTGGAGGTTTAGGCGGATTGGGACTTCAGCTCAGTCAATGGCTGGTTGGTAAAGGAGCCAAGCATCTAACGTTGTTGTCGCGAAGAACTACTTGGTCAGATGAGGTGGAGCACACCTTACAAGCGATACGAGCACAACAGGTTGGTGTCGAGGTGGTTGCGGTAGATATTGCCGATCAATCCAGTATGGAGCAGTTATTCCAACGTTTTGGTGATGATTTACCATCCCTTGGTAGTGTTATACATGCCGCGGGGGTTGTTCAAGACTCACCATTACACAAGTTTGATATGGGATCCGTGACGCAGGTCAGCCGCTCGAAAGTTGAAGGTACTTGGAATCTACATCAATTGACCAAAGACATCGATTTAGATCATTTTTACTGTTTTTCATCGGCATCAGCTGTATTGGGTACACCAGGGCAAGCCATTTATGCCGCCGCGAACAGCTTTATTGATTATATCGTTGAGCATAGAAAGCATTCAGGGTTGCCTGCGCTTGCCGTCCAATGGGGACCGTGGGGCTCGGTGGGTATGGCGGCTGAAAGCCATAGTCAATCTGATTTGTTTGAGGCCGTTGGTATGAAGCCATTTACCCTTAATCAGGGAATGGCTTTATTCGAGCAGATTGCACGTTCAGAGTTACACTCAGTCGTGGCTCTAAAAGCAGATTGGCGTGTATTTAGAGAGAATTTCCCAGGTGCACAGCATGACCACTTATATGATGAGTTGGCACCGACTAGTTCAAGAGCCGGTCAGATCCGCTTCATTGAAGAAATTTGTGATATGTCGCCAGAGCTCAGGTACGAAAAAATCTTTGAGTTTGTGAGAGAGACACTGGCTAAAGTATTAAAAATTGACTCGCCAGCTACGATAGACCCAGAGAAAGGTTTCTTTGAAATGGGAACCGACTCAATAGCCGCGATGGATCTCAAAAAGGACATTGATGCTGAGCTTGGGATCTCATTGCCTTCAACGGTGATTTTCAATTACTCAAACCTTAACTTGCTGGTTGACCATATTGTCAACGATGTTCTGCAATTGGACACCGGGGTGGCTGAAGTTGAGTATTCAAGTGAGATCGCAATCGAGTCACCAACAGACGAGTTGCAAGATATGGAACTGGATGACTTAGCGGCACTGCTTGAGCAAGAACTGGAACTGAATTAAGGGACGATGATGGATAAAACAAAGCCAAATAATTACCAGAAGTTAATGGCCAATGCCCTGAATACCATTCAAAAGCAGAAGGCACAAATTAGTACGCTACAAGCGAAAAATGAAGAAAAAATAGCGGTAATAGGTATGGGCTGCCGCTTCCCAGGTGCGAATGATCCTCAGGCATTTTGGCAGCTACTTAAAAATGGCGAATGCCATATTACTGATGTGCCAAGTGAGCGCTGGGATGCTGAGCAATACTTTGATGCGGATCAGGATGCCGATGGAAAGGTGTATACCAATGCCGGTGGGTTTTTAACTGACATCGACCAATTTGATAATGACTTTTTTGGTATTGTGCCTCGAGAAGCGCAGTATATGGATCCACAACATCGCCTGTTATTGGAAGTCTGTTGGCAAGCGCTTGGTAATGCGGGTATTCCGGCCAGTAAGCTCAAAGGCAGCGCTAGTGGGGTATATATAGGTATTATGAATCAGGATAATGGCCAATTTAGTGTCGAAAATCCTGCTTCCATAGATATGTATACCGCAGCTGGCAATGGGATTGGAATTGCCTCTGGGCGTTTATCTCACGCCTTAGGATTACATGGGCCTTCATTATCAGTGGATACAAACTGTTCATCCTCACTTACTAGTATTCATATGGCAGCGCAAGGGCTGCTTAATGGTGAGTGTAATTTGGCACTAGCTGGTGGTGTCAATATGATGCTTACCCCTGCCATGACCATGATTATGTGTAAAGCAAAAGCGCTGTCTCCTTCTGGAGTGTGTAGTACTTTTGATGAAAAGGCAGATGGCTATGTACGCGGTGAAGGTGCTGGAATTGTAGTGCTAAAACGCCTAAGTGATGCGCTTGAAAATAACGACAATATTATTGGTGTCATTCAGGCTTCAGCGATTAATCATGATGGCCGAAGTAGCGCATTACCAGTACCTAACGGTAAAGCGCAGGTTGAGGTGATTCAGGCAGCGTTACAAAAAAGTGCATTAACTCCAGAGCAAGTCTGCTATGTAGAATCTCATGGAACCGGAACGCCACTGGGCGATCCCATAGAAATTGAGGCGATTTCTAAAGCCTACAAACGTGATACGCCAAGTGGCAAAAAGTTACTGGTTGGCTCGGTAAAACCAAATATTGGTCATCTAGAAAGTGCCGCAGGCATCGCTTCTATGATAAAAGTGTTGCTGATGTTTAAGCACCAACAAATTCCAGCTAACGTTAATTTAGATACACCCAATCCGAAGCTAGAATTAGAAAAAACGTCAATCACCTTACCGAAAACACTCGCGGCATGGGATGATGACCCAGTTAAATATGTGGGATTGAGCGCATTTGGATTTTGTGGCTCGAACGCGCACCTGATTGTGTCAGATGAGTTTAATTCATCACAACAGCCTGCGACTGAACCTGAGCAAAAGGGTAGCGCGATATTGGCGTTATCGGCTAAATCTGAAGTCCAGCTAGCAGCTCGGATTAAGCAATTTCAAGACTATATTACGCAAGGCGCGCTTGACCTTCATTCGGTGTGCTTCTCTGCCAATACTAGCAGTGAGCATTGGCCTATGCGAGCGTGCTTTATGGCTAGCAGCACTGCCGACTTACTAGCGCAACTCACAGAATTTACACCTGCTTTGAATAACCGTGTGGCACAGGGGACAGCAGAGCCTGTGATTAGCTGCACGCTCACCGATCGCGACCATCACTTTTTACCTGTCTTACACACATGGGCGCTCAACAATAACAAAGCCAAACAAATGTTGAGTAAGGCGAGTGAATACTATCGCGTTCAGGAGCAGCATACATTTGCCCACTGGCCGGAAAAAATAGAATGGACAGATCCGCTGCAATGTCTGTTGGCAAACTCATTGCTATCAGGGCTGTGGTTATCGCATGTGGCTTCGCTTGGCGTTATGCTCAGCGAAATTAACGCAGAGGCGGGTGATCTACCAATGCTGAGTTTGGCGACTCAGCGGTTACCGTTTAAAGCGTCCCTTGACCTGATGTATGTATCTGCGCGCTTGAGCTGTGGTCAGATAGAACAAGCCCAAGCGCAGTCAGCCATAGTCAATTGCTTGCAATCTAGCGCAGGAGGCAAAGTGCTTGGTGTGTTACCGAGTATATTCAAATTGGCGAATACCGAGTTAGCAAGGCAACTAATGGAGTATGCCAATGCCACGTTTGAAGCTGGGGAAGGTGCGCTGAAGTACCGCACAATGATGTTGTCCAGTGCTAATGAATTTGGCGCGTGGAGTATTGAAGTGTCAGATGCACAAACATTGCATCATGCTCTGGCAAAAGCGCTACACAGTGCCTATCAATCGGGCGCTGACATAGACTGGCAGAGATATTATCAAGATAGTCGCCATGTGCGCCTTGACACACCGGCTTATCCAATGGAGCCAAAGCATTACCCTTTGCCTAAAGTACAACCGCATCTTCACCCGGATGTGGCGCTAAATAATCCAGATAAATTTTATCAGCTACAATGGCAAACACGCCCAACCGATACCTTGGTTGAACCCGGAGCCGTCGGTAATATACTCATTTTTGCTGATCAACACGGCAAGCTTGCACCTTGGACAAAATGGCTAAGCAGTCAAGGTTACACCTATACCTTAATATTCGATAAGACGATACCAACAGGCTACGGTGATTTGAGTGCGCAAAGTTACCAGGTTATTAGTGACGTGGCTGCACTGGATGAGTCACTTATTCATCGTAATAGTGCGGTAACACGCATCGTATTTGGCTGGGGGCTGGATCTGTGTGGCGAACAGCCAACATCAGACGTATTAACTCGGTTAACGTCTTTATTTGGTCAATTACGTGATATTTGCACACTCAAAGCTGGAGTATCACTGGCAGTTATTACCCAGTTTGCTGCATCTATTTCTGGTACGCAATATCGTTACGATCCTTTACAAGGAGCAATTGCTGGGTTGTGTAAATCCATCGCTCTTGAAGCACCCGAAGTATGGCAAAGGCAGGTAGATTGTGATGAATTATCTGATAGCGCAGCGTTGGCTGGCTTATCATCTGCACTGTTTGCCGCAAATAATGAGACCCAGCTTGCGGTTCGTGGCTGTGTATCTTATGCCCCTAGAGTGTCTGAGTTGAATGCGCCAACGCTTTCACACTTACGCGTCGCAAAAGACAAAGCGTATGTTGTCACCGGTGGTCTTGGAGCACTTGGCTTGAGTACTGCCAAGTGGCTAGCAGAGCAAGGTGCGCAACATATTATATTACTTGGCAGAAGCACTGAGCAGCAGGCTATTGCGCGAGATGAGAGTGGAAATATTGCCGCAGCACTACAGCGTCTTCGCACGCATGTTACCGTGGCGGACTACATCTCTGTCGATGTTACTAACTACACTGAGCTTGAGTCAGTCTTGTCTGATGTTTCAAACCGATATGGCGCCATTGATGGTGTTTTCCATACCGCAGGTGTTAACCAAGTGACAGCATTCGAGTCGTTGTCAGAGTCTGAGATGTTAAATGTGCTAGCTGCAAAAGTACAAGGTGCTTGGCACTTACACCAACTAGCTTCTCAAGCTCGGTATTTTGTGCTGTTTTCTTCGGTGGCGTCGGTATGGGGATCTGGGGGCATGGCGGCTTATGCCGCGGGTAACAGTTTCTTAGATAGTCTTGCTTATTACCGTAATGCGTTAGCGTTACCGGCTACGTCGATAAACTGGGGACCATGGGCTGACTCTGGTATGGCAGTCGCCGGAGACAATGCCCAGTTAGCTGAAAAAGTAGGGCTCCAATTGATGTCACATAATGAGGCGCTACAAGCAATGGGCAGTGTCATTGAAAATCGAATGCTCAACCCAGTGATTGCAAATATTAATATTTCTAAATTCTTGGACGTCATGGAGTTTCGTCGTCCATTAGCCATTTTTGAGAAGCTTCGAGCCGCTACTAAGCAAACCACAAGTGATGATGGTAAATCGGATTTAATCGCAGCATTACTACAGCCCACAGTGAGTGAGGATGACAAAAAGCAGATGTTGATGGAGTTATTACGACAGTTTGTCTCTGAGTCACTTGGCACTGGCATTGAAAAAATACAAACCGACACGCCATTGATGAACTTGGGCTTGGACTCACTTACGGCATTTGAGGTCAATACCGGTATCAAAAAGCAGCTCAATCGTGAATTGCCTATTTCAGAAATCTTAAAAGGAGCGTCTATTCAGGAACTTGCTGTATTAATTCTGGAAGACATGAAGCACCAGTCATCGGATCGTCAAGAGCATACCGCTGACGTTGAGCAGTCATCGCTGGTTGAAGGAGAAATTTAATGGCTATCGAAACAATTTTAAGATTTGAAAAAAGTGGTGTAAAACTTTGGCTTGATGGAGACAAGCTTAAATATCGCAGTGCCAGTGGGGCATTGAGCGAACAGGAGCTGGCTGAGCTAAAAGCGCAAAAGGCAGAGTTGGTTGACTTTTTAAGTACAGGCAAACGTGTGTCTGGAATGTCGGCCAATCAACTGGGCTATTGGGCTGATTTTAAATTGCATCCGCATAGCTCAGCGTACAATCTGATCACTGCGTATAAATTAAGTCACAGCACTTGCCATACAAAGTTACAACACGCATTTAATGCCGTGTTGAAGCACCAAGATGTAATGTCTTCAACATTCCATGAATGTGAGGAAGGGTTTTACCAATTACGCAATCCGAATGAAGACTACGAGATAGAACACATTCAGCTACAGGGTGGCTCGGATGAGCTCAACCACAAACTTGAGTGGATTGCCGATCAACCTTTTAACTTATCCTTGGAACGCCCTTTTCGTGCTTATATCGTGTCGCTAAATGACGGTCAAAGCCAGCAATCATGGTTTGTACTTCTCACCCATCATATTGTTACTGAGATTTACTCAATCGCAATTTTGATGGAGCAGCTTGAAGCACTATATCTAAATGCGGCTGAGGGGCGTGAACTGACGCTTGCGAAGCCCTATGATATTGCCGATTATGTGCTAAATGAAAAGGCCTACTTAGCAAGCCCTCAAGCGGAAAAAGACAAACAGTACTGGCAAACATTAGTAACTGATAGTTTGCCAGTGTTGGAACTGACACCAAATAAAGTTAGGCCAGCAGTTAAGCAGTATAAAGGGGGGAGAGTCAATGTTGCTTTGCCAGCTGGTCTATCAAGTAGGATTGATGAATTCAGCAAGCGCAAAGGGATCACGTCATTTGTCTTTTTCCAGAGTGTGTACTTTGCACTATTGAATAGGTATACCGGTCAAGATGACATTGTGATAGGTATTTCAAATGCGGGCAGAGAATTAGTAGACAATGACTTTGCGGTCGGCAATTTTGTTAATCCACTGGCAACCCGCGTTCAAGCTTCAGATGAGATTAGTTTTGATGAACTGGCAGAGATTTGTAAACATGCCCTAATCAACGCCTTTGAGCACAAAACATTCCCATTCACTCAGATAGTGAATGAGCTGTATAAATCTCGGGAAGTGAGCCGCTCACCGGTGTTCCAAACCTCGATGACCTTAACGAAGGTCGGCGAGCTGATGAGAAAAAATGGTACGGGGATTTTTGAAGAAATTCATCCGCTATCAGGGCAAAGAGGCTCGTTTGACGATTTAGGCTTGGCTGTCTTTGGCACAAATGAACAATATAAGTTGAGTATGCACTTTGATACGGCGCTATTTGAACAAGCGACGATTGAGTATATGCTGAGCCATCTACAAAATATGATTGAGTCGGTGCTTAGCAACAGCACAACGCAAATCTCTAAACTCAACATGCTGGATGACGCTGAACGCGCAAAAATAGTCGCTTGGGGACAAAGCCCTGATCCCGTTTCATTGCCACATGAAATGTCAAACTTGGCACTACTTTTTGAGGCTCAAGCTGCTAAAACACCACAAAGCGCAGCACTTATTGCACAAGACGAAAGCCTTAGCTTTGCCGAGTTAAATGAGTCAGCAAACCAAATTGCACACTATCTAAAATCTCAAGGAGTCGCACCTGGAGTCAGGGTTGGTTTTTACGCGCCATCAAGTGTACAAGTGATCACGGTTATATTGGCAATTGCAAAATGTAGTGGTGTTTACGTACCGATTAGTGCTGAAGATGCGATTGAACGAGTAAAAACTATTGTTGAGGGCGCACAGTTAAGTTTGCTGGTCGCGGCAGACACTTTGGCCGAACAATTAGATGTTGAGGCTAAGGTGATAGCACTAAGCCACTTGGCTGAGGTGACAAAAGACTACAGCAAGTCAAATATGCCAATTCATACTTTTGCTGCTGATACTGCATGTATCTTTTATACCTCAGGGTCAACCGGAAATCCAAAAGGAGTGCCAGTCTCTCATCAGGCAATCATCAGCCGTGTTGTGGATGCAAACTACATCGATATTAAGCCAAAAGATAGAGTGGCTCATGTCTCTAGCCTCAGCTTTGACCCTTCTTCGTTTGAGCTGTGGGGCGGACTGCTCAATGGTGCGGCAGTGGTGTGCATCAGTAAAAATGTTCTGCTAAACCCTGAGTTACTGGCATCAACCATTGATTATCATGAAGTGACGATCATTCTGGTGACGACCGCTTTACTTAATCGTTTGGCAGATACGCAGCATTTCCCTCTGGCATCTGTAAAGCAAATTATATTTGGTGGCGAAAAAGTCAATATGGCAGCTGTAGCAAGGGCTTTAGAAAGCCGCTTTAGTGGCAAACTGATCCATGGCTATGGTCCGACAGAGTGCACCACGGTTGCAACTTATCATATCGTGTCTGAAAAAGACTTGAGTGCAACAACGATCCCAATCGGCAAAGCGGTTAGTGGCACGCAAATGTATGTTGTTGATAAGCACGGAGAGATGTCTGGTATAGGTGTTGGTGGTGAACTCTTCCTAGGTGGAGTAGGGCTATCGCAAGGCTATATAAACAACAAAGCACTGTCAGAGGCTAAGTTCCGTGTATTACCTCATTTGGCCGATGGTCAAACTTTATATGCAACGGGAGACTTTGTTCGATACAACAATGTTGGTGAAATAGAGTTTATCGGTCGTCGCGATGACATGGTCAAAATTAATGGCTTCACAATTGAGTTGGGTGAAGTGACAGCGGCGATACATCAGTGTCCAGGGGTGAGAGAGGTATTCGTTCATGTGCACACTACAGACAACGGCGATAAACGCCTAGTAGCTTACTGTACAAGTGATAATGCACTAACAACGGATTATCAGTTGCGACAAGACATCGCCGTGTTACTTAAAAGTCGTCTATCTCCGGCCATGCTGCCAAAGCAGGTAATACAACTACCTGAAATGCCATTAAATAAAAATGGTAAAATTGATACCAAGAGGTTGCCTGTTGTTTCGATGGAAGCAGAGGAAGCTCGGCAAAACAGAGCATTAAACACACTTGAGCAAAGCATCTTTGATATTTGGACAACAGTGCTTGGGCAGGTTCAGCTGAGTGCTGCCGAAAGCTTATGGAATCAAGGTGCTAACTCACTTAATGCGGTGAAAGCTGCCAATATGATTTCCGCTTTGGTGAATAAACCCATTAATGTTGTGGACTTGCTACGTTACGATACCATCATAGACATTGCTGAGTTTATTCAATCCAATGAAGAAAATGGCGCTGAATCACCTCTCGTGTGTTTGAATAAGCACGCCTCAGACTTACCGCCAGTGGTACTCATCCACCCTGTTGGTGGGAGTATTTTAAGTTATGTTCCACTGGCTCAACTATTGTCCTCAGATCGTGCAATCTACGCCATTGCTTCGGATTTAAAGCACTACGAGAAAAATCCGACAGACTCACTCAGCGACTTAGCTCGCTCGTATTTAGCGCTTCTCACTCAACATATTGGTGCCCACCAATATGTTGTAGCTGGTTGGTCACTAGGTGGTACTGTGGCAGTCGAAATGGCTGCACTTGGTGATGAGTTTGATGTGAAAATAGATAAAACTATTTTAATTGATAGTCGCAACCCTGTGTTTGAACAGCACAATATCGAGATTTATCGTGACCCAGAGTGGCTACTGTACTTTTTTGCTCGCGAGCTGGACATCGCAATTGAGCAGCACGAAGTAACTCAGTATATCAGCGGTGCTAAGTTTGAGGATTTGCCCAGTAGCCTATTACAACTAGCAAAAGATAAGGGGCATATGTTTCAGCATATTCCTGAGTCAATAGTGCAAGAGCGCTTTGATATTTTTGCAAAAAATCTACAGCTTTTTGCCACTCATAAGCCGTCACGCTACCACGGTAACGTCGACCTACTTATGGCTGAAGAGGGAAGTGTGTTGAGCCTAACGGTACCGCTTGAGGCTCATTGGAAAGAGTGTGTATCCAAGGTTCAATGCGCACATATTCCTGGCAATCATTTCTCTTTAATACAGCCACCTAATATCGTGGTATTAGTGAAAAAGCTTAAGGAGTTATTGAGCCATGGGTCTTAATAAGACCCTTTTGGTGGCAAGCAATCGATACCTTATTTGTTAGAAAAACAAGATAAGGCATATCATCTGTATCCAGTATTTAAGGAAAAAACAATGAAAGTGGAAAGTTATAAGATAATAAAAAAGCGGCTGAATGATGAAGGGGCATTTAAAATATCCAACAAAGTTGGTTTGATCACTGTCCTTGTCGAAGCGGTTTTTATTGCCGCCGTGCTGTGGGGACTGACAGAGGTTGAAGCGTTTTCGTTTGGCTTTTTTGTGCTGCAGCTATTACTCGGTTGGCTAATGTTTAGATCTTCGGTGCTTATTCATGAGTTTGGACATCGCACCGTGTTTACAAACAAACGTGTAAATGACTTTTTTGGTTTTGCTGTCAGTCCATTGGCCTTAATCCCATATACGTCGTGGGTGCATATTCATCAGGGCCATCATCGTTGGACTGGGTTTGCGGATAAAGATCCATCGTCAACTCAGTTGCGAAAAATTAAGAGTGTTTCAGCCGTTACATTACAGATGTTTAATGTGGTGTGGCGTCTATGGTTGCCGTTTCCTACTATTCAGTTCTTCTTTGCGGTTCTGTGGCTTAATCCATTGGTAGAATTTATGAACAAAAATTACAAACTGGCACTGAAGGCACTGTTTTCAGTCATCGTGATGCTAACACCTCACGTATTGGTGTGCATGTATGTTGGTGTTCAGACTTATTTTACTTTCATTACGATTGCGGCGCTAATCCACTTTTTCTTTTATGAAGCTGTAACTGCACCACCACATTCCGGTTTATATGTGCATAGTATGGCGACGCGAACTAAGCCGCTACGTGTATATGAACAGGATTCTGTTTCTCGCTCAAGTTCGATGAAACCCGGTTGGTTATCTTTGTATTCGATGTTCAATTTTAATTTACATGTCGAGCATCACTTATACCCATCTGTGCCATTTTATCGGTTATCAAAAGTGAGACAGCGTATTTTACAAGAGGACGATTCTGAGTATGTGGATGTACCTATGCTTGGGTTTATGGCTAAACTCAGGAAAAAGCACCCAGCCAGGACATTTATCGATACGCTCCCTCCTTTTAAAGAGGAAGATGCAAGGTAGGTAAAAGTAACAGAGTTCACTGATATCGTAGCGCATGGTACAGGTCATGCGCTATGTTGTGATAAGTGATTAAGTTTGACCCAATGAGTTTGTTTAATCTTCACCTCGTCCTTTGATTAACTAACTTCTTATCCAGCGTTCAGGTTAGTTAGCTTATTCTTCGACTAAAGAATAATTGCCAAATCGCCTAGCTCCGTGACTTGAAGTTTGACGCTTTTCAACTAATCTAAATCCACGTTAAAGTCGTATTAATTTCATAATTCCACTCGCATACTCAGTACGATTAATGTTAAAATCAGAGAAATATGTGAGGACTTTTATCACGACGCTGCTTTTTTGTTCGCGTTGAGCGGTGTTTTAAGGGGCTTTTGAGAACCCTAACCGGACTCATAACTTTCTGCTCTTTATATACCCAAAACTTAGTACAAACGAGGTGGCGCAGTGATGACTAAAGATATTTTCAGTTTCTTTCCGTTAATGTAATGCAAGTGCGTATGATCAACATAAAAAAAGGTCTGGATTTACCAATAGAGGGCGCACCTCAGCAAGTTATTCATGATGGCTCTGCCGTCAAACGAGTGGCTGTGCTAGGTGAAGAGTTCATTGGTATGCGTCCTACCATGCAAATTCGTGTGGATGACCAAGTCAAAAAAGGCCAAGTTCTTTTTGAAGACAAAAAGAACCCAGGCGTCAAGTTTACTGCGCCAGCTTCTGGTGTAGTTAAAGAAATCAACCGTGGTGCTAAGCGTGTTCTTCAATCAGTTGTTATTGAAGTTCAAGGCGACGAGCAAATCACTTTTGAGAAGTTTTCAGCTGCTGAATTAAGCAACTTAGACTCTGAAAAAGTGAAGGAAGTGCTAATCGAGTCTGGTCAATGGCCAGCACTTAGAGCGCGTCCATTCAGCCGTGTCGCTGTGCCGAGTGCAACACCTAGCTCGATCTTTGTGACAGCGACAGATACTAACCCGTTAGCAGCAGATCCTGCTGTTATTATCGCTGAAAACGTGGAAGCGTTTGAAGCCGGTCTAGCGGTAGTGTCTCGTCTGACTGAAGGCAAAGTATTTGTGTGTAAGAAAGCCGGTGCCAACGTGCCAAGCTCTTCTATCTCACAAGTAGAAGTTCACGAGTTTTCAGGTGCTCACCCAGCAGGTAACGTGGGTACTCACATTCACTTCTTAGATTCTGTAGGCGCAAACAAGCAAGTTTGGCATCTTGGTTACCAAGACGTCATCGCGTTTGGTAAGTTGTTCCTGACAGGTGAAATCTATACAGATAGAGTGGTTGCGCTGGCAGGACCTCGTGTTAAAAATCCTCGCTTAGTAAAAACTCAAATTGGTGCGTCGCTAACAGATTTAGTTGCAGGCGAGCTTGAAGACGGTGATAACCGAGTCATTTCTGGCTCTGTGTTAGCTGGTAAAACAGCAACCGGCCCTCATGCTTACCTTGGCCGCTATCATAACCAAGTATCGGTACTACTTGAAGGTCGTGAAAAGGAACTATTTGGCTGGATTGCTCCAGGCAGTAACAAGTTCTCTGTAACACGTACTTTCATCGCGCATTTGGCGCCTAGCCGTTTGTTTAAAATGACAACGTCTACAGGTGGCTCTAAGCGTGCGATGGTACCAATCGGTAACTATGAGCGTATTATGCCACTCGATATTTTGCCAACACTATTGCTACGTGACTTGGTTGCACGTGATTTAGATGGCGCGATTGCATTAGGTGCATTAGAGCTAGATGAAGAAGATTTAGCGCTATGTACATTTGTATGTCCGGGCAAATATGAGTACGGTTCAATCCTGCGTGATTGCCTTACTACTATCGAGAAGGAAGGTTAAAAAATGGCCTTAAAGAAATTTTTAGAAGACATTGAACCTCACTTTGAACCTGGTGGTAAACACGAAAAGTGGTATGCCCTGTATGAAGCGGTGGCAACAATTTTCTATACGCCAGGTTACGTAAACAAAGGCGGAACTCACGTCCGTGATAACATCGACCTAAAACGTATTATGATTTTAGTGTGGATGGCGACATTCCCAGCGATGTTCTTTGGTATGTTTAACATCGGTCATCAAGCAGCAGTAGCGCTAGGTAACGGTTTTGAACTTGCAAATACATGGCAAGTTACTATTTTCCAATCACTTGGCGGTGTACTCACTGCTGATGCAGGTTGGGGTGCCAAGATGTTTTATGGTGCATGTTTCTTCCTACCTATATATGGTACTGTCTTTGCTGTCGGTGCTTTTTGGGAGATCCTATTTGCATCGGTTCGTAAGCACGAAGTTAACGAAGGTTTCTTCGTTACATCTGTTTTATTTGCACTTATCCTGCCAGCTACGATTCCGTTGTGGCAAGCTGCACTAGGTATTACATTTGGTGTTGTAGTTGCAAAAGAAATCTTTGGTGGCACGGGTCGTAACTTCTTAAACCCAGCGCTTGCAGGTCGTGCTTTCTTGTTCTTTGCATATCCAGCAGACATTTCAGGTGACACTGTATGGACAGCAGTTGACTCGTTCTCTGGCGCAACATACTTAGGCCAAGCAGTAGCTGGTTCGCTAGATTACAGTAACATGGAACTTTGGTGGAACGCGTTTTATGGCTTCATTCAAGGTTCAATGGGTGAGACATCTACACTTGCAATTATGATCGGTGGTTTGTTCTTGATCTATGTTCGTATCGCGTCATGGCGTATCGTTCTGGGCACATTCATCGGTATGGTTGTGATGTCATTCCTTCTTAATGCAATTGGTTCTGAAACTAACGCTGCATTTGCAATGCCTTGGCATTGGCACCTTGTACTTGGTGGTTTTGCATTTGGTATGTTCTTTATGGCAACAGACCCAGTATCTGCGTCATTTACAGACAAAGGTAAGTGGTTATACGGTGCACTTATTGGTGTAATGGTTGTACTTATCCGTGTTGTTAACCCTGCATACCCAGAAGGCATGATGTTAGCTATTCTATTCGCTAACTTATTTGCGCCTCTGTTCGACCACTTCGTAGTTCAATCTAATGTGAAGAGGAGATTGGCACGTGTCAACTAATAATGAATCAATGGGCAAAACGCTCGGCGTAGTTGTTGGCTTATGTCTAGTGTGTGCAATCGTCGTATCTTTTGCTTCTGTGCAGCTTCGCCCTATGCAGCAAGCTAACAAAAACGAAGATATTCAGCGTAACATACTTGCTGTTGCAGGTTTTGACAAAGTGAAAGATGTTTCTGAAGTATTTAATCAGAACATCGAAGCACGTGTTGTTAACCTTGAAAGCGGTGAGTTTGTTGAAGACGTACAACCTGAGTCTTTCGACTTTGAAGCGACCAAGTTTGACGCTAAGCGCAGCTACAAGCTGTCTAAAGAAGAAGACGTTGCAGGTATTCAACGTATTACTTATAACTCACCAGTTTACTTTGCAAAAGACGACCAAGGTCAGCTATCTACTATTATTCTTCCAATCCAAGGCTACGGTCTGTGGGGGATTATGTATGGTTTCTTAGCTTTAGAACCGAATGGCGAGACAATCAAGTCTATTAACTTCTACAAGCATATGGAAACTCCAGGCCTAGGTGCGGAAATCCAAAATCCTAAGTGGACAGCACTTTGGGATGATAAAGAGCTTCCTATCGATGTAGTGAAAGGTAGTGCTGGCGGTAATGAGCACAAGATAGATGGTTTATCTGGTGCGACACTAACGTCGAACGGTGTTGATAATACTGTTGATTTTTGGACGAGCGACAAAGCGTTTGGTCCATTCCTTGCGAAAGTACGTAATGGAGCATTGAACTAATGGCTAATGCAAAAGAAATGAAGGAAGTCTTGTTTGGTCCTGTTTTTGCAAACAACCCGATTGCTCTGCAAGTTTTGGGTATTTGTTCTGCACTAGCAGTTACATCAAGCCTCAAAAATGCGCTTATCATGTCAATTGCATTGACATTAGTTTGTGCATTCTCAAGTTTATTCATCTCGATGATCCGTAATCACATTCCTTCGAGTGTGCGTATCATTGTACAAATGACGATCA
The DNA here is from genome assembly GCF_003934235.1 of Pseudoalteromonas sp. J010. Lineage (NCBI taxonomy): Bacteria > Pseudomonadati > Pseudomonadota > Gammaproteobacteria > Alteromonadales > Pseudoalteromonadaceae > Pseudoalteromonas > Pseudoalteromonas sp. J010. Next base: position 115,905 of record NZ_RDBW01000003.1, on the reverse strand, counting down.
TTGCATCGCTAGTAATTGTAGTAGACCAAGTACTACAAGCGGTTGTGTATACCACAGCAAAAGAGCTATCGACCTTCATCGGCCTTATCATTACTAACTGTATCGTAATGGGTCGTGCAGAAGCTTATGCAATGAAGTCACCTCCGGCTATGTCATTCCTTGACGGCATCGGTAATGGTTTAGGCTACTCTGTTGTACTATTAACTGTAGGCTTCATTCGTGAACTATTCGGTTCTGGTACGTTATTCGGTGTAGAAATCCTACCACTTATCTCTGAAGGTGGTTGGTACCAGCCTATGGGTCTACTAGTTATGCCATTCAGCTCATTCTTCATCGTAGGTGCTTTCATTTGGGCACTACGTACTTGGAAGAAAGAGCAAGTAGAAGCAAAGGCATAAGGGGAGAGAGATGGAACAATATATCAACTTATTCATAAAAGCGGTTTTCATTGAAAACTTAGCTTTATCTTTCTTCTTAGGTATGTGTACTTTCTTGGCGGTATCTAAGAAAGTAACGACGTCACTAGGCTTAGGCATCGCGGTAATCGTTGTACTTGGTATTTCAGTACCAGTGAACAACTTAGTTTATCACGCTGTACTAGCACCAGGCGCTCTTGAATGGTTAGGCTTCCCTGAGGTAGACCTAAGCTTCTTACGCTTCTTGACGTTCATCGGTGTTATCGCAGCACTTGTTCAAATTCTAGAAATGACTCTGGACAAGTTTTTCCCTGCACTATACAACGCGCTTGGTATCTTCTTACCATTGATCACAGTAAACTGCGCGATTTTCGGTGCAGTATCATTCATGGTTGAACGTAACCTAAACTTTGGTGAATCAGTAGTTTATGGTCTAGGTTCTGGTGTGGGTTGGGCGCTTGCTATTGTGTTGTTAGCGGGTATTCGTGAGAAAATGAAATACGCAGATGTACCAGATGGTTTACGTGGCTTAGGTATTACCTTTGTTACTGTAGGTCTGATGGGCTTTGGCTTCATGTCATTCTCTGGTATTTCACTGTAAGGGTAGCGAGGAAACTATACGATGGAAACTATTGTATTAGGCGTAAGCATGTTCATCGCTATCGTTGTGATGTTGGTGCTTATCATCATTGCAGCGAAGTCTAAGCTTGTAGCAAGCGGTGACGTGACAATTGATATAAACGGCGATCCTGAAAAAGCGATTAAAACCCCAGCGGGCGGTAAGCTTCTAGGTGCGCTTGCAAACGCGGGGATTTTCGTATCATCTGCGTGTGGTGGCGGTGGCTCATGTGGTCAGTGTCGAGTACACATTAAAGAAGGTGGTGGCGATATCCTACCTACCGAGCTTGACCATATTTCTAAAGGTGAAGCGCGTGAAGGTTGCCGATTAGCGTGTCAGGTTAATGTTAAAAATGACATGGAAATCGAAGTTGAAGACTCGATCTTCGGTGTTAAAAAGTGGGAATGTACTGTTATCTCTAACGATAACAAAGCAACTTTCATCAAGGAACTAAAGCTAGCTATTCCTGAAGGTGAAGTTGTACCTTTCCGTGCGGGTGGTTATATCCAAATTGAAGCCCCTGCTCACCACGTTAAATATGCAGACTACGATATTCCAGAAGAATACCGTGCAGATTGGGAGCGTTTTGGCTTTTTCAATCTAGAGTCTAAAGTTGACGAAGAAACGATCCGTGCATACTCAATGGCAAACTACCCAGAAGAGTTTGGTATTATTATGCTTAACGTGCGTATCGCTACTCCGCCACCAAATAACCTTACGCTACCATGTGGTAAAATGTCTTCGTACATTTGGTCACTTAAAGAAGGTGATAAGGTTATGATTTCTGGCCCATTCGGTGAGTTCTTTGCAAAAGAAACTGATGCAGAAATGGTATTCGTAGGTGGTGGTGCTGGTATGGCTCCAATGCGTTCACATATCTTCGACCAGCTTAAGCGTATCAACTCTAAGCGTAAGATTTCTTTCTGGTACGGTGCGCGCTCTAAGCGTGAAATGTTCTACGTAGAAGACTTTGACGGCTTATCTGCTGACAACGACAACTTTGAATGGCATGTAGCACTTTCAGATCCTCAACCAGAGGATAACTGGGACGGATATACAGGCTTCATCCACAATGTACTTCTTGAAAACTACTTGAAAGATCATGAAGCACCAGAAGATTGTGAGTTCTACATGTGTGGTCCTCCGATGATGAATGCGGCGGTTATCAACATGCTTAAAGACTTAGGTGTTGAAGACGAGAACATCCTACTTGATGACTTCGGTGGTTAATTAGGTTTTAGTCTGATAATGAACTTAAGATAAAATATAAGCCCTCAAACAACCTATTTTGTTTGAGGGCTTTTTTATTAAATTCAGGGAATTGTGATGAAGATAAGTGGTAATTTAATCTCTAAAATTTTTATAGTTTCGTTTTTTTTCTTTTTTCTAAGCGCCTGCCAAGAAAAACAGCAACCGCCAACTGAAATCGTGTTATCGGGTAAAACAATGGGAACTACCTATAATATCAAGGTATTTCCGGGCCAAAACAGCCTTTCTCAAGCACAGCTGCACGATGAAGTAGAGCAAGCGCTAAAAGCGGTAAATCAGTCTATGTCGACTTATATTCCTGACTCTGAGATAAATCAATTTAATGCGTTACCAGCTAATACTGTGATGCCAATTAGCGAAGACTTCCGCACTGTGATCGAAGAATCAATTCGGTTAGGACAATCCACGGAAACATTAGATGTAACTATGGGGCCCTTGATTGACTTATGGGGATTTGGGCCAGATAAAAGGCCAACTAAACGTCCATCACAGCTGGCACTTGATGATATGCGCTCACGCATTGGTATAGATAAGCTTGCCCTTACCGATGCCGGGTTAGCAAAGACTATCTCAGGACTAGAACTATCTTTTTCTGCCACGGCTAAGGGTTATGGTATTGATAAAGTCGCGACAGTCATTGAAAGTCACGATATTCACGATTATATGGTGGAAATTGGTGGAGAGCTGCGTGTATCAGGTAAGAAGCCGGACGGTAATTGGCGTATTGCGATAGAAAAGCCAGATGCGCCTGTTGGTCAACGTCAAATTCATCGTGTAATCGAGCCTGGCAAAAATGGTATTGCGACCTCGGGAGATTATCGTATTTTTTATGAAATGGATGGCGAAACTTTTACTCACCTAAYTGATCCTATGACTGGTCGCCCTGTAAAGCATGAGCTGGTATCGGTGACAGTGCTACATCCTTCTGCAATGGTTGCTGATGGTCTAGCGACAGCGTTAACGGTGATGGGAACAGAGCGTGCCAAAGCTTATGCTCAGCAACATCAGCTGCCTGTTTATCTTATGTATAAGAGTGCAGAGGGGATAAAGACGTATGCAAGTGACGAGTTCAAGCCTTATCTGAACTAATACCAATTTGACTTAATACTTGCTCAATTTGAAGGAGTAAGTCTGACGCTAACAGCGTTAAAAATTTTTTATTTAGAACAACTAAATAGCAAAATTTTTGCCTTGCCTACAGGACGTAGGTACCTCGGCGTGAGCAGGACGCGGAAGCGGTGTTATCGACAAGATTTTCTCGCCTCAAAATAGACCACTTAATTAATAAAATTGGTATAATAATTATTCTGGGGTGATTTACTGCTTTATTTACTGCTTTATATGAAAGGGTTAACTTCAGGTGTTAAATTGATAAAAAGGGTGTAGTATAAATATCGAACACCCTTTAAAACTTTACACTGTATCAAAGAGGTACATGGCTGTGATGAAAATAGTATTACTGGGGGTTACACTGATTGCTATGCCAAGTTTCGCGTTGGCAAATGAAGGTACACATGTTGAGCCAGACAGCAGCAAAAAAGATGTCGTAAAAACGTATGATAGTAAACAATATTGCTATTATGCTGACTTAGAATACTCGAAAGGTGCAGTCATGGAACAAGACTCAACCATGAAAGTGTGTGCAGTTGGCCCTGAAGGCAATTTGATTTGGATAGATCAATAATTGATAAAATTAAAAGCCGCGCAAGCGGCTTTTTAGTGCCTGAATACCTGCTTTGATGTAAAAGCGATAGCTATAAACTTGCCCTAATATCCATAATTTAATTGTGAGTGGCGTCGTGAAAGCGTATAATTTGTGCGTCGTCACTCATATCATGTAGCAATAAAAAGGGGCTAGATAATGTCTTTATTCCTCCTTACTTTCGGTTTACTCATGCTTATCGCTGTTGCGATGGCAGTAGGCGTTATCGTACAAAAGAAATCAATGGCTAGTAGCTGTGGTGGTTTAGGTTCAATGGGCATTGACAAAATCTGTGATTGCGACGATCCATGTGATAAACGCAAAAAGCGGTTGGCAAAAGAAGAGATGTGGAAAGAAAACCAGATCCTTTGAGCCACAGAATGATATTCACTAAAAACGCAGGCCTAGCTTGCGTTTTTGCTTTTTGGGCAACATATTCATTTTAATACCAATTAGCCTTAATACTTGCTCAATTTGAAGGAGTAAATCTGACGCTAACTGCGTTGCATTCATTTCCAATAGCCAGCTATAGGCGCATAAATTCACCTTGCCTAAAGGGCGCTGGTACGTCGGCGTGAGCAGCACGCGGGAGCGGTGTTATCGACAATATTTTCTCGCGTCAACATAGACCACTTAATTAAGGTAATAAGTATCAGTCGAGGATAAGTGTTCCTTATGTAGGTGTCATTAAAGTCGATGTATTTTACAACATCAATTAAAGCGCTCGGGCAAAAGTTGTATTTTAGACGTCTAGACTTCATAATAATGCACATTTTGTAATAGGCAGATATTGGGAATGAGGTGTGAGTCCTCAACTGTCCCCGCAACTGTAAGTGCTGGAGTGTATCTCTTGCATAAGTCAGATACCAAGGTCTATTTATTTAATCTGAACTTTGGATAAGAGCAAGATTATCCAAAGTTCAGGTTGTTTACTTAAGCGGGCAGACTTAAGTCAAAGCAGTCGCCTATGCTACAAGCGACTTCTTTGCCATGCCCAATCAGAGGTGCTATGGCAGTCACACCGCAGTTTCAAGTTGATAAACTTAGCGTACAGCTTGGTGGCAAAGCTATCTTGAAAGCGCTTAGCTTTACGATTAATCCAGGCGAATTTATTGGTTTGCTCGGGCCGAATGGAGCTGGAAAGTCGACCTTGCTGCGCACATTATATCAATACATATCGCCAAGCTCAGGGCAGTTACTCTTCAATGGCAATCCTCTTAACGGCTATGGGCGCAAGGCCTACGCAAGAAATGTCGCGGTGGTGCTACAAGATATTCCCGTTGAGTTTAATCTACCACTATTTGATATGGTGTTGATGGGATTAACCCCTAACAAATCATTGCTAGCAACCATCACTGCTGCTGAAAAACAAACTATATTCCGGGCCATTGAGCAGGTTGGATTAAGTCACAAGTGTGAGCAATGTTACAGTTCGTTATCAGGTGGAGAGAAGCAAAGGGCGATGATCGCTCGTGCTATGGTCCAAGCGCCGCAAGTATTGATAATGGATGAACCCACCAGCCATTTGGATATTAAATATCAAATTCAAATTATGGAGCTAGCCAAACAGCTTGGTGTAACTATCATCGCGTCTTTTCATGATTTAAATTTAGCCAGCGCTTTGTGTGATCGGTTATTAATATTGAGCAATGGCGAGCTTGTTGCAGATGGTGCGCCACTTGAAGTCATTAATGAAGCGCTATTAAGCCAAGTTTTTGGAGTGTGTGCGGAGGTTTCTACTGTCCGCCACCCGCCAAATAATAGTGAGATACCGCATATACGCTTTCATTATGGGTATCAGCTATGATAGCAGCAAAGCGAGTCTGGTTGAGCTCACTGTTACTGTTGAGTTTGTGTTGCTTCAGTATGCTGATGGCACTAAAGATAGGTGCAATTGATTTATCTTGGCATCTTGTTATTCAAGCGATTATTAATTTTGATCCCAATGTAATTCAACAGCGTGTAGTGGTTGAACTTCGCTTACCAAGAACGCTTTTGGCAATGAGTGCGGGAGCGGGATTGGCAATCGCCGGGCTTATATTGCAAACCGTAACGCGCAATCCACTTGCCGATCCTTATTTATTTGGGATTTCTTCAGGTGCATCGTTTGGTGTAGTGGTACTTATCACGTTATTCGGTGCGCAGTCTGGCTTCGCAATGTCTGGGGCTGCATTTATTGGAAGCGTGCTATCAATTTTGTTGCTGTTATTCGTGGCAAAGCGTAATGCACTGCAGCAAGTGGAAACCATGTTGTTAGCCGGCGTTGCACTTTCTTTTCTATTCAGTGCATTTACCAGTTTGCTGCTTTATTGGAGTGACCCACAAGCGATTAGTGCAATCTTATTTTGGAATCTTGGCTCGTTTGCAAGGGCTAGCTGGCAATGGCTTTGGTTTGTGTGCTTGGTGGTAATACTGAGTTTTATTACGCTTTTAATCATGCGCCGCCCGCTCAATGCGCTGTTACTCGGAGATGAGAGTGCCACTACGCTCGGTGTGAACGTAGGACTAGTACGAATAGGTATGTTGTTGTTAAGTTCTTTGCTCACCGCAGTACTTGTCGCTGCGTGTGGCGGAGTCGGATTTGTTGGTTTAATGATCCCACACATCGTGCGCTTTTTTATCTCGCAGGCAAAGGTCAGTGGAGTGGTTGCCACCGCGCTTTGTGGCGCACTTTTAATGCTCTGGGTGGATGTATTGTCGCGCACGCTTATTGATAATCAGGAACTTCCCGTGGGGGTGATCACCGCCGCCATTGGCAGCGTGTTCTTTTTAGCATTGCTTATTGTCAAAAATCGCCGCTCTGCTGGAATAGGAGGAAGTCGTGGTTAAACCGTTAGCCACTCTTATAAATTTGCTTATTCAACAGCTTATTGACTTAAAAGCCAAACCGTTAGGCGCCTTTGGTAAACTTAAATCCTTGACTGTGCAGATCCTGTCACCAAGACAAAACCAGTTACAGTTGGCGCATTTAGCGATAACACTCCCAGCTCTGTTTATTATTGCAGGCGTATCACAATGCTTAAGAGGTGAAGGAGCATGAAGACCTTAATGGTGCAGGGCACTACGTCGGATGCGGGTAAAAGTACACTGGTTGCAGGACTTTGCCGTGTGCTACAGCGAAAGGGGTTATTGGTTGCGCCTTTTAAGCCGCAAAATATGGCACTAAATAGTGCTGTCACACCTTGCGGCGGTGAAATTGGTCGGGCACAAGCACTCCAAGCTGAGGCTGCAAAAGTCCCACTATCCACAGACTTTAATCCTATTTTACTTAAGCCAAATTCAGACACTGGTGCACAAGTTATTATTCACGGGAAAGCCATTAGTAATATGGAAGCAGCTGCTTATCATGATTACAAAAAGGTAGCGATGGAGGCTGTACTTTCCTCACATCAGCGCCTCAGCGACCAATTTGAGCTGTGCATAGTGGAAGGGGCGGGAAGTCCAGCTGAGATCAATCTGCGTGAAAATGACATTGCCAATATGGGGTTTGCCTGTGAGGTGGCGTGTCCCGTGATCATTATCGCTGATATCGACAAAGGCGGGGTATTCGCACATTTGGTTGGCACACTTGCGCTATTAAGTGACTATGAACAAAGCTTGGTTAAAGGGTTTGTGATCAATCGCTTCCGTGGTGATATTGCGTTATTGCAATCAGGACTTGACTGGCTCGAGCAAAAAACGGGTAAGCCTGTACTTGGGGTATTGCCCTATTTGCATGGCTTAGCGCTCGATGCAGAAGATGCGGTGACGGTAGACAATATCTGTGAACGGGGATCGTTAAGCGTTAGGGTTTTACTATTTCCTCATATTAGCAATCACACCGACTTTGACACCTTGCGCTTAAACCCTGAAGTGGATTTGCGTTATGTGCGCTATCAAGAATCTATCGGCCCTTGTGATTTAATCATACTGCCTGGTAGTAAAAATGTGTTGAGCGATTTAGCTTTCTTACGCAAACAGGGTTGGGCGGAAGAAATCAAACGGCACCTGAGGTACGGTGGTAAGGTGCTAGGTGTGTGTGGCGGTTTGCAAATGTTAGGTAAGTTCATTAGAGATCCAAATGCGGTGGAATCTACACTTGGTGAAGTCGCTGGACTTGGTCTAGCTGACTTTGAGACTACGCTCTCAGAGCAAAAAGTACTGACGCAAGTGTCTGGCATTTGCCAGCTGGGTGAGCAAAGTGCTGAAATGTGTGGATACGAGATCCATGCCGGGATTTCTTCTGGAGCGGCACTAGAGGTACCATTCCTACTATTTAACACACATCCAAATAACAGTGTGAAAGATGGTTTTATCTCTCGAGATAATCAAATTGCAGGCACCTATTTACATGGTTTATTTGATACGGTCGCCGCGACACAGGCTATCTTGTCTTGGGCAGGTAGTAAGCAAGCAGGCACTGCCGCGATTGATTTAGCGAAGCACAGAGAGCTGCAAATTACGCGTCTTGCCGACAGCTGTGAAGCACATTTAGATTGGCAAAAATTGATGAAAATAATTGAGGAATAACATGAGCGGACAACAAGATAAGCATCAGCAACGACAGCAAAAAGTAAAACAACAAGTCGATGAAAAAATCGCTGCTGCCCAGCAAGAGCAGGGCATTTTGCAAGTGATCACAGGTAACGGTAAAGGTAAGTCAACATCTGGTTTTGGCACCGTTGCGCGTTGTGTCGGTCATGGTATGAACGCTGCGGTTGTGCAGTTTATCAAAGGAACTTGGGAGTGTGGAGAGCGCAACTTGCTCGAAAAAGTCGGTGTGCCATTTGCGGTCATGAAAACGGGCTTCACATGGGAAACGCAAAACCGTGAAACCGATACTGCTGCCGCGCAGGCGACATGGCAGCAAGCAAAAGTATGGCTACAAGATGAAAGCATCGACTTGATATTGCTCGATGAAATTACCTATATGTTGAGCTATGATTATCTAGATTTGGATGAAGTCATAACGGCGCTAGAAAATCGCCCAACTATGCAGTCAGTGATTGTAACTGGACGCGGAGCACATCGACGTCTGACCGAGCTTGCAGATACTGTAAGTGAAGTGCGCAATGTGAAGCATGCCTTTGACGCAGGTATTAAAGCGCAAAAGGGGTTTGACTACTGATGCTAAAGCTCACTTTTTCTATTGTTTTAGCTTTTGCCTTTAGTGTTAGCGCTAAGCCTGCAGAGCGGATCATCGCCCTTGCACCTCATATTGTCGAAAATCTTTATGCAATAGGCGCTGGGGAGCGGATTGTAGGCACGGTCGCCTATGCGGATTATCCAGAAGCAGCCAAGCAACTGCCTCAGATAGGCGATTATCAGGGCATTTCGGTTGAAAAAATTTTGGCACTTAAGCCTGATCTTATCATTGCATGGAAAAACGCAAGTCACGTTCCCATGCTTGAAAAGCTCGAAAGCTTTGGTGTTGATGTGATCTATAGTGAAGCAAAATATTTAGATAAATTACCCGATGAGTTGCTACGCCTTGGTAAAATTACAGGGCTTGGATCTCAAGCACAACAACAGGCTGATTTGTTTAATAAGCGTTTAGATGAACTAAAAGCTCAGTATGAACAAAGCGCTAGCTTAGCTGTATTTTATCAATTGTGGCCATCACCGCTGATGACCGTGGGGGGGAAAAGTTGGTTACAGCAAGTCTTTAACGTGTGTAATGTGAAAAATGTTTTTGCCGACGCCACCACAGACTATCCGCAAATTAGCATTGAGAATGTTTTGTTGAAATCACCACAAGTGATTGTGATCCCTGAGGAAAAGAGTGAGCAAGACAGAGAGTCGATTAAATGGCAGCAATGGCCTTCTGTCCCTGCGGTAAAGCACAAGCAATACATATCTGTTGATGCTGATCTGCTCCATCGTTATAGCTATCGTATGCTCGAGGGAATATCGGATTTATGTGGTAAACTTAACGTCTCTCGAGCGCATTATAAAACGATGAAGGTAGAACATGACAACGTGGAGTGACGTACTAGGTCAAGAAAAACAACAAGGGTACTTTAAACAAACCATGGAGTACGTGGCAGAGCGTCGGGCACAAGGTGTCAACGTATTTCCGCCGCAAGAGCAAGTATTTGAGGCGTTTAAAGTCACTCCATTTGGCCAAGTTAAAGTGGTAATTCTTGGGCAAGATCCTTACCATGGCCCCAACCAAGCTCACGGTTTATGTTTTTCTGTACTGCCGGGTATCAAGCCACCACCGTCATTAAATAATATGTATAAAGAGTTGCTGCAAGATATTGAGGGTTTTACCGTCCCCAATCATGGTTATCTAATTGACTGGGCGAAACAGGGGGTACTGCTGTTAAATACGGTTTTGACAGTAGAACAAGGACAAGCTCACTCGCACAAAAGCCTCGGGTGGGAGCGCTTTACCGATGTAGTGATCGAGAAACTCAATGCCAACAGTGAAGGGATCATTTTTTTACTTTGGGGCTCACATGCTCAAAAGAAAGGTAAAAACATAGACAAAAATCGTCACCATGTTTTACACGCACCTCATCCCTCACCGCTCTCTGCACATCGTGGTTTTTTTGGCTGTAGCCACTTCAGTAAAACAAATCAACTGCTGACACAAATGGGGAAGCAGCCAATCGATTGGCGACTGGCTGAACTATAATAATAAAAACCAAAAAGAGCGCCATGAAGGGCGCTCTTTTTAGCTTAAATCAAATTCGTCTAAATCAACACTGTCTGCGAAAATATCTAGTTCCTGTAGTTCTTTGCGTAGTCGCTGTTTATCTTTAAGCGCTTCAATCTCGCGCCATTTTCGTTTTTTGCCCTTAGATGAAGTTTTTTTCTTAGCCTCTGGACTTTCTAATAATTCTAATAACTCGTCTAGGGTATCCATGAAAATCTCCTATTGATAAAAACAACCTAAAGTGGCACTTGTTTTGGCTTCGATGAGCACGACAACTGCAATGACACCGTTGATTTTTCACACTATATGGTAAGCCTCAGAGGAGGAACCGTTAAAAGTCTGATAGTTAAAGTACGCTACAAGCAACCCCATGTTGCTCGCTTTTTATACCAAAACCAGAATGTAGCGGTATCAATTTTCACTTCAAGTGATATTGATATACCACAGTCGGAACAAAAATAAAACACAATTGTGTCTTTTGGGTTAAAAGCAAGTGACAGTTTGATGAAAGTCAAAGAAGGCGTAGAGGAGGCTCTTAACGCAGAGTGTGAAGGAGGATTTAAAGTTATAAAAAACGCCGCATAATGCGACGTTTTGATGCTGAATTTAGTTTGCTAAATGCGTTATAGAGCCTTAAAGCGAGCTACAAGGGTTTCTTGCGCATCTGCAAATGAGCGAATGCCTTCAGCGAGCTTTTCAGTCGCCATTGCATCTTGATTATGCAACCAGCGGAATTCATTTTCTGTTAGTGCGGCTGGTTTTTCCTGTGGCTCAAAGTCAGCTGCAAGCAAGTACTCGTCGTTTGCTGGCATTGCAGCAAGCTCTTCTAGTARAGCTGGGCTAATCGTTAACTTATCACAACCCGTTAGGGCTAAGATTTCTCCAGTATTTCTGAAGCTTGCGCCCATAACTACGGTTTTATAACCATGTTGCTTATAAAACTCAAAAATACTACGAACAGATTGTACGCCAGGATCTTGTAGTGGGTCTGTTGGCTTTTCCAGGCCATTGGCGACATGCCAATCCAAAATGCGACCGACAAATGGTGAGATTAGGAACACATTAGCATCGGCACATGCACGCGCTTGTGCTTCACTAAATAATAGTGTCAAGTTGCACTTAATCCCCTCTTTTTCAAGGGCTTCAGCAGCTTTGATGCCTTCCCAAGTTGACGCTATTTTGATCAAGATTTTGTCTTTGCTCACGCCTTGTGCTTCATACAGGCTTAGTAGTGTTTTGGCTTTTGCGATAGTCGCTTCGGTATCAAAAGATAAACGTGCGTCTACTTCGGTTGAGATATAGCCTGGCACAGAGTTGGCGATTTCTTTACCAATCACCACAGCAAAATAGTCACAAGCAAGCTCTAGCTGCTTGTCAGCATCACTTTCATTGGCTTTGGCATAATCCCAAGCTTCTGTTAGATAAGGCTGATAAGCAGGCGTCTCAGCCGCTTTAAGTAAAAGAGAAGGGTTTGTTGTTGCATCCTCAGGCTGTAGCTTGCGGATAGCTTCAATGTCACCGGTGTCAGCGACGATTGATGAATGTTGTTTTAGCCTATCTAATGCTGAAGTCATGTGTTCCTCATTCCAATTTTGATAACAGCGAAGTGATATTAGACGCCTTATGTTGCAACACCATTAAATAGCTGGATAGGTCATATGTCCGTATTAGGTGACATATCACTCTTATGATTTAAGGTTATTGTTATATAAGGTCGAGTTGTAAAGCGAAGCCACGAATAGCTTAAGCCCTCGTACAAAGTGGACAAACACTTGAAGTTACGTAGGGATAGTGTTGAAATTGACATTAATTAATAGCTAAGTCAATAGGCAAACTATGATCACCGTTATCTCTCCAGCGAAAAACCTAGACTACGAAACTCCAGCGCCAATTAACACATATACGCAGCCAGAGTTGCTAGCGCATAGTGAATTATTAATCGATGTTTGTCGTGACCTGACACCGCAGCAGATCTCAAGCTTGATGAAAATCAGTGATAAGCTAGCGGGACTAAATGCAGCGAGGTTTGCCGAATGGTCACCTCCTTTTAATGAGAGTAATGCTAAGCAAGCTATCTTTGCCTTTAATGGTGATGTGTATGTTGGTTTAGAAGCACAAAGCTTAAATGAAGCCGATTTAGATTACGCGCAAAGTCATTTACGTATTTTGTCGGGGTTATACGGCATTTTAAAACCACTTGACTTGATGCAAGCTTATCGTTTAGAAATGGGGACAAAGTTAAGTAATTCTCGTGGCAAAAATCTCTATGAATTTTGGGGTAGTGTTATTGCTGAGCAGTTAAATGAGGTATTGGCATCAGCACAAACACGCTACTTGGTGAACTTAGCTTCTAATGAGTACTTTAAAGCAGTTGATAAAAAAGCCTTTAATGGAGAGATTATTACTCCTGTCTTTAAAGACTGTAAAAATGGTCAATACAAAGTCATTAGTTTTTATGCGAAGAAAGCACGAGGCATGATGGCTAGGTATATGATTGAAAATAAGGTGTCGGACTTGGACAGCTTAAAAGCGTTTAATCATGCAGGGTACTATTTTAGCGAAGAAGCGACGCAAAAAGTACAAGAGCCGGTATTTTTGAGAGCTGAACAATGACAATAAAAATGATGTTAGCAACCGTGTTTACTGCGGTTTTTATTAGTGGATGCAGTGGCAATTTTACAACCAAAGTGAGTAATGTCCCTGTTGATTGCGACAGTGACTCACGTTCGTGTGCCCAGCGTTGTCATCAAGACTACTCTGATCCTATGCAAGTCCAAGCCTGCCAGGATCGTTGCTTTGTACAACAAAACCAGTGCAATGTTGATAGGCCTAATGAGGATACATGGGAGATTTCGAGCGAAAACCCTACTTATCCAGTGTCATTCTAAAAGTCCTATCGTATGAGAGTCCCCCTGACATTCAGGGTGACTCTCAAAGCGCTTAACCTAGTTAACGTCAGTTTGACTAGAATAGAGCAAGGCTAATTATGCTCCTTTTGGTAGGCTCATGTAAGCGCGAACAACCTTATCTCTAAAAACAATATCCGCTGCTTTCTCGGTATCTCTGTACTTTTTGCAGTATGCTTGCGGACTTCCCGTTTTTAATAGCAACTCGTCGGGCTCATGCAGCGTGAGTAGGGTGTTTTGCCAGCGAGAGACTATCGATTCAGTGGGCTCTGGTAGCTGCTTAAGAATATCTTCAGATAACAAAAACTGGCTCTCGGTTGCGACCTTTATCATGTCATCATTGGCAGCTGCTAACCATGTAGCACCTTGTTCATTTACACAGATCAGCGGTAAATATGGGGCAATAGCAGGAAAAGCAGTGTTTCTATATATATCAACTTGCCAGTAAGACCTGGCAATTTTTACAAACTGTTCAAAGTGCGAGATGGCAGTAAAACCTGACTGAGAAATTGGCTTAATTTCTACCCTTGGCTTATTGGCATTTACAGTATCATTTGCAGTGTCAATATACCAATCACCAACTAGTATGGCATTTTGGAAATACTCATCGCGTAATGACCCCCACACTTTTTTTAGCTCAGTACGTTCTGTGCGCATGTAATTTTTGAGTATGGCTAAACGTTGAGTGTTTGACTTAAGCTCAGCTGTAATGAGTGTAAACATTTCATCGCGGATCTCTAGGCAACGCCCCAGTGGATAAGGTTTACCAGCAAAATGAGGAAATTTAGGTGCCAGATTAATGTCTGCTTGAAGTCTTAAATTTGCTAAAGCGTGTGAGAGTATATCAATATCCTGTTGATCCAAAAGAACGCCATTGAGGTTGTTATAGATAATATAAGTATAACTACAATGGATCAGTTTATACCAACTTTCTTAATTAAGTGGTCTATTTTGAGGCGAGAAAATCTTGTCGATAACACCGCTTCCGCGTCCTGCTCACGCCGAGGTACCTACGTCCTGTAGGCAAGGCAAAAATTTTGCTATTTAGTTGTTATAAATAAGAAATTTTTAACGCTGTTAGCGTCAGATTTACTCCTTCAAATTGAGCAAGTATTAAGTCAAATTGGTATTACTACAAGCTAAAGCCCGTTGACCTTTGCTATGTGATTTTTGTTCTCCTTGGCGTTTTGGTCGCGGCGCTCGACTTGCCCCCCAGTAATCTAAACAAAAGTTGAGTAACAATGAATAAAGCGCATTCAGGTAAAGCCAAAGGGCAGCGCTTGATTGGCATTTCTACTGTATTGCCTGATCCTTGTAGCATAACGACGCTACGTAGGCTCTACTTTATAAAATTACCAGTCAAGCTGTGGCAAAAACAAATTTCAAAGGTAAGCAGACCCTTGGTTACTTTATCGATGAGATTAAGTAGCGCAAGATTGCATCAGGTTCTGGATCTCGGCTTGTGTCTGGTAGATATTTAGGGCGAGTGAACACGCCTTGTTCTACCAACGCATCCAGCGCATCTAAATGGGCGATACCTGTTTTACCTAAGTATAAGTTGTTTAAACTACGCTGATGAGCAAGGTGAACTATATCTTTGAAACCTTTTAAGTAAAGATGATCTTTCGTAAAGCCACCACCACGGAAAATACGGGTGGTAAGAGCAAATGCTTCATTGACGTTAAGCACACCTGAATCAGCCAAAAATTCATATACTTGATAGAACTTATCGCCTTTGAGTAACATATTTACTGCAATTACCCGTAATGCTAATACCTTTAATCGCGTTAAGTTGATTTGCCCGGATTGATACTCGCGATAAATGGCAAGGCCTTCTTGCGTATAGGTATTACCTGGTAAACCCAAGTGCAAAACTTTGAGTTGCTGAGCATCGGCATTTAACGTTGTGAGTAAATGAACGCCAATTTCATGTTCAATTAAGGCATTGATGTCAAGCTCAGATAGCATTGCACTGCTATTAACAAGTAAAAGCCGCTTACTGTTATCAACCATCGCCTTGGCAACGAGTTTACTCGAAATAGCCACTTTGCAAGGCAGACCCATGGTCTCAATAGCTTGATTAAACCGCACAAGTGCTTGCTCTGCGGTGATGTCTTTTTTCGGCAGTGCTTCGGTTTCTCGGGCATGCAATAAGAAGTTTGCATTATTAATATCGTTATGGTCTGGTTCACCATAATATCGCAGTGAGTTATACAAAAAGGCTTCACGGCCGATTTGAGTGATCAGTTCGATTTTAGTGGCGTAACTGTCGATAACTTTGCGGTATAAGTCTTTGACTATTGGGTCTTGAATTTTGCTAACTGGCAGTCGATATAATTGCTCTTTAAACTCATATGGGTCTATTTTCAGTGGTCGATATTTAAATGCCGGTTGATAATGACGCTTAGAGAAAAAGCGACGCTTCTCTTGCGCAATGTTACTCGGGTTTACGTAATGCAGTGTTTCGAGGTTTTTAGCAATTCGATACAGTGCTGAGTCAACATTGATAAGCGCAGGGTCGAGCTGCGACGTTGATTTGGTTTTTCTAAGCGGTTTATAACAGTGATTTTTGGCAAATGTTTTTGCGGTTTTACTCAGCGCAACGTGTATATTGCGCTGTAATTTTGCAAATACAACAGGGAATAACTCTCCGCTGTTCTCGTCCATAAAGACTTTTTTTACTTCCAGCGGCACTACTAAAGTGTTGTCAAAGTAACTAGTAATATACTGCGCTTGATAACCATGCCCTTGAAATACCGTATTCTCACCACAGTCTACTTGTTGACCTGCGAGCTTTTTCAGTCCGAGCTGTTTTTTCAGCTCATCTAATACCGAGCGAAAACGTAGTGTGTCTAGTTGTGCAGTCCCAAGGTTAAAAGTCGGTGCATATGAATAGCTGCGAATTTGATAGTTATAACTATGTACATCAAAGACTAAACAAGCACCAAACTTACGCTCCAGTGTGGTTACTAGGGCACTGAGTACTCGGTAATAGGCTGCATGTTTGGATAAACTGATGTCTACTTCAGCATTTGGGAGGGAGGTTGTCCACACTTGCTTACCCCATGCCTCTTTGTATATTGCCAGTTCTGGGGTGCGGTTTAAGTCGTACTCATAACGTGAATCACGGGCAATCAGCGTGATAGGTAACGACTCAATCATACCATCGGTAAAAGGGTCTTCCTCTTGTAAACGATCAGCATCGCTAATGGCGAACAAGCCTTTTAGGCTAGCACGGGTACGATGGCCTGCGTGTACAGCGGTAGCAATATAGGGTACGTATTCTCTCACTTCGAGATGAAATGCGCCTTCAGCAAATTGTCCACTGATGGGTTTGCCCGTCTCTAAGGCTGCAATAATGGCTTGTTCAGATAGCATGGGCATCTTCTATTACTTGGCGGAATTGGTTTTTGCGGTGTGTTACGAGTTCTTTAGCATGCACCACACTTTCTACGAAATCGATGACTTGCACTTGTAGCTTACAGCGGTTTAAGCGGTTAATACGGGTGATCCCACCTGGAGAAAGTACATTTACTTCGATAAGCTTGCCGCCTATTACGTCAATACCAACAAAGTACAAACCATCACGCACAAGCTTAGGACCTATATGCTTACATAAAGACTTTTCTTGGTTGGTGAGTTTGTGCTTCACCACTTTGCCGCCAGCATGTACGTTGGCACGTACTTCGTTCGCTGCGGGGACTCGCTTCATGGCGCCAATCGGCTCGCCGTTGAGCATTAAGATACGTACGTCACCCTCATCAGCACCTTCGACATAGTCTTGTAGAATGACGTAGTTGCTGCCCTTACCAGATTCATCACCTCCGATATAAAACTCAAGGAGAGAGCTAAAGCTTTGTTTTGCTCGTTTTTCAACAACGATAACGCCGCGACCACCAAAGCCATCAAGCGGCTTTAAGATCATTTTCTCTTGCTCTGACTCAGAGAATATRCGCTCTAAATACTCTTTATTTTTAGATACGTGAGTGTTGGGGATAAACTCCCTTGCGATGCCTTGGAATGAAGCGGTATAAAGCTTGTTATTGGCAATACGCAGGCCATCAATGTCATTAACTATAAAGGTATCATCTCGAACAGAGTCTAAGAAGTTCATCGCTAAGGTATCAAGCGGTGGGTTTGCACGCATAAATATAGCGTCAAAGCCTGCGAGAGGAAGCTGTACTTTTTTAAAGCAGGCTTTATTGTAAAAACTGACAAAATTATCCGGTACTTTTTGTCCGGCGACGAAGACATCGCAAAAAGCACTGGCAACACTTTCGCGAATAGTAAGGTTGTTAACCGTGGTTATAGCGACCACATGTCCGCGCGATACGGCTTCGTGGATAAGTCTTAGCGTACTGTCGTTTTCAGCTTCGACTCGCTCCCAAGGGTACATAATAAAGCAAATTTTCACGGGCTATTTTTGACTCAAGCAAATAAATTGGCAATATAGCGGTAAAATAGCCCCAACGCTCACGGATTATTTTYATCGACAAGATAAACAGTATCAATCATCTATAGGCGGTATGAGGCAGAGCGTGCTGGTGATGCTCTGCCGGCTTGGTCTTATACTTTAAAGCGTGCAACGATGTCACTGAGTTCATGACTGGCACGGGTTAATTGCTCACTGGTTTTATTCAACGAATGAGTGGTATCAAGAGAGTGATGAGTTGAGTCTGAAAGTTGAGCAATCCGCTCATTGACTTCTTGTGCGGCAAGGCTTTGTTCATCAGTGGCTTTGGCAATATGCGTATTCATATCAGAAATATCATCAATCAGTTTTTCAATTTCTGTTAAGGCGGTATCGGCTAATTGCACTTGCTCTACGGTTTGCTCTGAGATCTGCTGACTAACTTTTACTGCTGCGACGGCTTGCTGTGCTTCTTTTTGCAGACGTTCAATCATGTTGTGGATCTCATCCGTGCTTTGCCCTGTACGGCTTGCCAGCGTGCGCACTTCATCAGCGACAACAGCAAATCCGCGCCCTTGTTCGCCTGCTCGCGCGGCTTCTATGGCTGCATTTAATGCAAGTAAATTGGTTTGCTCAGCAATGCCTCGGATCACATCCAGTACAGAGCCAATATGCTGACTTTCTTGATCTAAGCTAGAGGTTGTTACACTAACGGATTGGATCTGCTCTGATAGCTTTTTAATGGCGGCAATGGTTTGGGAAATTGTATGCTTACCTTTTTGACTATAATTGCGGGCATCCGTTGCTGAGTGCTCAGCTGTGTCTGCATTGTTGCTAATTTCTCGCACTTGCATGGTCATTTGCTCAGCAGCGGTAGCAACTTGTCGGCTGTTGTCATTTTGTGACTCAATGAACGCTAAGTTTTCTTCACCTGCTGACTTTACTTGGTTGGCAAGTGTTTCTACTTCTTTTGCATTGTGCGCTACTGTGGCAATGGAGTGGCGCATTTTTTCGGTATAAAGGTTAAAATATTTTGCCAAAGCGGTTATTTCATCCTTACCACTTTCATTTAATGTTCGGGTAAGGTCTCCTTCTCCTTGAGCGATACCTTTCATCATGTCCTTTGCTTGATTGATAGGGTCAATAATACTTTTGCTAATTATGGCGCTGAAAGGGAATAATAAAATGATGAGGAGCGCTAACTCAATTAACAGGAGATTACGAATATTTGCAAACTCTGCATCTATGGTATCAAGGTATACGCCGGAGCCTACGATCCACCCCCATGGTGTAAATGCCTTAACATACGAGATCTTTTCTACCGGAGCTTGTTTGCCTGGTTTTGGCCATAAATAAGGCACAAATCCTGAACCACTGGCTTTTGCAACATTCACCATTTCAACAAAAAGACGCTTACCATTAGGGTCTTTAGATTGGCTTAAGTCTTTGCCATTAAGCTCGGGTTTAAACGGGTGCATCACCATTTTGGGTTGGTAATCATTAATCCAAAAATAGTTGTCTTCCTCATAGCGCAATGCTGCAACGGCATCCAGTGCATTTAGTTTAGCCTGCGTTTCGGTTATCGCACCTGAAGCGTACTGTTGATGAAAGTAAGCAACTAAACTGTACGCGTTTTCTACGAGACTTTGGGTTTTGTTATATTGTTGTTTTTCCAACGCTTCATACTGCTGGGTTAAACTGACAACACTTTGCAAAATAACACCGATGATAACCACAATGATTAATAATGCGAGCCGCTGAAAAATGGTGAGATGTCTTAAAAACTGCTTGGACATAATGTGATCCTTATGTCGTTCTTATTGTCGAAAGAATCTAGGCGCGAATACGTACTTAAGTCACAAAACGTGCGTGGGGCTTACAGCTCAGGTGCTCCAAGAGCGCAAGTCTGATGCTCGCTATGTTAAAAGTGACTTACTTCAAAACAGTTAAATTGCTTAGCCTAGATACCCCAAAGGCTTGTAACTAGATAAAAGATAAATGTAGAAATAGCCTAAAAAGTTGGCTAGTCATTCCTTGTCTAGGCTTTGGTTGCACAGGCAATAAGCAAGATAATTGGCGTAAATCGCGCTTGCATAATAATTGTAGTTTTTCTTAGTCCATAAGAATAAACAATTAGACTAAAGGAGTAGAGACAAATTACTTTGAGAGTGTCAGCACGCCCAGCCAGTGAGGCTGGGCGTGATTAAGTGTTTACTTAGGGTCAACGTCAAAGTGACGGTTGAAGAAGTCAGTAATGGTTTGGTGTAAGTGGGTTTGTACTTTTTTGCCCCGTAAACTGTGTTTAGAACCCGGGTAAGTCATCATTTCAAATGGCTTAACTTCGTCCTGCAACTGCTTAAATAACTTAGTTGCATGGGTAAACAGTACGTTATCGTCGGCCATACCGTGATAGATCATCAGCGGGCCTTTTAGGCCATCGGCATAAGGGAAGACAGCACTTTGTTCATAGCCCTTGGCATTTGTATCTGGATGACCCAGGTAACGCTCAGTGTAATGGGTGTCATACAGTGCCCAATCAGTTACTGGCGCACCAGAAACACCGGCTTTAAAGTAGTCGCCTGCTTTAAACATTGTCATCAGCGCCATATAACCACCATAGCTGTGGCCATAAATACCGATACGCTCAGGGTCTACGTAGTCCAGTGTACGTAAGAATTCAACGCCTTTAATTTGGTCGGCTACTTCTACTTCTCCTAAGTGTTTGTAGATAGGGTCTTCAAACTTTTTACCTCGGTTGTAGGAGCCGCGGTTATCAAGCTGGAAAATTACATAACCCTGCTGTGCTAGATATTGGAAGTACAAGTTTTTACTACGCCAGCTGTTGGTCACGCGCTGCGCGTGAGGGCCACCGTAAACGTTTACAATCACCGGGTATTTCTTACCACTTTCAAGCTTTGCTGGCTTAAATAAACGGTAATACATGGTTTGACCATCTTCAGCTTTCAGTGTGCCGTACTCTGGCGTGGCTAGATTGCTCAAGTAGGGTGTAAGCGGGTGCTGGTTGTCTAAAGCATTTTCTTCAAGCCAAGTGACAAATTCGCCGTTTACTTTGCGCAGTGCAACAGCTGGTGGACGATTGACTGAAGACGCTTTATCAATAAAAGTACGGTTATCTTTTGCAAGTACTACTTTATGGAAGCTACCTTTTTCGGTAATACGTTTTGCATCGCCTTCTTTGAAAAGTGGTACGCTGTATAGGTGGCTCTCAAGCGGCGTGTCTTTGCGACCTGAGAAGTATACGATACCCTTTTTCTCATCAACGCCTTGAAGGCTTTCAACAATCCAGTCGCCTTTAGTGATTTGGCGTACAAGTTGGCCATTGGTTCTGTATAGGTAAAGGTGTTTAAAACCATCGCGCTCAGAAGCCCACACAAAGTGTTTTTTGTCCTTTAAGAACTCAAGGTCAAAATGCAGGTTAATCCAAGTATCACTGGTTTCGGTTAGGGCAACTTGCTGTTTTTTGCTTTTGGTATCGTAAAAGCGCAGTTCTAGTTTTTGCTGCGAGCGATTTTGCCACTGATATGACAATGTTTTGTTATCTTTTAACCAATTTGCGCGGGCGATGTAAATGTCTTTATCGTCGCCTAAATCTATCCAATCTACTTTTTGGTTATTGATTTTTACAACACCCAGTTCAATTTCAACATTTGCAGTACCCGTATATGGATAACGTTGATTGAATAGCTTAACTTCTTCGGCGTAGATTTCGTTGCGGATAGCTTCTTGCACTGGGCTTTCATCTATGCGAGTAAAAGCTACTTGTTGCTCATCACCCGACCACCAGTAGCCCGTCATACGGCTCATTTCTTCTTGAGCAACGAACTCAGCCATGCCGTTTTTAATTACGCCACCGCCATCTTTGGTTAATTGAATTTCTTTGCCTGATTTAAGATCGATGGCATAAAGGTTTTGCTCACGAATAAAAGAAACAAAGTTACCTTTTGGTGAGAAGCGAGCATCGGTTTCGAATGCCTCAGTTTCTGTTAGCTTTTTACTCTTACCTGAAGCAATTTCATAATAGTACAAGTCACCATTAAGTGGAAAAAGCAGCGCTTTGCCATCTTTTGACCATTTGTATTCTAAAATACCGCGTCCAAAAATACGTTGGCGCTCACGACGTGCTTTCTCTTCATCAGAGAGGTTTTCTGGGCCAGAAAACAGCGCAGCTGAGTCTACCAATAGACGGTTAGTATTGTCTTTTAGATTATATTCCCAAAGGTCGTAGCGGTTGTAATCTTCTTTTTTACCTTGAAGATACGTAACACGAGAGCCGTCAGGAGAAAATTGTAGCTTTACAGGCGCTTTACCTGAAAGAGACGGGTCGTCAAAAAGTCGCTCAAGAGTTAGCTGCTCTGCGTTAGCGGCAACAGATGCAAGTGCTAACGGAAGGGCTATTGTGTAGTGTTTAATGCGAGAATGCACGGTAGCCACCTTGTTGTATTTTTAAAGTCTTTGCGGATGGTAATGAAGCTGCTTTGCAATATCAACAAATTCGGATAGAGTGCCGAGTAAATCGGATTTAAATAGGTGCACGATGATGTTTGAATTAGCGAAAGAATTACAGCGAGACTGTATTCTAATAGCAGAATGGCCGCTTTGTACTGTATTGTTGATGAATGACTCCCAATACCCTTGGTTTATCTTAGTGCCAAGAGTAGCAGAGGCAAAAGAAATTATTGACTTACCTGAGCCACAGCAAATCCAGTTTTGGCAAGAATCAGCCAAGCTAAGTCGTTTGCTACAAGATACCTTTACGCCAGATAAATTGAATGTAGCAGCCCTTGGTAATATGGTGCCGCAATTACATGTGCACCACATCGCACGATTTAAAACTGATATTGCTTGGCCGAAACCTGTTTGGGGGCTGTTTTCTGCAAAGCCTTATGAAGATAAAGAAATTGCAAAAATAAAAGCAAATTTTGTGTAGATATTTACTCCGTGATAGCTACCCCGTAGCGTTAATGAATCATGGAGGCGAGGTTACCACTTGCGGTGGTGTACGTTACGAATACCGAAAGAATTAATTCAATAGGTACTCAATATTGCGCAGGTCACTCAAGCCTGCCTATCAATTAGTTGGGTTTCACGAGTTTTTAAAAATGCTACCGCTTTTTCTTGGTACTCTCGAAGGAAGGGTTCGGAAGTGATTTTGGCTACTGTTTGTTGTTTTTGCTGGGCGATGCCATGTGAACCATGAAATGCGCGATAATTTTCTTGCTCCATCTTGGCGGTTCTCTCTACACTTTCGGCAAAAAAATCGCTGATCTTTATCTTATCATCAGCGCGGTAATCAAGCTCTGAAAAGTTAGCATTATCCAGTGCTCCTTTAACACCCATCACATCATCCCAAAAAGTGTCACGCAAGCTACCTGAATATCCGCTAGCGTGAGCCATATCCGATTCTAAAGTTCGAATAGCATCGACAATGTCAGTAAATTTGTTAATCGACATGTTATCAAAGTCGAAGTCATCGGGATTTAGCAGCGCACTGTGTGGTGAGCTGTTACGCGTATCACCAATATACACCGGATTCGTCGGGCTGTTGTTGTAAGTCATCTCTCTTGGGGTTGTCTGCTTCAGGTGGTGTTTTCACTGGTGTGGCCGCAGACTTCACTGGTGTGAAAATCAGTGAGTCATAGTGGGTACGAAAATTCATTGTCATAAAAACTCCTTTTTGTTTCAACACAATGTTTAATATGTATCGGCCCTGTTTTTGATTTACCTTAGGTGATTTCGCGACTTTTATTCAACCAGTTGTCTGATGCGGTAAGTCATGCCATAGGCTTTCAGCTTGTCGCTTCAGTCACTATGGCATGGTGTTCTAGCTCGTACTAGAGTCCAAGCACTTGTTTACCTTGCTTAAAGGTAACATCAACAGGAATGCTCGCTTCAGAGAGCTTATCTAGGTCTTTTTGTAGTTCCGCTTTGATATCGCCGTGCGTTGCGATTAGTTGATCGACTTTTTGATAGTCACCATCACCTTGTAGCGTTAGGATAAGGTTAGACAGTTTCTCCATCGCTGCGCCCATCTTCTCCATATTCACTTGATATAAGCCGTCCGTGTTTTTAGAGAATGCGCCTTCTTGCTTAAAGAAGTTAAATCGGATCATATTCGCCTTACCGTGTGCACTAGATGCACCAAAGCGTACTGAGCGGAAGATCCCCGCCATAAAGGTGATGTAATAATCCTCAAGCGTACCTTCGGTGATCTCGCCTTTTTTAAGTAGTTGCTCAACCATGTATAGGCCTAGGATATCGGCTTTACCTTCTTCAAGCGCACTGGCGTGTTCTTGTAGTGACTGACGAACAGTACCTTTACCCGTAATAGTATTTTTAATGCCTAGGCCATGTGCCACCTCATGAAACATGGTATTAGCAAAGAAAGCATCAAAGGTGATGTGCTTACGTTGCTCAGGGACGATAAGTTGATCTGCGATTGGCACTAAAATCTTGTCGAATTTTGCACGCATTGCGTTTTTAAGTTGTAGGCGGCGGGTACCTTTTTGTAGTTGTACTTCCTCGTCATTTGGCAGGTTAATCGCAATGGTTTTACTACCTGCGTTTGAATGACCGGCATAATAAATGACGTCATATGCGTTTAGGTCGGCATCAGAGCCTGGCACTTCTTGCTTGTACTTATCCTCAACAGGTAAGCCAGTTTGAAGCTCAGGTAAGAAAGCGGCAAACTTAGCGAGGCGTTCACTCCACGCCAAGTCTTTAACCAGAACGTAAGATTCAAAAGCAGTGCGGTAGCCAAATAGTTGATCTTCATAGGTTTCGATCGGGCCGATTACCACATCAATTGGATTATTTTTCATGTCCATCCACGCAAAATCAGATGCTTGATAGCTGTTGTTCACCAAGGCATCTGCACGTAGGTTTAAGTAATGTGCAAACTCTTTGTCTTGTGCCAGTTTACTTGCTTGGCGTAATAGCGCCGCAGCTTGGTCTAGCTCGGCTTTGTAGGCTGAAGAATAGGGGATACTGTATAGCTTTCCACTTTCATCGCGTCGAATAAGAGAATAAAGTCCTGTTTTGTCTTTTACTTCAGCATTGTTTAGCTCATCCTTAGTGATGTCGCTTGGGTAAAACTCCGCGCCAAGTGCTTTATCTTCAAAACCAGAAAGAAAAACTTGGTCGCCGTTCAAACGATCCCAAGGCCCATAGTTGATGTCGGCGAACTGGCGCACTTTTTCATCTGAGATTTTGCCTAGGAAGGTTGTTTTGTCTTCGCCAAATGCTTGCTGCCAAAATAAATTATCCATAATAACGGAAGCGTCGATAAGTAAAGCCAGCATTTTTTTCTGGTTATCACTTAGGTGACCTAGGTCTGTTTCTAGCGTTACTGGGGTATAAATATTTAGTCGGTCTTGAGACGCATTCACAAGCTTGTAGCCTGATTGTTTGTTATCAGCTTGGGCTTGCTCAGTTTGTGCACTAGGTTTTTCAGAAGAGGTTGATGGCTCAGAGCAGCCAGTGAGGGTGAGACCTGTTGCAAGCGCGATTGCAACTGAAATCGTAGAGTGTTTCATAATGCTCCCTTGTTGTCTGTGTTCTTGGGTCTGTTGACCTTTGCTGTTTGACTTTTGTTTTCCTGAGTATGTTTTGATCGCGACGCTCGGCTTTCAGCCCAGTGAGCTAGGCAAAAGTAGAGCAACAATGAGCAAGTCGCACTTAGGTGAACCCTTAGAGCAGCGTTTGGTTGGCATTTCTACAAAGTCTTTATCGTCTGACTGACATAGAGTAACTATGCTACGCAGACTCTGCCTTGTATAAATACCAATCAAACTACTCCAAAAACAAACTTAAAAGATAAACAGATCCTGATTATGTTGAGATTACCCTACACGATTTTGTATTGCTGTGCCTAGTTAACCTAAATTGATATGTGGTATTCAAGTCGCAGTTAATGTGAAGGGTTACCATTTACGCCCAGATGTGGGCTTTTTCCAATATTTTTATGTTAAAGCTAGCCGCAAAGTACGGTATACCTTGAATTCTAACTTGCTAATTATTGGGGGTATATAAATAAAATATTATTTTCCTAGATTTTCTTAACTTTATCCGAAAGTTAGACAATACTTATGTCATAGATACTAAAAATCAGCAGTGTGACCACCAGCAAGCGCAGTGCCTACTTTTATTATAAACTTACGTTTGCAGTCGGGTCTTTTATTCAGTTATTAAGGGATTTGGTTTCATGTCTACAGAAAATGCTTTGCTCACGATTCTAACTGATAGGATCAATAACGATACCTTGGTATTGCCGACATTACCTGAAATCGCAGTGCGTGTAAGGCAAGCGGCAGACGACCCTGAAATTAACCTGATGCAGATGTCAGACGTTATTTCTCATGACCCAGCCCTCGCTGCGCGTATGATTAAAGTTGCTAACAGCGCTTTTATGGGGCGTTCGGTTAAGGTCAATACCTTAAACCAAGCGGTAACGCGAATTGGTCTAAGACAAATCAAGAATATTGCAACTGCGATGGCCATGGAGCAGCTATTTGTCTCTAATAATAAGCTCATAAAAACATACATGGACAAAGCTTGGCAGAAGACGTTAAAAGTCGCTTGTCAAGCGATAACAACGATGGATTTTTATCTTCGCGTCAATAAGCACACCTCGCTCAACAGAGATACAATCACGTTAGCTTCTTTGGTGTTTAATATCGGTGTTTTGCCTATTTTGACAGAGGCCGAGCGTCACCCCGAAGTGTTTGCCAATCCAAGCTTTTTGGCCCATGCCATCCAGAAATTAGGCGGCAAAATTGGGGGAGCGATAATGCGTGAGTGGGAATTTACCGACGAGTTCGTTGAAGTCGCAGAAAGCTGGGCAAATCCAAATTACCGACCAGAACATGTCTGTTATGTCGACTTTATTCGTGTGGGTGCAATCGTAGAAGGTATTTTACAGGTGTCTGATAAGTCTGCAGCATTAAAACAATATGAAGAAAAAGGAATAATTAAGGAAGTGAGTATGTTTGCCGATGACACTTATTTAAGTGTGCTCGAAGACGTCAAAACAATGTTTGCTTAGCTCCTTTTGCTTCTCGTGAATACAAAGGCCTCTATCGAGGTCTTTGGCGTTTAGGGCAAAACATCGGCTCGGGGCTTGCTAAATATTTTGCTTATCCGAGCACCTGTAACAGAAATCGTCAAGCCACATAAAATAAAACCACCCCCAATAGCTTCCATTAGCATCAACTGCTCATTAAGTAATAAGGCTGAACCAATAATGCCGACAATAGGGATTAATAAGGCAAAAGGCGTTACTGCTGCAGCCTTGTGATTTTTAAGTAGCCAACCCCATATTGCGAATGCAATCAGTGTTGAGATATAACCCACATAGGCAATGGATAACCAAGACTGTGTTGTGGTGTTCAGTAGTAAGGTCAATGGAGAGTCTGTTTCAATAAAATAAGACAATGTAAAAAGTGGCAATGGCGGCACTAGACTTACCCAAACAATAAAATGGAGTAAATTAACGTTTTGCAGGCGCTTCATGATGAGGTTTGAAAACGACCAAAATAATGCCGCGAACAGAATGAGCACCGCGCCCAATATTGTCGTTGACCCAGACGAGTTGATAAAAAACAAACTAAACCCAAACGTTGCGATGCTGATCCCCACCACTTGAAAGCGATTCATGGTTTCCTTTAACAACAAAACACTTAGCAAAATCGTGAAAATGACTTGGGCTTGAAGCAGCAAAGAAGCAATGCCAGCTGACGCATTTGATTCCATCGCAATAAACAGCAAGCTAAACTTAAGCACACCTAAAAATAGCCCAACACTGAGTACGTTCCATATCGACGTTTTAGGAAAAGGAATAAAGAATACTGCAGGGATCGCGACTACCAAAAAACGCAAGCCTGAGAATAAAATAGGAGGCAGCTCTGCTAGGCCAAATTTAATGACCGAAAAGTTAAGCCCCCAAATTATCACTACTATTAAAGCCAATGAAATGCTTTTTACATTCACGCGCGTCAAACTCCGTTTAATTGTACTTATTACTGCTTCGGGTATCGGACTACTGATGTAAATTGTCTTCAAGGCCTGAAATTCAGGTTAGCAAAGCGTTACTGCCAAAGCCGAGCTCCTATCATGCCATTGAAGAGTAAATAAAGCGCTACAAATGCGTTGGTTAGTGCAAATAAGGTGGCCAGCCAGTAACAAAACGCTTGCACTTGAGTGCGTGCCGTCCGTTCGCTATTGGCGCAAAGTAACCTTGTGAAGATAGAGTATTGAACTGGATAAAGAAAAATTGATAGCCATATCCGCTATCAATTTTTCGTATCCAAAGCTCAACAAGCTCTAGATGAAGGCTCTAAAATTAAGACTCTAGGCCTTCGTCGTCACCAAGACCTTTGGTTAGGTCTTCTAACAACTCTTTGATTTCTTCTGATACCAAAATAAAGTCAGCATCCAGTTTAACGGCTAGATCTTCTTTTGGAATATCCGCATTTTGGTCTTTAAGTGCCTCTGCATAGCTTAAACGTTTTAATGTACCGTCGTTTTGTAAGACGAATTTCACACGCTCACGCCAATCTAATGCGAGTTTAGTTACACGTTTACCGTTTTCTAAATGCGTTTTGATTTCATCTGATGAAAGGTCATGTTGTTTTAACTTGACTTGAGCGCCGTTGTCGTCAGGCTCTTGCAACTCAGCATCGGTGCCTATTGCAAAGCCTTCGGGCGCGGTAAATTCGGTTAGCCAGTGTGTTAGCTGTAAGTCTAAATCATAGTTCGCAAACGCTGGTACAACAGGGAGTGTGCCTAGAGACTTACGTAGCAGAGCAAGTAGCTCTTCTGCTTTGTTGAAGCTGGCGCTATTTACAATGACCCAACCTGATTTTTGGTCGATAAAAGCAAACTGTAAGCTAGATTTTTTGAACGCTTGAGGTAATAACGTAGCAAGAATATTTTCTTTGATGTCGTCTTTTTCTTTTTTCTTTACTGGACGATTTTCTTGCTGTTCTATTTGCTCAATTTTTTCTGCAACCATTTCATTGACAACGGCTGCTGGTAGCACTTTTTCTTCACGCTTGGCACAGACTAAAATGCTGTCTTGTGAAAAATGCGAAAGCATCTGGCCATGTTTACCAAAAGCTTTTGTCCAGCCAAAAGTTGTCATATCTTGGCTGCCACATGGGCGGAAAATATCCTGCTCTAGCGCTTTTTCAAAGTCCTCTTGTGTGTAGTTGACATCTTGTTTGAATTTATAGCAGATTAAGTTACTGAACCACATAGAATTAAGCTCATTTGGAATTAAATTGCGCTCATCATAGCAAAAAGGCGTAAGCTTGTATTCCAGAAGATATTGGCTAATCAATTCATATAATACTAATTTGACTTAATACTTGCTCAATTTGAAGGAGTAAATCTGACGCTAACAGCGTTAAAAATTTCTTATTTAGAACAACTAAATAAGAAGTTTTTGCCTTGCCTACATGGATGTGGGTACCGTGACGATAGCAGGATGCGGTAGCGGGGTTATCTACAAAATTCTCTCGCCTCAAAATAGACCACTTACATTAAGGTAATTGGTATAAGTCGAAATAATTTACCTTAAAATCTTGTTTTTACGTTGGTTTGTTTGGTATTTGTACAAGGGGATAGTGTACTTTTCTACGAGGCTCTAAAAAAACAAAACTGGTGGCAGCCGTTCAACTGTTGTATCTGCTTGGTAAGGGCCAAAAACCAATGGCTAGTGGAACATAGCCATTGGTTTTTGAAGATCTTTGGGAAAGCTAATATAGTAAGTCAAGCCTCTTCCTTCTTCGCTTGTTACTTCAATATCGCCATTCAAGGTTTGTTTCACCAAGTTTAAGGTAATATGCGTGCCCAATCCGCTACCGCCTTGATCACGTTTGGTAGTGAAAAATGGGTCAAACAGGCGCTCAAGTTGTGCTTTTGTCACGCCCTTACCATCATCTTGATAAACAATATTAACAGCACCATTATCTTCGGTGATTTTTATATCGATATTACCTTTATCTTGATTCTCAAAGCCATGGATCAGCGAATTCATAATAAGGTTAGTAAAAATTTGGCTAATTGCGCCAGCTGGTAAGTTAAGCGTCATGTCCTCTGGACATTCTATATTGACCTGGTGATGTGTTTTTTTCAGTTTTGGGTGCAAAGAACGAATAACCTCACCAAGGTATTGCTTCATATTAATTGTTCTTATCGCTTCACTGGCTTGGTCAACGGCAATTTGTTTAAAGCTTGCAACGAGCTCAGATGCCCTATCTAAATTGGTGGTAAGCAGGCTAGCGCTCTGTTTTGCTTCGCTAATAAATTCCTCTAATGCTTTAGGAGAAAGGGTCTTGGCATTATAAGCAGACTCTAGCTGATCCAATCGCTCTTGTAGAAACGAGGTGGCAGTAACGCCTATTCCCACTGGGGTGTTGATGTCGTGAGTAATACCCGCGACAAGTCCACCAAGCGCGGCCATTTTTTCCGAACCCACTAAGCGCTCTTGCGCCATGTTTAGCTCATCAACATATTTTTCGAGCTCTTTTTGTTTCGTTAACAGCTCTTCTTCTGTTTGCTTTCTAAGATCAATTTCTTCGGTCAGTGTTAGCTTTTGTTTTTCTAACTCGTATTTTTGTTGTTGTAAATCCATCATCGCTTGGCTGAGATTAGAAGTTTTACGCGCGACCTCTTGTTCAAGCTGGATGTTGTGTTGATCTAGCTTTTCATTACTAATGATGAGCTCTTTTTGTGTTTGGTCTAATTTTTTACGGTATTCAGAAATTTTATCGATCAACTTGTTAAACGCTTCTTCCATTATCTTTAATTCGTTACGCTCCTTCGTTCCAATGTCTATTCTATGGCCATCAACATTGTCTATTTCGAACTCTTCTATCTGTTCGGTAAGTTCACTCAGCGGCTCAGTCAGCAGCTTTCGAAATGCAATTAAGAACAAAATAATCAAAAAGGTGGTTTTAATCATGGCGTTACCGATTAAGAAGTAAATCGATATCATGATCCTACTAAGCACGACTTCTCGGCTTGAAAATAACGTCACATCTCCAACCTGAGTAGCGCGACCTGAAAACTCGAATATCAGCGGAAAGGTGTAACCGAATAGACCTGATGGTGTGTCCTCAATTATTGCTTCTTCTTGAACAAGCTGTTGACTGTAAAGCTCGTGAATATCCAGCGAACGTCCAAGCTGAGAAATAATTTCACCACTGTCATCACGTACAATGATCCCTTCAATCATCGGAATTGCTAGCAAGCCTTCAGCTGTGGTGACTGTCTGTTTGGTGTTGAGTTCCCAAATAGCGCGAGTCAGGCTCCTACTGAATGTTTTTTGTAACATCGTCAGCTCATTACGAATATAGTCTTTTGTGTTGACGTATTCAGCAATCACTTGACCGCATGTGACGACAAAGGTTAGAAGGAAGTAAACCGACAACACATTAGTGAGCAATTTTTTTGAGAGGCTTTTTTGCAGCATGAATTAAGCTGAGCTCCTACGGTTAGTTCATCGCCTTTGTATAATCTGCCTTTAAAGTTAGCCAATAAATGGTTAAAAATAAATAAATATCTTAATTAAATATGTTTTTTAGCGCCTTACTAAGCAAAGTTTAATGTGTTATAAGTTAGTGTTATCCAATGACCGTTTTATTAAGTACAAGACTGGCCACTTTATGAGTTATTCCGTCTTAGTTTGCGATGATTCGGCTGTAGCCCGAAAGCAAGTAATAAAACACTTGCAGAGCAATTTAGATATCGTGTTGCACCAAGCAAAGGATGGCCAACAAGCAATGGAGATACTGCAAGCACAACAAATCGATTTGTTGTGTCTTGATCTGACCATGCCAATATTAGACGGCATTGGTGTGCTTGAAGCAATAAAAACCAATAAAATTGAATGTTATGTAGTGGTAATTTCAGCCGATATTCAGGCGCAAATGAAAGAAAGAGTTGCAAGTTTGGGCGCGCTGGGGTTTCTAGAAAAGCCAGCCAAAGCTGAACAGCTTTTGGAACTATTGCATAAATTTGGGATAAGATAACTTATCTATGCAGATTACAAATGTCACTATTAGAAATTTGCATAATCTATTTTGCTATTTCGTATTGACAGTATGACTACACTTCAGGCAATCTAATTTTATGAAAACGAATATCATCACTACGACCATTATTACAACCACCATCCTAACTGGATAGTGGCATAGGTCAGTGCGAGTTTAAAAAAGGCCTGTGTTCACTAAGAACACAGGCCTTTTTTGTTTTTGGAATGAGGAAAAATGATGCGAGTACTAAAGTTTGGAGGGTCTTCCCTCAAAGATTTTGCCTGTTTACAAAGAGTAAGACAGCTCATTAAAGATCATGGGCAACAACAAGCACTCGTCGTGCTTTCCGCCCCTGGTGGCATGACAGATCAATTAGTTGAGCTTGCTGAATTAGCAGGGCAAGGAGTTGAATTTGACACTCAATGGCAGTCATTTGCATCTCGTAGCCAAGGCTTACACGATGAAGTACAAGCTGTGTACGGTAGTGTTTCGGGTTGGCCTGACTTTGAATTACTGAAGAATAAACTAGATGGTGCAAAGCTACTGGGGCACTGCCCAAGTCAAGCCAGAGCTTATGTCATTAGCTTTGGTGAGCGGATAAGTGTCGCGCTAATGGATACCATGCTGCAATCCGATGCGGTTTCGTTAAGTGCTGAAGCGTGCGTAAAAACACAAGGCGGATACCTTGATGCGGAAGTTGACCTTAGGTTGAGTAAATTATGTTTTGCAGAGATGGTTCGTGCCAACGCATCGCGTTTTTATATTATGGCGGGTTTCACAGGCAGTAATGAAGCGGGTGAGCTGACAACGCTTGGTCGTAATGGTTCTGACTATTCTGCGGCAGTTGCAGCAGCTTGTCTTGAAGCCGAAATCTGCCAAATCTGGACTGATGTTGATGGTGTTTATAGTGCCGATCCTCGTCTTATTAAAAAGGCAACTAAAGTTGATGTGCTGTCTTATAAAGAAGCTATGGAATTGTCTTATTTTGGCGCTAAAGTGCTGCACCCAAAAACCATTTTACCTTGCGCCAAAGCGGATGTGCCGTGCGAAATTAAAAATACTCATGACCCAGAAGTGCCCGGCTCACTGATTTGTGCACAAGGTGGTGGCGAGGCTCCAGTAAAAGCGCTTTCGAGTCTAGACAAACTGGCTATGTTAACTGTGGCAGGGCCTGGAATGAAAGGCAAGGTAGGCATGGCTGCCCGGGTTTTTTCTGCACTGGCAGCAGACAATGTCTCTATCGTACTGATTACACAATCTTCTTGTGAATTTAGTATTAGTTTTTGTGTCCATGAGCAAGACCTAAGTCTCGCGCTGGCTGCGCTGGAACAGGCATTTGAGCTTGAAACCCAAGCTGGGTTAATCGACCCAATTGAAGTGCAGCGTAATCTTGCTATCGTTACTTTGGTTGGCGACAACATGAGAGCGCACAAAGGTCTTGCTGCCAAATTCTTTGCTTCGCTCGCTCAAGCCCAGGTGAATATTGTCGCCATCGCGCAGGACTCAACAGAAAGTTCAATTTCGGCGGTGGTTGATGGTGAGCTGTGCCAAGATGCAGTAAAGGTGTGTCACGAAAACTTCTTCACGCACGTACCTTCCATTGATGTTTTCTTGATTGGCTGTGGTTTAGTGGGTCAAGAATTAATGAAGCAATTTCATAAACAGCAAGCATGGCTCGAAAAGCGTAATATTCGCTTGAATCTCTATGGTATTGCCAACTCGAGTAAATGTTATTTAGACTCTGAAGGTGTGCCATTTGATAACTGGGAACTGGCACTTGAAAAAGCTGAGTCGGGTTTTGATTTACAACACGTTAGCCAGTTTGTTAAGCAAAACCATTTAATAAACCCTGTGATTGTCGATTGTAGTGCTGCCCAATTTGTCGCAGACAACTATTTAAACTTTCTAAATGCTGGGTTTCATGTCGTTGCGGCTAACAAAAAAGCAAATACAGGCAGTTATGAGTATTATCAGTCGCTGCAACAAGCTGCACAAGCTAAGCGCCGTCACTTTTTATATGAAACTAACGTTGGAGCAGGTCTACCTGTACTAGACAACCTTAAATTGCTGTTTGGCGCAGGAGATGAACTGCTGTCATTCAGTGGTATTTTGTCTGGCTCGCTGTCATATATTTTCGGCGTATTATCAGATGGTTTATCGCTATCGGAAGCAACAGAGAAAGCCAAACAAAATGGCTTTACAGAGCCTGATCCACGCGATGATTTATCTGGAACGGATGTCGCGCGTAAGCTGCTCATCATTGCCCGCGAATCGGGATTGCCATTGGAACTGGACGATATTGAAGTTGAGTCAGTGTTGCCTGAAGGGTTTGCAGAGGGTACCTGTGTTGATGAATTTATGGCGCAATTACCTCAATTAGATGACGCTTTTTCAGCCCGTATAGCAGCGGCAAAAGCACAAGGCCAAGTGCTACGCTATGTTGGTTCAATTGTTGATGGCAAATGCCGCGTTGGTATTGAAGCCGTAGATAAGGAGCACGCTTTGTATGATATTCGTGATGGTGAAAACGCACTCGCAATCTTAAGCCAGTACTATCAGCCAAAACCTTTTGTGATCAGAGGGTATGGCGCCGGTGCGGAAGTGACCTCTGCTGGCGTGTTTACAGATATTCTAAAAACGCTGTCGAGGTAGGGGTAATGATGAAAACATTTTATGCACCTGCATCTATGGGAAATTTTTGTGTTGGCTTTGACGCACTAGGCGCCGCACTTGAACCCATTGATGGCAGTTTACTGGGTGATCAGGTCAGCGTTGAAGCTGCAGAGCATGATACGTTCAATTGTATTGGCCCATATGCTGAAAAGCTCTCAGCCGATCCCAAAGACAATTTGGCGTTTCAGTGTTTACTGCACTTCAAGCAGCATGTAGCACCAAACATGCCAGCGGTTGCCATGACTTTATATAAAGGTCTTCCTGTTGGTTCTGGGTTAGGTTCAAGCGCATGCTCTGTAGTTGCTGCTTTTGCTGCGCTTAATGATTTTGCCGATACGCAATTAAGCCAAGAGGCGCTTATTGAACTGATGGCCGACTTTGAAGCTAAGGTCAGTGGCGGTCGTCACTACGACAACATCACGCCATGCTACCTTGGTGGACTGCAACTGACTGCGGACTGCATTCCGAGCAAAGCAATCAGTGTTGCGTATGATGAAAATTGGTTTTATGTCATTGCTTATCCAGGTTTTGCACTAAACACAGCAAAAGCAAGACAAGCACTACCGCAGCAGTTTTCATTGCATGATACGGTGGAATTTGCCCAGCGACTATCTGGTTTTTGTTTACTGATGCAGTCAGGGCAATTTGATAACGCACTGTCGATGATGAAAGACAGTATTGCCGAGGAAGCGAGAGCGCCACTCATTGCCGGGTTTAGCGAAGCGAAAAAGGCGCTACCAGCCCTAGGAGCCGAGCTGGTGAGTATTTCCGGAGCAGGACCTACATTATTTGCAATTTGTAAGTCTGAGCAACAGGCAAATGCCGTACAGCAATGGTTGCAGCAACACTATATTAATGATGCAGGGTTTAGCCATATTTGCCGACTAGATACGCAAGGTACAAGAGAATTAAAGGATCAGAAATAATGAAGTTAGTAAATTTAAAGGACGAGCAGCAGGTCGTCTCATTCGTCGAAGCGGTCAAAATTGGCCTAGGTCGCAATCAGGGTGTTTTCTTTCCACCATCTTTTGAGCGTATTGCGGATATTGACGCATTACTTGCACTACCTTTTGCTGAGCGCAGTGCCAGAGTACTTCACCACCTTATCGGAGATGAATTACCACAAGACACACTAGATGCCATGGTAAAGCGCGCATTTAACTTTCCAGCTAAGCTTGTGGAGGTTGCTGACAACCAGCATTGCTTAGAGTTATTTCATGGTCCAACGTTAGCGTTTAAAGACTTTGGCGGTCGCTTTATGGCTGAATGTATCAGCATGTTTAATCAAGGTGAACGTGTAACTATCCTCACAGCGACAAGTGGTGATACAGGTGCTGCCGTTGCCCATGCCTTTTACGAAAAAGAAAACGTTGATGTAGTGATCCTGTATCCCCATGGCAAAATTTCACTTGCTCAGCAAAAGCTGTTTACAACACTTGGGAAAAACATTCATTGCTATGCTGTAGATGGTAGCTTTGATGACTGCCAAGCGATGGTGAAGTCTGCATTTCTTGATGACGAGGTGAAGCAAAAACTTGGTCTTAATTCGGCAAACTCAATCAACATCAGCCGTTTAGTGGCGCAAGTGTGTTATTACTTTGAAGCACTAGCACAATTACCTAAGTCGCAGCGTGATAAAGTGCATGTTTCAGTGCCAAGTGGTAACTTTGGTAATGTTTGCGCAGCGATGATAGCGGCAGCAATAGGATTACCGATCGCCAAGCTAAGTGCGACGACAAACCAGAATGATACTGTGCCTCGTTATGTTACATCAGGTGAGTGGCAACCAAACGACACGTTGGAGTCACTCTCTAATGCGATGGACGTGAGCAAACCTAATAACTGGCCTCGAGTTGAAATCATGTTGGAAAGAGGTGATTTTAACAAACATGACTTTTATTCACGTTCAGTGTTGGAAGTGCGCACTCAAACAGTCATGCAAGAATTACATGACAAAGGCTATTTGGCTGAACCGCATACAGCGATAGCTTACGAGGGATTGGCGCTGGACTCTCAAGCGGATGAAACCGGGATTTTCCTTGCAACTGCACATCCAGCAAAATTCAAAGAGTCTGTAGAAGATGTTTTAAATCATAAGCTTGATATGCCAAAGCCGTTGGCTGATGCGCTGAAAAAACCGTGTTTAGCTGAATCACTTAGTGCCGATTATAACGCCTTGAAGGCGGCGATATTGGCAAAGTTGAACTAGATCAGAACGGGGACCTAAGTGGGTAAATAGCTCACTTAGGTATGTTCAATTTCGTAACTATATTAGCTTTTCAAATGCAACTTAGGTTGTCTCATTTAAAATATTAATGTTTAAATAAAAAAATATCATCGCGATAGGGGTGTGAAATAAATTCAATCCCTGATTAAATATACCCATGCTGATTTCATAGACATACTGGCCACTTACCGGCGCTAGTTTGTCTTTAAAAATACCCTTACGTTTACCTAGGAGAAACCATGTTAGAACGTAACATGAATATTGCAGATTTTGACCCAGAATTGTCTGCAGCGATTGAAGCAGAAACTTCACGTCAAGAAGAGCACATCGAGCTTATCGCTTCTGAGAACTATTGTAGCCCACGCGTACTTGAAGCCCAGGGTTCTCAGCTAACAAACAAGTATGCTGAAGGTTACCCAGGTAAGCGTTACTATGGTGGTTGTGAGCACGTTGACGTGGTTGAGCAACTTGCCATTGACCGTGCCAACGAACTATTTGGTTCGACTTACGCAAACGTTCAGCCTCATGCTGGCTCACAAGCAAATGCGGCTGTGTTCCAAGCGCTACTTCAGCCACATGATACAGTGCTAGGTATGAGTCTTGCTCATGGTGGCCACTTAACACACGGTTCTCATGTAAACTTCTCTGGTAAAACGTACAATGCTATTCAGTACGGTCTAAACGAAGAAACTGGCGAAATTGATTACGCTCAGGTTGAAGCATTAGCACTTGAGCACAAACCAAAAATGATCATCGGCGGTTTCTCTGCGTATTCAGGTATCGTTGACTGGGCTAAGTTCCGCGAAATCGCTGACAAAGTAGGCGCTTACCTACTTGTTGATATGGCGCATGTTGCAGGTCTCGTTGCTGCTGGTATTTACCCAAGCCCAGTGCCTCATGCACACGTTGTAACAACAACAACGCACAAAACGCTAGCGGGCCCTCGTGGTGGTCTTATCATCTCTGCTTGTGATGATGAAGAAATCTACAAAAAACTAAACTCTGCCGTATTCCCTGGTGGCCAAGGTGGTCCTCTGTGCCACGTTATCGCTGCGAAAGCAGTTGCGTTCAAAGAAGCACTACAGCCAGAGTTCAAGTCTTACCAAGAGCAAGTGGTTAAAAATGCACAAGCGATGGTTGCGGTACTTCAGGAGCGTGGTTATAAAGTGGTTTCTGGCAAAACTGAAAACCACCTGTTCCTACTTGACCTGATTGACAAAGACATCACAGGTAAAGATGCAGATGCTGCGCTTGGCCGTGCAAACATCACAGTAAATAAGAACTCTGTACCAAACGACCCTCGTTCACCGTTTGTTACTTCAGGTCTTCGTATCGGTTCTCCTGCGATCACTCGTCGTGGCTTTAAAGAAGCTGAATCGAAAGAGCTTGCTGGCTGGATCTGTGACGTACTAGACAACATCAATGATGAGTCTGTACAAGCACAAGTGAAAGAAAAAGTAAAAGCAATTTGCGCTAAATTACCTGTTTACGCATAATTTCGCTCACAAAAAAGCAGTTTTTTGTTATGATTAAGGCCGCATTCAAGCGGCCTTTTTTGTTTTTAACTCAACGAGAGCGTCTATGCATTGTCCATTTTGTACAGCCAAAGATACCAAAGTGATAGATTCACGATTGGTTGCTTCCGGCCATCAAGTCCGTCGTCGCCGTGAGTGTATTTTATGCCACGAACGCTTTACTACTTTTGAAGGCGCGGAACTTCTGATGCCAAGAGTAATAAAACAAGATGGCACCAGAGAGCCGTTCAACGAAGACAAACTGCTTAATGGCATGCACCGAGCGCTGGAAAAGCGCCCTGTTAGTACAGAACAAATAGAAGAAGTAGTACATCAGATTAAATCTCAAATTCGTGGTACAGGCGAGCGTGAAGTTCCAAGTGACATGATTGGTGAATGTATTATGGAAGCCCTCAAAAAGCTTGATAAAGTGGCTTACGTGCGATTTGCCTCAGTGTATCGCTCGTTTGAGGATATTCGTGAGTTTGGTGAAGAGATTGCGAGGTTGGGGGATTGAGCCAGTTCAAATCACAAGATCATGAATATATGAGCCGAGCTATCACGCTCGCAAAGCGCGGTAAATACACCACAACCCCAAACCCCAACGTTGGTTGTGTGATCGTAAAAGACGGTGAAATCGTTGGTGAAGGCGCGCATTTAAAAGCAGGTGAAGGTCATGCTGAGGTGCATGCGCTTAAGCAAGCTGGAGCTGAGGCTGCTGGTGCCACAGCTTATGTAACACTCGAACCTTGTAGTCATTATGGTAGAACGCCGCCGTGTGCAAAAGGTCTGATTGACGCAGGCGTCAGCAGAGTGGTTGCAGCTATGGTTGACCCTAACCCGCAAGTTGCAGGGCGTGGATTGGCAATGCTAGAAGCCGCGGGTATTGAAACGGCCTTTGGTTTGCTAGAACCACAAGCTAGAGCGCTAAATAATGGCTTTTTGAAACGAATGGAACAGGGATTGCCGTTCGTAACCTGTAAGCTTGCAGCCTCTGTTGACGGCAAAACAGCATTAAATAATGGTCAAAGCAAGTGGATCACCTCTGACGCAGCACGCTTGGATGTGCAGCATCATCGCGCGCAAAGTTGTGTTGTCCTGAGCGGAGCCGATACTGTAATTGTCGATAACGCAAGGCTGAATGTGCGTGAGGCACTGTTAGAAGACTGCGATTACCCGCAATCAGAGTTACGTCAACCTGTACGCGCAATCATTGATTCTCAAAATCGACTGACTCCTGACCTTGCACTATTTAGCATTACATCTCCTGTGATTATTTTTCGCCGTACTATTGATAATTCAAAAGATTGGCCTTATTTCGTAGAACAAGTAGTCGTACCTGAAATTAATGGCAAACTCGACCTACGAGCGGTGCTTAGCACATTGGCTGAAAAACAACATAATTATGTGTGGTTAGAAGCCGGAGCAACCCTTGCCGGTGTGATGCACGAGCAGGGGCTGATTGATGAGTATATTGTCTATTTAGCACCAAAAATCATTGGCTCAGGGAGCGGGTTGTTTAATACCGTGCCGTTACAGTCTATGGCGCAAATACCTGAATTGGTATTTGACGATGTGAGGCCAGTGGGGCCTGACCTTAAAATTACTGCGACTAAAGAGAAGTAACATGTTTACAGGCATTATTGAAGCGACAGGGACACTAACTCAATTGCAGCCAAAGGGTGGTGATTTAGTTGTCCGAGTGAGCTCATCGTCACTTGATATGAGTGATGTAAACTTAGGGGACAGTATTGCAACCAATGGTGTTTGCCTTACTGTAACTGAGAAGTTTCAAGATGGATTTAAAGCTGATGTTTCTAACGAAACCTTAAGTTTGACGCGCTTTGCCGAATATAAAAAAGGGCAAACGGTCAACCTTGAAAAGGCGTTACAACCGACATCGCGTTTGGGCGGCCATTTAGTGTCCGGCCATGTTGATGGGATAGCTAAAGTGGTAGAGATAACCCCGAATGCTAGAGCGACCGACTATTGGTTATCTGCACCCGCATCACTAATGAAATATATACCTTATAAAGGTTCTGTTGCCATTGATGGTATTAGCTTGACCGTTAACGCAGTTGAACAAAATCGATTTAAATTAACGATTGTGCCGCATACGGCGCAAGAAACTACGATTGCAGGGTTTCAAGTTGGCTCAGAATTAAATCTTGAAGTCGATCAAATCGCCCGCTACCTCGAAAGACTAATTCAGGGGGAGCCAAGCGCTGCCAGCGAGACCACTCTCACAACAAGTCTATTGGCGAAAGCTGGCTTTATAAAGTAGCCACAGACAAAGTAAAAATGGGAAAACTATGAGTTTGAATAGTGCTGAGGAAATCATCGCCGATATTAAAGCCGGTAAAATGGTTATTTTGATGGATGATGAAGACCGAGAAAATGAAGGTGATCTGATCGTTGCAGCAGAGCACATTACACCAGATGCAATTAATTTCATGGCAACGTATGGTCGTGGGCTAATCTGTTTGACCATGACGCAAGAGCGTTGTGAGCAGCTTAACTTACCATTGATGGTGAAAACTAACGGTGCTCAGTTTTCTACCAACTTTACTTTGTCTATTGAGGCTGCGAAGGGCGTAACAACGGGTATTTCCGCTGCTGATCGTGCTCGTACCGTGCAAGCTGCGGTCGCTAAAGGTGCAGTACCTGAGGATATTGTACAGCCAGGTCATATCTTCCCAATTATGGCGCAGCCAGGCGGCGTTTTAACGCGCGCAGGTCATACTGAAGCTGGATGTGATTTAGCGCGTTTGGCAGGACTGGAGCCTGCCTCTGTGATTGTTGAAATTCTAAATCCAGACGGCACCATGGCACGTCGCCCACAACTAGAAGTATTCGCCAAAGAGCACGATATAAAAATCGGTACAATTGCAGACTTAATTGAATATCGTAACTTAAATGAAACTACCATTGAAAAAGTGGCGGAATGTCGATTACCTACTGAATTTGGTGAGTTTAATTTAGTAACTTACAAAGATACTATTGATAATCAACTTCATTATGCAATGGTCAAAGGTGACATTAAAACGGAAGATGCAAACTTGGTACGTGTGCATCTACAAAGCACGTTTAACGATATTCTCCATTCTGATCGCAGCGCGGATAGAAGTTGGACGCTGCAAAGCGCTATGAAGCATATCGCTGAAAATGATGGGGTTCTAGTGATCCTTGGTAAACAAGAGCGCAGCGAAGATATGGAAGCCTTGGTGAAAGCTTTTGCCGCAGAAGATGCTGGAGAGCAAGTTAATTATCGTAAATTCCAAGGCACATCACGTACCGTTGGTATTGGCTCTCAAATCTTGGCTGATTTAGGTATTCAGAAGATGCGCCTAATGAGTCTACCGAAAAAGTACCATGCTCTATCAGGCTTCCATTTAGAAGTCGTTGAATACGTCGAACCAAATTAATTCCAAAAAGCCAAATTGATTGTAATCGCCTATAGTCAGATAGTAGGCGATTACCATATTACTGTGCTATCATGCGCCTCAATTTGGCAATTGCTCATACAGATTAGGAACATCTAATGAAAGTAATCGAAGGTAATAAGTACGCTCCTGGCAAAAAATTTGCCATTGTCATTTCACGTTTTAATGATTTCATTGGTAGCAGCCTACTTGAGGGTGCGGTAGATGAGTTAAAGCGTACTGGTGGTGTTAGTGATGAGGACATCACGGTAGTGTATGTACCGGGAGCGGTTGAACTACCACTAGCAGCAAAGCGCATAGCAATGAAAAAAGAGCATGATGCAATCATTGCCTTAGGTGTGATCATCCGTGGTGGTACGCCACACTTCGATTTAGTGGCGAATGAGTCAAACAAAGGTTTGGCTTGTGTTTCATTAGATTATGATATTCCAGTTGCTTTTGGGGTGTTAACTACTGAGAGCATTGAGCAAGCTATAGAGCGCGCGGGCACTAAAATGGGTAACAAAGGCGGTGAAGCTGCCCTTGGTGCACTAGAAATGGTGAACGTGCTAGAGCAAATTTAAGAGGAATCTCAGTGAAACCAGCAGCTAGACGCAAAGCACGTGTACTTGCTTTACAAGCTATTTATTCTTGGCAGTTAAGTGGTAACCCAATTGCCGACATCGAACAGCAGATGTTGATCGAAAATGACGTATCTAAAGTGGATGTTGAGTACTTTAAAGACTTGGCTCGTGGCGTAGTGGTTAATCAAAAGCAGCTTGATGAAGCTGTCAAACCACATTTAGCACGTCCACTTGAAGAATTAGATATGGTTGAGTTGGCTGTGCTACGTGTTAGTGCTTATGAACTTAAGTTCCGTGAAGATGTACCATATAAAGTGGCGATCAATGAAGGCATAGAGTTGGCAAAAATGTTTGGCGCAGAAGAGAGCCACAAGTTTGTCAATGGTGTGCTGGACAAAGCGGTTAAGTTTATTCGTAAATAAGTTTTACGATAGGAATAGCCGGCTTAGGCCGGCTTTTTTGTGTATGAAAGAATTTGAGCTAATCAATCGTTATTTTAAGGGACGTGGTATTATTC
Source organism: Pseudoalteromonas sp. J010 (assembly GCF_003934235.1). NCBI lineage: Bacteria > Pseudomonadati > Pseudomonadota > Gammaproteobacteria > Alteromonadales > Pseudoalteromonadaceae > Pseudoalteromonas > Pseudoalteromonas sp. J010. Next base: position 72,951 of record NZ_RDBW01000003.1, on the reverse strand, counting down.
GTCGAGATGTGGAACTTGGCATTGGAGACGACTGTGCACTGGTATCTGTACCTACTGGTCACCAACTAGCAGTGACTACTGATACGCTGGTTTCTGGCGTTCATTTCTTTGAAGACATTCCTCCAAGAGCATTAGGACATCGGGTCATTGCAGTGAATCTTAGTGATTTGGCAGCAATGGGAGCGGAACCAACCTGGCTCTCTTTGGGGCTGACATTACCGACAGCTGATATGGAGTGGCTAGAAGCTTTTACAGAAGGCATGCATGAAATTGCAGAGTACTACAATGTACAAGTAATCGGTGGCGACACGACACAAGGGCCGCTGACTATTACTGTGTGTGCAAAAGGGATAGTGCCAAATGGTAAAGCCTTAAAACGCTCGAGCGCGCGTGTTGGTGATTGGATATATGTCACCGGATCGTTGGGCGATGCGGGTTTAGCGATCGAAGCTCGCAAACAGGAGTTGATGCTGGATCCTCTGCATTATAAAGCAGCACTTGATAAGTTTCATTATCCAGCCCCACGTGTGGCCGCAGGACAAGTGTTGCGTGGTTTGGCGACATCAGCAATAGATATCTCCGACGGCTTATTGGCTGATTTACAGCATATTTTAAAGGCCTCATTAGTCGGTGCCAAAATTCACGTAGATAAAGTCCCAATGTCGAATGCTTTACGTGCTAGTCTAGATGAAGCTGCTCGACTGCGGTTAGCGCTCAGTTTTGGAGATGATTATGAGTTATTATTTACCGTTAATGATAACAATAAAAATGCAGTTGAAACTCGGCTAAAACAATATGGTGTTGAACCTGTTTGTATTGGCCAAATTACGGCGCATAATGGTGAAGTTCAATTGGTTAATAAAGGTCAACCTTATCAATTAAGTGGCCAAGGTTTTGAGCACTTTAGCTAGGAGTAGGTTTGGCTAAGCAGTACAAATTTAATTTAAAGAAGCCACACCAATTTTTGGCGTTAGGCTTTGGGTTAGGGCTGGCAAAAAAAGCGCCCGGCACGGTAGGGACTTTTGCCGCATTACCATTTATTTTGCTTACCCAAAGTGCACCTGTTTGGTTGCAGTGCTTGGTGGCAATAGTGATGACTTTGCTTGGTATTTGGCTATGYGGCAAAACTGCAACCGATGTTAATGTACATGATCATCCCGCAATCGTTTGGGATGAAGTCGCAGGTTTCTATATCACTATGATTGGTGCGGCGATAAGCTGGCAATCTTTAGTTGTTGGTTTTATATTGTTCCGCTTTTTCGATATTTTTAAGCCCGGACCAATAAGATGGCTAGATAAACGCTTACATGGTGGGTCTGGAATTATGTTAGATGATGTATTAGCTGGTGTTTTTTCATTGATTTGCGTGCAAGCTTTGTTTAAAACTGGCATCTTAGTCTAATAATACTGATGTGATGGAATAAAGATGATAAGGCTATTGTTTTTCATTTTCACTTTGCTGTTACCGTTTATGACTCATGCGGCAATTGATGATTACGTCGTTAAACAGTGGAATATCCAAAGTGGATTGCCATCACAGAGTGTCAAAAGTGTGGTTCAGGATGATCAAGGTTACATCTGGCTTGGTACACAATTTGGCTTGAGTCGCTTTGACGGTCACCAATTTCAAAATTTTAACACCCAAAATGCTGACTTTTTAAATAGTAATGCCATCAATAAGCTCATCGTTGATCGTTTTGGTATGCTTTGGGTTGGCACCCGCCGTGGCTTACTTCGACTTAATCCAAAAACGTTGGAAGCCAGACGCTTTGACCTACAAGGCCCAGTAAGAGATATATTACAAGATAAAGATGGTGGTATTTGGATTGCAGCAAATGGGTTGTACTATGTATCCGCCAAAAAGCTTACGCTTGCAGCAAATCATATCGAGCAAAGTACATTAGATGTAACTCAGATCAATCAGATTGTTGGCTCAGTTACCAAAATGGCATTAGTTCCTGATGGCATTTGGTTAGTGAACGAACGTCACTTACTAAAAATCAGTGAATCTAGTAATCGAAACGGCGATGGCGTAAGGCTTGAACTGGCCAGTAAGGTCTCTATGCCAGAGCAACTGGCTCAAACGATTATCCACGATTTAGCTTGGGTCGATGGCAAGCTCTATTTAGCCTCAGAGTTGGGAGCTTACTTTCTTGATTTTGATGAAGTACTTCGGCGCTATCAAGAAGTAGGAAACAATGCGGTCTATAAGTTTCTTAATGATAAGGAAGGTGGGCTGTGGGTTTCTACCTATGGGCGTTTATTGTACCGCCAAAATAATGGTGTGTGGCAGGCTGTAGAACCCATTCAGTTAGATCAAAGTATTTGGTTTGCCGACATCTTTTTGGACAAAGATAATAATATCTGGCTTGCTAGTCTAAATGAAGGGTTATGGCTTGCCCATGCGGGGAAAGTTGAGCGTCATCATATAGGCTTAAAAACTAACCAAGCTATTTCCGCCATTACTCAAGGGCCTAACGGAAAATTATGGGTGGCTAGCCGTGAGGGGTTGGGAATTATCAGTTTAAAAGATAGCTATCAACCGGTATTAACCAGTGCCCAATTAAACCGCTCGGTGATTCATGACTTAGAATTTATTGGCGACAGGTTAATTTTGGGCACCGATCGCGGTGCACTACTATACGAAAATGGTACTTTGCAAAAAATTAATGAGCGAGAGCTGAGACAGAATCCTGTTTTTTCGCTCAGCCCTTCAAACCGAGGTGGCATGTGGTTTGGTACGGGGCGAGGATTGTATAGACTCGATTATAAAGGTATTACACCCTTTGCGTACAATGCCTTCTTAGGCAGCCAGTTTGTGACTTTTGTTGAAGATTTTCCAAGGTATGGCTTTCTTGGTACTAACAAAGGGGCTTACAGGTACAATGACAAGGGCATTGAAAAAATAGGCTCACAAACGTCTCTCGATTCAGCTTATGTCACGAGTATTTTGCACCTAGACACTGTGACGACGTTAGTTGGCTCACTAAATGATGGGCTATTTTATCGAACATCGGCTGGAGATTGGTATCAATTAGATGCCTCCAACGGCCTGCCATACGGCTCCATTTTTTCGTTACATTTTGACAAACTCAATAAACTAATTTGGGTAAGTACGATGAAAGGTGTTTACAGGATGCCTGTGGCACAGTTTTCTCATGTGATAGAGAGTTTGCAAGTTGAGCAAGTAATAAGTCCGTTTGACAAGCAGCTTGATGGTAGGCCGAGTCAGTGCTGCTCTGGGCTTGGGCATGATGCGGTTGTGGAAACTGAATCTGCGATTTTTTATCCAAGTTTGCAAGGTGTGGTAGAGATCCCTAAAAATGTACAGCTATTCGGAGGGGGAGGATTACAGCCTCGTTTGGAATCGCTCACAACCCACGATAGAGTGTTTAGTGCTGATTCATTGAATCAGGTTATTTCACTCGATACGTCAGAAAGAGATTTGACGATTAACTATACGGCCATTGATTTCTATGCACCGCAAAGCATCGAGTTTAGATATATGCTTGAAGGGCATGATAATCAGTGGCGTGATGCGCAGTCTCGTCGAGAAGCAATTTATACTAATTTACCACCAGGAAACTTTACGTTTATTTTAGAAGCGAAACGTCAAGGGCAAGACTGGGAGCAAGCAAAAACACTGGCGTTACCGGTTACACTACCGCGTCGTTTTGATGAGACAATTTACTTTAGGCTATTTATTACATGTGCCTTTATCTTCATGTTTTATTTAATTTTCTGGGTGTTCAGAGCACAGGAAAGAAGAAAGCAGGCGGCGTTAGAAAGTCTCATCGCTGAGCGTACCACGGAGCTTAGAAAAGCGAATGAAAAACTCAATCAAGTGAATACACAGCTGAAGTTGGTGAGTCACTCTGATGAATTAACAGGGCTGCGAAGCCGCCGCTTCTTGTTTGATCAGCTACCAAAAGATGTAGAGCATTATCAACGTAATGCTCAGTCACTACAGGCGCAGAATAAAAGCCTAGTGTTGATGATTATGAACATTGATGACTTCAGTAAAATCAATGACTCCTACGGCCCAATTGGTGGTGATAGTTGCTTGCAGCAGTTGGCCACGTTACTTAATACTCGGACTCAAGGATCTGATTATGTTGTACGTTGGAGTGGAGATGAATTTTTATTGCTGCTGCGAGACTTCAGCAGGGATTATATTGAAGAGTATGTGAGTGACTTGTGTAAAGCAATTGCTGAGACAGAATATCGCTTACCTAACGGTAAAACCACTAATCTGACCGTGTCTATGGGGTGGTCGTACTATCCATTGCCGTTACTCGGCGGCAAAGTGATTGGTTGGGAATCATCGGTGAATCTGGCCGATATTGCCTTACATCAGGTTAAACAGCGTGGTGGTGATGGCGCTGCAACAATTATTTTTGATGAACAGCTTGATGCGTTCGAGTTTGAGCAAAGTGCAAATATCGAGTCACAATTACAGTTATTGCAAAGCAATGGACTGGCTGAAGTAAATGTGTGGATGAGATAACCCTTAACCCTTACGTTAAGGATGATTTACGCCTTTATTACTGCTTTTCTCGCCTCAAAATAGACCACTTAATTAAGGTAATTGGTATAAGATCAAAAAAGGCTTCTTGATAGAAGCCTTTTTTATTATCGCGTTAAATTTGTTTGCAATAGGCTATTAACGCATAAATTTGAGAAGTAGCCTCTGGCTGTTTATTTAAGCCAGTCGTTAATTTGTTGGGCAATACCCTCGCTACTCAGACCAAGCTCAGCGTGGATTTCAGCTTGTGAACCATGCTTAATGAACTCGTCAGGTAAACCAAGTAATTTAATTGGCTTCAAGTGTCCTTGAGCTGCCAAATACTCACTAACGGCCGAGCCTGCACCACCAGCAATAGCGTTATCTTCAAGCGTCACAAAACGTTCGTGAGTGACCACTAACTCCTCAATTAACTCAGTATCTAATGGCTTAACAAAGCGCATATCAACCAAAGTCGCGTTAAGCTGCTCAGCAACCACTGCAGCGCTCTCAAGTAACGTTCCAAAGCTTAAAATGGCAAGCTTTTCACCTGTTCTGACTAGTTTGCCTTTACCAATTTCTAGCTCGGTCATTTCAGTTGCAATTTCAGCACTGCCTGCACTTCCTCTTGGGTATCTGACCGCTGCTGGTTGATTAAGGCGGTGACCGGTATAGAGCATTTGACGGCATTCATTTAGGTCGCTTGGTGCCATGATCACCATATTTGGAATACAACGTAAAAAGCTGAGATCGTAAGCGCCTTGATGTGTTTCACCATCAGCGCCAACAACGCCAGCGCGATCAATTGCAAATAGTACAGGTAGATTCTGTAAAGCAACATCATGAATAAGCTGATCATACGCCCGTTGTAGGAAGCTTGAATAAATTGCCACAACTGGGTTTAAGTCTTCACATGCAAAGCCTGCTGCCAATGTAACTGCATGCTGTTCAGCAATAGCAACGTCAAAATACTGAGCTGGATATTCTTTTGAAAAACGGACCATACCTGAGCCTTCACGCATTGCAGGTGTGATTGCCATCAGTTTATTGTCTTGTGCTGCCATATCACATAGCCAATCACCAAATACCTTTGAGAAGGTCGGTGCGCTTGGTTTTGATTTAGGTAAGCTGTGTACGCTAGGGTCAAACTTAGGCACTGCATGATAACCGATAGGGTCGGCTTCTGCTGGTTTATAGCCTTTTCCTTTTTGGGTCTTAACGTGAAGTAGCTGAGGTCCTTTTAAGTTGCGCATATTGCGCAGCGTATCTACTAGGGTATCTACGTCATGCCCGTCAATTGGACCAATGTAGTTAAAACCTAACTCTTCAAAGAAGGTGCCTGGGATTATCATACCCTTCAGGTGCTCTTCCATACGACCTGCTAGCTCTTTGACCGGGGGGACGCCAGACAGCAGTTTTTTACTGCCTTCACGAATATTGGTATAAAAACTTCCAGATAGAATTTTAGCGAAATGGTTATTCAGTGCACCTACATTCTCGGAGATCGACATCTCGTTGTCATTGAGAATAACGAGCATGTCAGGGTTGACATCACCTGCGTGGTTCATGGCTTCAAATGCCATTCCTGCGGTCATCGCGCCATCACCAATTACAGCGACGGTTTTACGCCCAATCCCTTCTTTTTCGGCGGCAATCGCCATACCAAGTGCAGCAGAAATAGAGGTGCTTGAGTGACCAACGCTAAAAGTATCGTATTCACTTTCTTCCCGATACGGGAAAGGGTGTAACCCGTCTTTTTGACGAATAGTGTGCATCCTCTCTCTTCTACCTGTCAGTAGTTTATGAGGATATGCTTGATGACCTACATCCCACACCAATCTATCATTTGGTGTGTTATATACATAATGCAAGGCCACGGTAAGCTCTACAGTGCCTAGGCCAGATGCAAAATGACCGCTACTTTGAGAGACTGAGTTCAGCAAATATTCGCGAAGCTCATCACTAAAGGCGGTTAACTTGTGCTGGGGTAATTGACGAAGCTGACTTGGCTCGTCAATTAACGCGAGTAAAGGATACTTGCTACTATCAAGTTTCATGTTATTTATCAGAGTCCTAAGTGAATCTCAGCGTAAGTTCGTTACGCAGCTCACTTCATAATTATTAAAATGCTTTACTAACTGGTCATAATATTATGTTAGCCAGTTTTTACAAAGTACTTGTGAACATTTTCTTAGCTTGGCGTATACAGGTTATACGCACACTTAATGTTCTCGATCTATGATGTATTTTGCTAAATCGGCAAGCACTTCTGTATCACCATCGATCGTTTCTAGCGCGTTGAGCGCCTCATGTATTAACTGTTCGGCTTTTTCTTTGGCCTGCGTTAAACCAAGTAATGCTGGATAAGTCGATTTATTATGTTCTACATCTGAGCCTTGAGGTTTGCCAAGTACAGCCGTATCGCCTTCGACATCTAGGATGTCATCCCGCACTTGGAATGCAAGTCCAATGGCTTGACCGTAAGTTCGCATTGCTTGACGCGTTTCATCAGTGAGGCGCTCTGGTTGTGTGCACAACATACCTAATTCAATTGCGCAACTTAAAAGCGCACCTGTTTTGAGCTTATGTATACGCTCAAGCTCTGTGAGTGTTACGGTGCGGTCGGTTGCGGCAATGTCTAGCGCTTGACCGCCCACCATCCCTTGTAATCCTGAAGCTTTTGCTAGGGCACTTATCATCTGTAACTGGGACTGTGGGCTGACGGTAAAGTTTGGTGTACTTAGCAGCTCAAAAGCTAGCGTCTGTAGCGCATCGCCCGCTAATATTGCGGTAGCTTCATCAAATTGAATATGGCACGTAGGTCGACCGCGCCTTAGCTCATCATCATCCATCGCTGGTAAATCGTCATGTACCAAAGAATAGCTGTGAATACACTCTATGGCCGCAGCTGCGTTATCGAGATCTGCTGCTGCTGCACCAAAGAGTTCTCCGGTACAGTAGACTAGAAAAGGCCGTAAACGCTTGCCACCATTTTCTACGCTGTAGCGAGTTGCCGCTAAGACATTTTCTTCTGTGTCTAGCAGGTTATCAAAGCTGCGTAATAGCTTGGTTTCTACCCGCGTTTTAGCATGCTGTAGTTGTTCTTTTAATTTTGCTGACATTAGGCTTCGTTATCAAATGGCTGTAATTGCGCTTGCTCACCTTCGCCCATCAAAATTGCGACTTGTTGCTCAGCTTGCTGAAGTTTTTGGTTCGATGCTTTGGCAAGTTTTATTCCACGCTCAAATTGCTTGAGGGCTTGATCTAGCGCTAAACTGCCGTTTTCCATCTCTGCTACGATTTGTTCTAACTCTTGCATTGCTTCTTCAAAGCTTAAGTTATCAGGTTTTTTTACTGCCATATGTCACGTTGACTCGAAAAGTAAAAGTGACGCAATTTTAGGGGGATTGAGGGCTAAGGTCAAAAAATCCAGCGAGTTTTTGATAACGGAGCGTATCAGCTTTGCAAGATCTGCTATAAACTCGCATTTTAAACACTTTTTAATATAATAGTGTTAAGTTGTAGAAAAACTTGCCGATAACTCAAACAACAATAACTGCGTGATTTATCACAAATAACTTCCCTCGGAGGACATGTGGATTTAGCAACGGTAATAGGGATCCTGGGTGCCATAGGTCTGATTGTAATGTCTATGGTATTAAGTAGTGATGGCCAGATCGCTATGTTCTATAACACGCCGTCCGTCGTTATCGTATTTGGTGGTTCAATCTTCATTGTATTGTCTAACTTTACACTTGGACAATTTTTCGGGATTGGGAAAGTGGCCGGAAAGGCCTTCATGTTTAAAATTGAAACACCTGAAGAACTGATTGAAAAAGCGGTAGAACTTGCTGATTCAGCGCGTAAAGGCGGCTTTCTTGCGCTTGAAGAAGCTGAAATTCCAAATCAATTTATGCGCAAAGGCGTGGATATGCTCGTTGATGGTCATGATGCTGATGTTGTGAGAGCCACCTTGCAAAAAGACATTGCACTTACCTCATCTCGCCATGAACTTGGCGCTGGCCTGTTCAAATCGCTTGCCGATATAGCCCCTGCAATGGGGATGATAGGTACACTTATCGGCTTAGTAGCCATGTTATCAAATATGGATGACCCGAAAGCGATAGGGCCAGCGATGGCTGTTGCACTTTTAACAACGCTGTATGGTGCATTCTTAGCGAATGTAGTGGCTATTCCAATACAGGTAAAACTCGAATTACGTAAAGACGAAGAGGAGCGTAATCAACGGTTAATACTTGATGCTATCTTAGGCATTCAAGATGGCCAAAACCCTAAAGTTATCGAAGGCATTTTGAAAAACTATCTACCTGAGTCAAAACGTGGTTCAGAAGCTGAGGAATAATCATGTCTGATGAGAACGAATGTAAATGTCCCCCGCCAGGTTTGCCCGCTTGGATGGGAACATTTGCTGACTTGATGTCACTGCTCATGTGCTTCTTTGTATTACTGCTCGCCTTTTCCGAGATGGATGTACTCAAATTTAAACAAATTGCAGGCTCTATGAAGTTTGCATTCGGCGTGCAAAATAAAATTGAAGTCAAAGATATACCTAAAGGTACGAGTGTGATTGCAATGGAATTCACACCAGGAAAACCAGAGCCTACCCCAATTGAAACAATCCAGCAGCAAACCGTCGAAATGACACAACAAATGCTTGAGTTCCAAGCTGGAGACGAAGCGTCTGCGGGGGGAAGGCAGGAGCAGCGTGGTAATAAGCGCGGTGGTGAATCAGCCAGTACAGCGCAAGAAATGGCATCGACTCAAGCAATTGCTTCAGCAGAGCAAGAGCAGGTAAATGAGTTAGTCAAAAAAATAGCGCAGCAACTTGAAAAGCAAATCATGGACGGTGCTATCGAACTAGAGTCTTTAGGACAACAAATCATCATTCGCATTCAAGAGAATGGCTCTTTCCCTGCGGGTAGTGCATTTTTGCAGCCTAAATTTGAGCCTGTAATTGAAGAAATAGCAGAGCTGTTAAAGGATGTGCCAGGAGAGATCACGGTATCGGGTCACACTGACGATTTTAGGGTAACGAATGAGCTATACTCTAACAATTGGGATCTGTCAGCAACTCGGGCCGTAGCCGTGGCGACTGTAATGGAAAAAGTACGAGGCTTTGATAAAAATAGAATGTTAGTCGTAGGACATGCCGATACCAGACCGCTAGTACCGAATGATAGTGACCTCGATAGACGCCGCAATAGGCGCGTTGAAATCTCTATTTTACAGGGAAAACCAAAAGAGTCTGATCCCATTGGAGTGAGGGAAAATTAGTGAGAGTTTGTTGCCAAATTACAGGGAATTCGCTATTGTTCCTGCTGGTTCTACTTAAAGGAGAAATAGAATGATTCTAGTAAAAAAACCTCAAAACTTTAGACTCCCTGGCGATAATGGCGCAGGTGGTGATGAGAATTCTCGTCCATGGGGCTGGGGTTTCAGACCAACTCGCTAGTTAATAAAGCACATAAAACATAACAAGAGGGAGGCTACAATAAAGCGTCCCTTTTTGTTTTATTGAGTATCAGTTTGTATAAGTTGCTTATTTGGAAGCAAATGTTTATCGCTATTTTACTTATTAAATAGAGTTCGTATTCGGTTAACTTAGCATTACAGTTCGTTGCTTTTTATCCGTGAATTCGCTATTGTTCCGTTTGGTTCTACTTAAAGGAGAAATAGAATGATTTCAATAAAAAAACCTCAAAATTATAGATTGCCAGGTGGTAACGGCGATGGTGGTGACGCCGATGATGGTTCTGTAGAAAAGAAGCCAGAGTAGCGTTTAGCTATGTTAGAAGCTTGGGAACCTATTCGTATATTTTTTGCACATAACAGTGTGTGGATTGCTTTGCTTTCTGTTTTTCTTTGCTTTGTGTTAAAAGATAAAAAGGCGCTTAGATATTCACTACTTGTTGCGATTTTTTATATTGTGGGTACGTTCTCGAGCGACTTTGTTCGCTCTATTGATGAGCACCAAGTCATCCGTTACGTATACTGGGCCTTGAATGACATCCTATTTATGGGGATTGTTGCGTATTGGGCTGTAAAAGATAAAATGTATATGTGGCAGAGTATATTAGCCCAGCTCGTTGTTTTACCCGCGCCTATTTTACAACTGTTTAGATTAACTGATTACCATTTAATGGATTTGAGTTATTCAACTTATTTATACGCAACTATCATACCCATCACCAATATGGTGACTTTGTGTTTGGCTTTTGCTCCAATAATTATGTTTTGGAAGCTTCATGACATTAGCGATGATATGGAAAAAGCAGGAGCTAGCCGATAGTGTTCGGCCAGCTATTGAAAAATACTCACCCCAAACTAGGAATAAGGCCAGCCATTTGCATTAGCTGAGAGGTGATGATCATCACACCGAAAATTGCGGCAAGTCCTAGTCCAAGCGTACCACCTTTAACCTGATATCCGTCATTACCTCTAACTTTTCTCTGTTTCCATACCATAGCAACTGGTAGAAATACCGCCAATACCACAAGCGCAATGGCTGCGTAACCAAGTGCCATGATAAACCCTTCAGGATAAAATAGTGCAAACCCAAGCGGTGGTAAAAACGTAATAAATGCCGTTTTAATGCGGTCTTTCTTGGTATCTTTTCGTTTTAACGCATCCGCAAAAAAGTCAAATAAGCCCAAGCTGACACCTAAAAATGACGTTGCGAGTGCAAGGTCGGCAAACACAGTGACAAATACCTGAACGTTGTCGTTGTGTGCTATCGATGAAATACTGGCTACAAACCCCGGTAGTCCATCACTTGCCATTAAGCTTGCTTGTCCCATGACTCCCTGACTTAATAACTGCCAAAATACATAGATAATAAGTGGCAAAGATGCACCAAACATCATTACTTTTCGCAATTGATGAATATCTACACCCACATATTTGACGATAGATGGGATCGAGCCATGAAATCCAAATGAAGTGAAAATCACTGGGATTGCGGCAATAATTAGACCTTGTTCAATTGGCATGTCAATTAGGTGCTGCCCGTGCACATAAGGGGTAAGAATAAAAAATAAGCCTGCCAATACGATGACTTTAATTGAAAACAGTAGCTGATTGAGTTTATCGACGGTGCTGGTACCTAAAGTAACTATTGTGGCAATAATTACAGCCAGTAATACAGAGCCTAATTGTGGGGTGATCTCCTCACCAAGTACGCCAACTAGTTTTGTTTGAAGTTGTGCGCCTCCCCCTGCAATATAGGCTGCACACAAAGCGTAGAACAAAAACACCATTGAGAAGTTAGCGACATATTGACCTGTTTTACCAAGTAGGCTTTTTGCCAGTGTGTTTAATGTCGCGTCTTGGTCTGCATATTGATGCACCTCAAGCATGAGTAATGCGGTATATGTCATGAGTAACCAAGTTATCATTAACAATACGATAGCGGTAGAAAACCCTAGCCCTGCTGATGCAATAGGAAGTGCTAGCATGCCCGCACCAATGGTGGTGCCAGCGACAATTAGCATGCTACCCAAAGTTTTATTCTTAAGCACGTTTAGCCTCTCATTATTATTATCTGGTGAGGCAAGATATAACGAATAGCATGGAAATGAAACCGTTTTGCTGTTAATGGTGATAAGAACTGAAATGACTGACTGTATGGGTCTGACTTGTAAAATGATAAGGAGATAGTCGCTGCAAGCATTGAGTTGCAGCGACAGAGGCTAATTTATTTTACCTCTTTTCCTGCAGCTTGCTGATCTGCATGGTAGCTTGAGCGTACAAATGGACCACAGGCGGCATGACTAAAACCAATCTCATCAGCATAAGCTTTTAAACCGTCAAACTCTGCTGGCGGGACATAACGCTTTACTGGTAAGTGGTGTTTTGATGGCTGTAGATATTGGCCTACCGTCAACATGTCTACATTATGCTCGCGTAAGTCTCTTAATACTTCCTCTATCTCAGAGATTTCCTCGCCAAGTCCAACCATGAGTCCAGATTTTGTTCTCACTTCAGGGTGAGCTTCTTTGAAGCGGCGTAGCAATTCTAATGACCACTTATAATCGGCGCCAGGACGCGCTAATTTATATAGCCTTGGAGCAGTTTCAAGGTTGTGGTTGAAGACATCTGGCGGTGTTTCACTTAAAATTTCTAGTGCTCTGTCCATACGACCCCGAAAGTCTGGCACCAGAATTTCGATTGTAATACCTGGATTATGCTTACGGATCTCACGTATACAGTCGGCAAAGTGTTGCGCGCCGCCGTCACGAAGATCATCTCTGTCAACTGAAGTAATAACGACATAGCTTAATTTCATGTCTTTGATAGTCAGCGCGAGCTTTTCAGGTTCTTGTGCGTCTGGCTTTAATGGACGACCATGGGCAACATCACAGAAAGGGCAGCGACGAGTACAAATAGCACCTAAAATCATAAAGGTGGCTGTACCGTGGTTAAAGCATTCAGACAGGTTCGGGCAAGATGCTTCTTCACATACAGAATGTAACCCATGCTTACGCATTGCCTGCTTAATCCCGTCGATACGCTCACTTGATTTAGGCAAGCGGATCTTTAACCATTCAGGTTTTCTTAGCATCTCTTCGCGTTCTGTTGGCATGACTTTTACAGGGATCAATGCCATTTTTTCAGCATCGCGGAGCTTTACCCCTGGCTCCATTTTGACTGGTTTACTCATTCGTTTTCAAACCCTTCAGTGTATTCAACATACTCGGCTTTAATACGCTCTAGCATGTGTTTTACCAGACCAGCCCCCGCATCAGCGACGGTTTGAGGTYCATTGATTTCGCTACTTTGCACCATATTCATACCAGCATAACCACATGGGTTGATTCGTAAAAATGGACTTAAATCCATATTTACGTTAAGGGCTAGACCATGAAATGAGCAGCCTCGGCGGACTCTCAGTCCTAATGATGCAATTTTGCTATCGTTGACATATACGCCTGGCGCATCGGCTTTAGCGTAAGCATCTATCCCGTACTCTTTAAGTGAGTCGATAATGCTCTGTTCTAACCAAGTAACAAGCTCTCGCACCCCAATTTTCAAGCGTCGTAAGTTCAGTAAAACATAGAGCATTTGTTGACCAGGGCCGTGGTATGTGACTTGGCCGCCTCGATCAACTTTAACAACGGGAATATCTCCAGGTGCTAACAGGTGCTCCTCTTTACCAGCTTGACCTTGGGTAAACACAGGTTCATGTTCCACCAGCCAAAGTTCATCTGCCGTGCTATCGTCCCGCTCATCGGTAAAAGATTGCATTTTATGCCAGATAGGCTCGTACTCACGAAGGCCTAATTGACGCACGATTAACTTACGTGGTTCCATTATAGGGGATCCTTACTGGTTACAGTATGTAACGGACGTCTTCTATGCCACCGATCTCGGTATAAATCTGTTCTATGTGTTCTTTGCTAGTGACGGTAGCAACAATAGAAACCGCTTCATAATTACCTTTACTACTTGGCTTTACTTTAGGTGCATAATCACCTGGTGCAATTACTTGCAACTTAGCTAGGATTTGATCCGTCAAATTGACATTGGCTAGACCCATAATTTTGAATGTAAATGGGCAAGGAAATTCTAAGTATTCATCAAACTTAGTGTTTTTTACTGGTTTTACCATGACGGCATCCTCACAACAAACTACTTGCATGTGCTTTTGCCGAGTTATACCAATTCGCTTAAATTTAAGACTCATCGATATTCCTCGGTTATCTAAAAACACCGAAACCCTACGGGCACTACGATATTGCCGCATTCTATCATTTTTAGCGCAAAAAAAAACGCCTCATCCTTGGGCGTTCACTTACATAAAATGGGGTTATTGTGAGATCTGTAAACTACTTTAATCAGCAGCAAAAATATTCTCACTAATGATATGGTTTAAGTATTGTATGTAGCAGCTGAAAATAACCATATAACTAGCAGCCCACGTTCCTAAAGACATGGTTAGAAATGGTATGGAACACATAACCACAATGATTAGCAGGTTAACGGAAAAAATAAACCTCGACTTGGTTTTTAATCTCTCTTTTATCGCGTCAATAACCGACATTTCTCTTATTTTATACACAACTTTAATAACATGAACAGCCAATAACAGACTGAATGCAATATTAAAAAGCGTAAGTAGTGGGTATTTAAGGTGCAATCCGGCAATACCTATACAAGCAAAAGTTAGCATAAGCAGCAACTGTATCCAGCGTTGTTTACAGTAAGCTATGAGCGTAACTTTTGCACAAGCTCCTTGTTCTTTTGCCACTACAGATAATAAATCCCAAGCAGGTACAATTAACGCCATATAAAAACCAAGATATAGAAGTTGACTTGACTGGTATAAAATCGCGGAGAAAAGCAGTAATACAGCAACAAGCAGCTTGATTCTTGGTAGGTTTGGCTGTAGGTATATACGATCTATGTAGTTCATTGAAAAAGCTCCTGTACGCATCATACCATTTGGTTTTAATACTCATTCAACTTGAGGGGAAAACCAGACGCTAACTATGTTAAATTTTTTCTTGTTATCGAGTTGATCCTCTCGCTTCAAAGTAATTACTTAATTAACCCCAGCTCGGGATAAGAATTTAAAAACTAGGGAACTATATGCCTGTTCCAAGATCAGATCTTTCGACCAAAAAAGAAAGTGACCTAGTAAGGAACAGGCATGAATAAGTTAGTTGAGTTGTTTTGTGATGTCGATGATTTTTGCAAAGTTTTTTTGCCGCAATGGCACGCCTACCAGATAGAGCAAGGTCAAATAAAAAGAGAAAGAGCATGCCAGATGAGTATGGCTGAAATAATGACCGTCATCATTCTATTTCATATGTCAAATCAGCGCGATTTTAAAAACTTTTATAAAGGCTACCTCGCTCGCTTTCATAAAAAAGACTTTCCAACACTGCTCAGCTATACAAGGTTTTTAGAACTCATGCCTCGTGCAGTTACTCCCCTTTCAAGTTATTTTAAAACCCTAAAATCAACGGATTGTGATATTTGCTTCATTGACTCAACGAGTATCAAAGTTTGTCATAATTTGAGAATACCAAGGCACAAGACGTTTGCAGGAGTAGCTAAGCGGGGTCGAGGAACGATGGGATGGTATTTTGGATTTAAACTACACCTAATTATCAATCATAAAGGTGAAATAATTGCCGCCAAAGTTACACCTGCAAATAAACAGGATACAGCTCCTGTGGAAGAGCTTACGCAAAATCTAACCGGCACTTTATATGGAGACAAGGGGTATATTAGCAGTAAGTTAGAGCAGTCACTATCGGAAAGGGGACTCAAACTGGTCACCAATGTGCGCAGTAACATGAAGGCCAAAGCTATTTCAGCTTGGGACAAAGCAATGTTATCCAAGCGCTTTATTATTGAAACTGTGAATGACCAGCTAAAAAATATTTGTCAGTTAGAGCACTCAAGACATAGAAGCTTGCATGGAATGATATTAACAGTCTTGGGTGCGCTGATTGCATACAGCCACAAAGAAAAAAAGCCATCAATTTCTATTGATGAACTGATGGCTTAAACCGATCTCGGGTTAATTAAGCAAATTAGCTTTATCTTAGGCTAACATCTCTCAACTTCTTCCACTCATATTAACGTTAACATGTTTCTTTATTGTAAATAAAAGTTTTTTAAATTTTTGGTATTTTTAAAGGCGTGAGTTTCAGGGTGGAGGATATAAATAATTGAGAAGCTAAAGAATAAGCGATGTGAAAAGATAAGCCAACCAGTCTATTTTGGTTAGCTTATCAGATAAGATAATTATTGTGAGATCTGTAGACGTAGGTAGTCGTATATCTTGCTAAAGAAACCGCCTTCTTGAATTTCTTCTAACGTAACCAGTGGGTATTGTGCAATGTCTTCGCCATCAAGCTGCAAAAATAATGTGCCCACTTTTGTTCCTTTCGCTAACGGAGCTTCAAGTGTTTTGTCTAGCTCAAAGTTCGCTTTTAGGTTTTTACTTTGTCCACGAGGGATGGTAATTGGCGTATCTTCCATAATGCCCAGAGAAACCGTTTCTTTATTACCCATCCATACGCGCTGATCGGCAAACGCATCACCAGCTTGATACGGAGTAATCGTTTCAAAGAAGCGGAAACCATAGTTAAGTAGCTTTTTACTTTCTACTTTTCGCGCCCGTTCACTTTCGGTACCCATAACCACTGCAACCAAGCGCATATCGTCTTTCACAGCAGAAGTAACAAGGCTAAAGCCCGCTTCCGAGGTGTGGCCTGTTTTAATGCCGTCTACCTCAAGACTTGCATCCCAAAGAAGAGAGTTACGGTTATATTGTTTGATACCGTTATAGGTAAATGATTTTATCTTGTATAGGGCGTATTCATCCGGCACATCGCTGATAAGTGCAGCCCCAAGGGTTGCCATATCTCTTGGTGTGGTAAAATGCTCATCGGTGTCAAGGCCATGGCTATTAACAAAGTGAGTATTATCCATTCCCAGCTTTTTGGCATGAGCATTCATCAAGTCAGCAAATGCAGACTCACTGCCAGCAATATGTTCAGCCATAGCAACACAGGCATCATTACCCGATTGAATGATTATACCGTGGTTAAGGTCATCGACGCTCACCTGTTTGCCGACTTCAATAAACATCACCGAAGAGCCAGGAAAGTTCTTAGCCCACGCTTTTTCGCTAATGGTAACCATGTCTGTCGGGGAAATATTTCCAGCCTCAATTTCAGTACCAATGACGTAGCTAGTCATCATTTTCGTCAGGCTTGCTGGAGCAAGCTTTGTATCAGCGTTTCCTTCAGCTATCACTTTACCTGTAGTAAAGTCCATTAGAAAATAGCCTTTTGCACTGACTTGAGGCGGTGAAGGAATAATTTGTGCACTGGCACTCATGATAGAGAAAGTGCACACTAGTCCAAGGACTTTTTTAACGATTTTTGGTTTTATAGAAGTCATTATGCTCGCTTTTTTGGTTATCGGCATTCATTACGGTTATTCTAAAGTTCCTGCTCACTGTAAAGCAAGAAAGCACGACTAAATTGACCCTGTTGTAAGGTTTTTAGCAAAGATTGTGCTTGATTGTCATCGGTAATAGGACCGACTCTCAGTTTGTACAAGTCATCTTCAAAGGTGATCGCAGTACCTAGTCCTAATTCTTGTTGTAGCTGGTTTGCGAGAACCTGTATGTTCTCGAGGTTGCTACCTGCTGCGACTTGTACATAGGTTAGCCTTGGAGACTCGCGCGTCAGAGTAATCGCTTCGACCTTAACACGGGCTGTACCTTTGAGATGATAGCCTAGCTTATAGGCGGCTGCATAAGATAGGTCAATTAGCCTATCATCATGAAATGGTCCTCGATCGTTGATTCTAACGATTGCTGTGCGGCCATTTTCAAGATTGGTGACTCGAGCAAAACTAGGTAGTGGCAAAGTTTTGTGTGCAGCCGTCATATCAAACATGTTAAATATTTCGCCATTTGAGGTATGGTAACCGTGGAACTTTCTGCCATACCATGAGGCTATCCCTTCTTTTTGGTAACCGCGTTCGTCAGAAATAGGGGTATAGCGTTTACCAAGTACGGTATAGGGGCGGTTAGCACTGACACTTTTTTTCTCATTAGTGACGATGGCGTCTTGCATTTCGAGTGCGGTTGGTTCTCGCAATGGCGCTTTGTCATGGCGAATATGATAACGGCTACCACAAGCCGTTAATAAACTAGCCAAGACTAGGGTCATGATGGTTCTATAAATAAAGCGAAAACGTGCAGTCATTATTTTAACAGCATCCTCTTATCTGTTGCGATTGCCATAATAATGCCAAATCCAGCCATCAGCGTCACCATAGACGTACCACCATAACTAATAAGCGGAAGTGGGACGCCGACGACGGGGAGTAAGCCAGACACCATGCCAATATTAACAAAAACGTAGACAAAGAAAGTTAATGTCAGTGCGCCTGCTAGCAACTTACTAAAAGCGTCTTGCGCTTGCACTGCAATATATAAACCTCGGCCAATAATAAACAAGTACAAGCTGAGTAACATGGTTACACCAAGTAAGCCAAACTCCTCACTGAGAACAGAAAAAATAAAATCAGTATGGCGCTCTGGTAAAAACTCTAACTGCGACTGAGTACCATGTAACCAACCTTTACCTTCAACTCCACCGGAGCCAATGGCGATTTTAGATTGAATAATATGATAACCCGATCCTAGTGGATCGCTCTCTGGATTAAGAAATGTCAGCACTCGCTGCTTTTGATAGGCGTGCATCCCGTAGTGCCAAAACGCATATACGCCAGGTACTGCCAACAGTACCCCCGAACCGATTAGGCGCCAGCTAAGGCCAGCTAAAAAAAGTACAAAAATCCCTGAGCTGGCGATGAGGATAGAGGTGCCGAGATCTGGTTGCTCTTTAATTAAAATAGTTGGCACTAACACTATGGCAAAGCCAGCGATGAGATTTAATATACTGGGGGGAAGGTGAGAGCGACCAATAAACCAAGCGACGGTCATCGGTACAGCTAATTTCATAATTTCTGAGGGCTGAAAGCGGGTAACACCTAAATCTAACCAGCGCTGCGCTCCTTTGCTGCTGACGCCGACAAAAAGTACGGCTATCAGCATCCCAAGACCCACCAAGTAGATTGGAATAGCCACGCGCTTTAGCGTACTGGGTGAAAACTGAGCCACGAATACCATTGCAATAACAGCGCCAAGCATTCGGGTTGCGTGACGCATCATCATCCCCATATCTTGTCCACTTGCGCTATAGACAATGGCGAGGCTGGCAATCATCATCGTCATTAATGCAGCAAATAATGGTAAGTCTATATGGACTTTTTCGAGTAGTGAACGCGGTTTGTTTAGGGGGCTCATGGTTGTACCTCCTGTTCGAGAGGATAGGCAGAAAAGTAATAGTCCATTACTTGACGTGCCATCGGAGCTGCGATGGCGCTACCACCACCTTGGTTTTCAACAACTACAGTGATCACAAGTTGCGGATCGTCAAAAGGAGCAAAGCCAACATAGATACCGTTATCTCGATGCTTTTCTTTTAGTTTCTTGGCATCATATTTTTCACCTTGAGCGATACTGATGACCTGAGCTGTACCAGTTTTGCCTGCATGGTCGTACGTCGCGCCTTCAAAGGCGCTTTTCGCAGTACCGATTTTTACGGTATTGTGCATGGCTTTTAGCGCAATATCCCAATGGTAGGGATTTTGCAGCTCTACAGGCGCTTTTTCTTCGGTAAACAGTTGTTCGACTTCGCTATCTTGTTTAGAAATTTGCACCAGATGTGGCTGTTTATGCTTGCCTTTGTTCACAAGAATGCTCAGTGAGTTTGCTATTTGCATTGGGGTCGCTGTCCAATAACCTTGGCCAATGCCAACAGAGATAGTATCTCCTGGATACCAAGCTTCCTTAAAGCGTTCTCGCTTCCATTCAACAGAGGGTAAAATTGCGGAGGTTTCTTCGTGAATGTCGATCCCAGATAACTCACCAAAGCCAAATTGAGTCATAAAGTCGCTGATCTTGGTTATTCCAAGCTTATAGGCTGTTTCATAAAAATAGGTATCACATGATTGTTCAATGGCTTTGTAAACATCTACATGTTCGTGTCCCCATGGGCGCCAGTCTCGCCACTTGTGTTTAACATTAGGAATTTGAAAAAAGCCCGGATCCCAAATTTTGGTCGTCTCGGTGACGATGCCTTCTTCTAGTGCGAGTATAGCTAAGTGTGGTTTAACTGTTGAAGCGGGGGCGTATCGACCTTGAGTTGCACGATTAATAAGTGGTCTATTAGGGTTGAGCAACGCGCGGTAATCTTTTGAGCTGATCCCGTGCACAAACAGATTAGGATCGTAACTCGGGTTTGAGTATAGCGCCAAAATGCCCCCATCTCTTGGATCCATTACCACAATTGCACCACGAGTATCTTTTAGGACGTGCTGAACAATTTGTTGCAGGCCAATGTCTAAGGTAAGTACTAAATCTTTGCCTGGCTGCGGTGCTTCCATACTCAGGGTGCGAATGATGCGACCACGATTATTTACTTCAACACGACGAGAGCCTACGGTACCATGAAGCGTCTCTTCGTAAAACTTTTCAATTCCGAGCTTACCGATGTCATGGGTTGCACGGTAGTTGGTGGCTTTACCATCAAGCTCTAATTGTTGTAACTCTTGCTTGTTGAGTTTAGCAACATAACCTAACGCATGGGTTAGTGTGTCGCCATAAGGGTAATAACGAGAGAGTCGAGCCTCAACACTAAACCCTGGCAGACGATGCTGGTTTACGGAGAGGATGGCAACTTCTTCTTCATTTAGCCTGCCTTTTAATACTTGGCTTTTGAATCGGCGGTTATGTCGGATCTCCTTTTTGAAGTCTTCAATCTRTTGATCAGAGATATCAATCAGCTGGCGCACCGTGGCAAGTGCTACCTCTAGATCGTCAACATCTTCAGGGATCACTTCAAGGTTGTACACGGGGCGATTTTCAGCAAGTAGCACGCCATTTCGATCGTAGATCAAGCCCCTATTAGGAGCCACAGGGATCACTTTGATACGATTATCATTGGAGCGAGTGCGGTAAGTTTCGTGTTCAACAATTTGTAGCTTATACACGTTGTGAAACAAGATACCGATGATAACAACAACAAAAACAAAGCCGACAAAGGCTCTTCTTGCAAAGAGATTCGCCTCGGCAGAATGATCCCTAATCGTCGGCCGTTTTTTTATCATTATTATTCTCTGTGATAAGGATGGTTGTTATTTAAACTCCAGCCGCGATACAGGCTCTCGGCAACCACTATTCGTACTAAAGGGTGGGGGAGCGTTAAGTTTGATAAAGACCACTTTTGCTCAGCAGCAGCAATACATTCAGGAGCAAGACCTTCTGGTCCACCAATAAGGAGGCTGACATCGCGGCCATCTAGTTGCCACTTTTCCATATTGCTCGCAAGTTGGTGTGTATCCCATGGTTTACCTGTCACTTCGAGTGTCACAATGCGGTTACCTTTGGGGATTGCGGCTAAGGTTCTTTCCCCTTCTTGTTGCAAAATACGCTTTATATCTGCATTTTTCCCGCGTTTGCCTGCACTTATTTCGACAAGCTCTAAAGGCATATCTTTAGGAAAGCGCCTTTGATACTCAGTGAAGCCGGTCTCAACCCATTTTGGCATTTTGGTACCTACTGCGATGAGTTGGATTTTCACGTTAACCCCACAGCTTTTCTAAATCATAGAAACCGCGAGTTTCATCTTGCATCACGTGGACTACAACATCGCCTAAATCAACCAGCACCCACTCACCAACGTTTTGTCCTTCATGGCCTAGTGGCGACTCACCTGCGTGACGGGCTTCTTTTGCAACGTGATCAGCAATTGATTGAACGTGACGCTTTGAAGTGCCTGTGCAGATAACGAGGTAATCGGTAATTGAGGAAGTGTCGCGAACATCAAGTTTAACAATGTCACGGGCTTTCATATCGTCTACTTTATCCAGCGCGAAGTCTACTAACTGTTGTGAATCCAAATTTCTATCTCTGTTATTTAAATAATCTGTGATTTTAACACGCTTTATAGGCTTAATCAGCATACAAGCCATGGCTATTTATGTAGTCTATGACCGAGTTTGGTAGCCATTGTTCCAAATATGCGACGTTTTGTTGTGAAATTGCCGCTCTTACCGTGCTTGAAGCAATGTCTTTTTGCTCTCCAGAGAGGAAGTAGCAATGGCCAGCAAGAGTTGTATGTAACTTACTTGTGTCCGTGGTAGTCGCCTTGGTTAAATAGGCTGCGACCTCGGCACTTGGCGCACATGTTTCACCGGGACGCTGATAAACGACTAGATGACACAGTGTAGTAATTTCACGCCACTCAAACCAAGTATGTAAGTTGTTGAGCGAATCCATCCCCATTAAAAAGGTAATCGCCGCCTTTGGGTGCTCTGCGCGAAGCTCACGCAATGTTAATAACGTATATGAAGGCCCTTGGCGTAACAGCTCACGTGTATCGATAGTCATTTTCTCATGACCAGAAATAACTTTAGCAAGCATAGACAGGCGGTGTTCATCACTGATTTTAGGGCGCTGTTTATGTACGGGAATAGCACAAGGGAGCAGTTTTAATTGGTTAAGGCCCAGCGCATCAATACAACGAGCAGCCATATTTAAGTGGCCTAAATGAGGCGGATCAAAGGTGCCACCAAAGAGTGCTATCATAGATGTTCGCTCTGACTGATTGGCAAGGGTATGATAAGTGGTGTCGCAAAAGCCAGTGCTATGTGAGCAAGCGCTTGGTACGGAGCTGTGATCCTTGCTTCTTTATAAGCGCTATCGAAATCGGCCATCAAGCTCAATAGTTGCTTAATTTGCTCAATCGTTAGCCTATCTAACGCACGTTGCGTAAGTGCTTGTTGATTTTTCCACACATTGTACTTTTTAAAGGCTTCTGGCAGTGCTGTACCTGCTTGCCAAAGCGATTTAACCCCTAATAAAGTGCGAGCCTGATTTTGTAGTGTCCACAAAATACTAGCAGGTTCTACATTATCGCTTGCAAGCTTATTGAGTACCTTGATGATTTGTTTTGAGTTACCGCTTAGCAGCCCCGTATTTAAATCAAAAATATCGAATTTAGATTGATTCAATAGGCCGCTTAATATTTGTTGTTCGTCAACAGAACTTTTACCAAATAGTAGTGAAAGCTTTTCAAGTTCTTGATGGGTCGCAAGCAGGTTGCCTTCAGTTGCAACTAGCAGAGCACGCTTTGCTTGTGGGGATATGGTGAGTTTTAAACGCTTACACTCATCGTCAAACCAGCGCTCTAAATGCCGACCAGTCAGCGCATAGCAAGGTACAAACAAACCCTTTGCTTCTATTGCTTTGAACCAAGCTGTGCGTTGGATATCTTGTCCTGCACTCAGTCCTTTAAAAATCACAATGACGTCAGGGTTAACCTGTTCTGCAAGTGATTTTAGTACTGAGACCCCCTGAGTTGGGACTTTTTGCTCATTGAAATCGAACTCAATCAAGGTACGAGCGCTAAACAGTGACATACTGTTGTACTGTGCACTCAATTCTTGCCAGTCGAACCCGGGCAACAATGAAAATTTAATAACTTCATCAAAGCCTTGCTGTTTCGCGGTGTTCCGAATAGCAAGTACACACTCACCTTGCTGGAAGGGTTCTTCGCCAAAAACTAAGTAAAAAGGAGCGAGCCCTTTTGCTAAAGAACCGGATAGTTGATTGGCATAACAACGCATTACAGCTGTGACAACTCTCTGATGATCCGTTGACTCGCAATGCGGCGCATTTCAGTCAAAATAAGCTCAAGTTCTTTTGCTTTTGCCAGTGCGTTATCAGGGTCATCTTGATAATTACGATACAACTCAAACATTTGCTCTACAGGCGCTTGTCCAGGTCGACTTAAACGATATGAAACGCGATAGGCTAATTCGTATTGCGCAACTTGGCCATTTTTAAACAAACTCAGTGTTTGACGTTCAAGCGCATCGGCATATAAGTATAACTCGGCGGCTTGCTTTGAGTCTTTGGGTGTTAAAGAGACTTGCGCGCGCACTAAGTCATTGTGAAGCTGTTCAAACAAGGCTGAACGTTTATCATCCGCGCTTAACGTAATCTCTTTCAAGTCATCAGGCAGATAAGAGGCTTGCTTGAGGTGAAAACCGCAGCTCGCCACGAAGAAGCAAGCTAGCAAAAATGCTAGCTTACTGAATTGCCAAAATAGGCTACGCATCTTAGTTTGCAACCACATTAAGTAGTTTACCAGGAACATAGATCACCTTACGAATGGTCTTGCCGTCAGTAAACTTAGTGACGTTTTCTTCGCTAAATGCAATCGCTTCAACTTGCTCTTGCGTTGCATCTGCCGCTACGGTGATTTTAGAGCGCAGTTTACCGTTTACTTGTACTACGATAAGCTTTTCATCTTCAACTAGTGCGCTTTGGTCGACGATAGGCCATGCCGCATCAAGAATATCACCAGCTTTGCCAAGCTCAGTCCACAGCTCGTGACACATGTGCGGTGTGATAGGCGCAAGCATGATCACCATAGCTTCTAGTGCTTCGTTTGCTAGTGCAATGTCTTGCTCATCACTAAGTGGCGCTTTGATAAGCTTATTTGAAAGCTCCATCACCGCCGCAATTGCCGTATTAAACGTTTGGCGACGTTCAATATCGTCGGTCACTTTTGCAATGGCTTTGTGGATGTCGCGACGTAGCGTCTTTTGTGCTGCATTTAGTTTGCTTAAATCAAGCTCGGCAGTGCCTGCTTGCTTTACGTCAACCGCGTATTTCCAAATACGACGAAGGAAACGGTGCGCACCTTCAACGCCTGAGTCAGACCATTCTAGTGTTTGCTCAGGTGGTGCCGTAAACATCATGAATAAGCGCACCGTGTCAGCGCCGTATTGTTTGATAACCGTTTGCGGGTCAATACCATTGTTCTTCGACTTAGACATTTTGCTCATGCCTGCTGAGAATACTGGCTCGCCGTCTTCTTTATGCCACGCTTTAGTGATGCGGCCTTTGTCGTCAGTCTCAGTTAATACGTCAGTTGGTGAAATCCATACGTCTCCACCTTTTTCGTCCTTACGATAGTAAGTATCGGCAAGTACCATACCTTGACACAGAAGGCGCTCAAATGGCTCATCTGAGTTTACTAACCCGAAGTCACGCAGTAGTTTGTGGAAGAAGCGTGCGTACAGTAGATGTAAAATAGCGTGCTCGATACCACCAATGTATTGGTTGACGGGTAACCAGTAGTTTGCAGCGCCAGGCTCAAGCATGCCCTCATCGTAGCGCGGACTACAATAACGTGCATAATACCAAGACGATTCCATAAAGGTATCAAAGGTGTCAGTTTCGTGGAATACCGCTTCGCCATTTACAGTGGCTTTTGCCCATTCAGGATCTGCTTTAATTGGAGAGGTTACGCCGTTCATCACCACGTCTTCAGGTAGACGAACAGGTAGCATATCAGCCGGTGCTGCAAGCTCAGAACCATCTTCTTTGTTTAACATTGGGATAGGAGAACCCCAATAACGCTGACGACTCACACCCCAATCACGAAGGCGGAAGTTGACTTTACGTTTACCAACACCTAGTGCTTCTAACTTAGTTGCAATAGCATTAAAAGCAGCTTCGAAATCTAAGCCATCAAACTCACCGGAGTTTATTAGCGTGCCTTTTTCAGTAAACGCTGCTTCTGCTAGGTTTGCTTCYGCTTCAGCGCCTGCTAGTGGCTGAATGACTTGTTTGATCTCAAGACCGTAAGCGGTGGCAAACTCATAGTCACGTTGGTCGTGACCAGGAACTGCCATGACTGCGCCTGAGCCGTAATCCATCAAGACAAAGTTAGCAACCCAAATAGGTACTTCTTGCCCTGTGAGTGGGTGAATAGCGGTAAAGCCTGTCGCGATGCCTTTTTTCTCCATTGTTGCCATATCTGCTTCAGCAATCTTGGTGTTTTTGCACTCTTCAACAAAGCGAGAAATTGCATCACTGTTTTTCGCAGCTTCCTGAGCGATAGGGTGGCCTGCTGCAACAGCGACATAAGTCACACCCATAAATGTATCTGGGCGAGTGGTGTATACCGTGAAGCTTTCGTTATTATCAGCGCGTTTAAAGTCGATTTCAACGCCTTCTGAGCGACCGATCCAGTTGCGCTGCATCGTCTTAACTTGCTCAGGCCAATGCTCAAGTTTGTCTAAGTCGTCAAGTAACTCTTGAGCATAGTCAGTAATTTTAATGAACCATTGTGGAATTTCTTTTTGCTCAACAATGGCACCAGAGCGCCAGCCACGGCCATCAATAACTTGTTCGTTAGCCAGTACAGTTTGGTCTACTGGATCCCAGTTTACTGTCGACATTTTCTTGTACACCAAGCCTTTCTCATAAAGCTTAGTGAAGAACCACTGCTCCCATTTATAATATTCTGGGTGACAAGTGGCAATTTCACGATCCCAATCATAACCAAAGCCAAGCTGTTTTAGCTGGTTACGCATGTAATCGATATTCTCATACGTCCATTTAGCTGGTGCAGTGTTATTTTTGATTGCCGCATTTTCAGCTGGTAAGCCAAACGCATCCCAACCCATAGGCTGCATTACGTTTTTGCCTTGAAGGCGTTGGAAACGAGAAACCACATCACCAATGGTGTAGTTACGTACGTGACCCATGTGGAGACGGCCACTTGGGTATGGGAACATTGAGAGGCAGTAGTACTTCTCTTTACTTTCGTCTTCGACAACTTTGAAGGTGTTGTTTTCTTCCCAGTACGACTGTACTTTGGCTTCGATATCTTGCGGGTTATATTGCTCTTGCATCTAGGTTTCCAAACATCTGGCAAATTTAATAGAAAATTGCCCGATAGCATACCCGAATTTAGCCTGCAATCACAGCACCAAAATACCTTAATTTTTATCCACTATACCGTTACAGCAATGGATATAACGATGCTCACTCGAATGGGGCTGAAATTGTAAAAATTTTACATCACAAAAAACTGTACTAGCATTAATTTAAAGATTTTTTATTGCTCTTTGTGCGAGGAAATATGAAAAAACTATTGCTGTGCTCAACTCTGTTTACCTGTTTTAGCGTATCTGCTGCGACTTCATCCACCGTAACATTAGTATCTGACTATCTCTTTAACGGGGTAAGTCAAACAGGTGAAGACCCTGCGCTTCAAGCGAGCTTTGATTGGGCTGGTGACTCTGGCTTGTACGCAGGTGTATGGGCTTCTAACGTTGATTTTGGTGATGATACAGATATCGAGTTTGACGGCTACGTTGGCTATTACACCGCGTTAACTTCGTCAATTAATATAGATATAGGTATTGCTCAATATACCTATCATGGTGGCGACATTAGCGATGATTATAACTATGCAGAGGCGTACGCTAAATTTAACTACGGCAATACGAACTTAAACTTTTGGCATGCTTGGGACTACTTTGGAACAGGAGCCGGGCACAGTATTGTGATGCTTACTCATGACTTTCCGTTAACAGAGCGCTTATCGTTTGGTGTCGGCGTGGATTACTCAATGAGTCACGATGAAGATAAATGGCAGTGGGAGTCTGGGGATGATTATCTCCATTGGCGGGCTACGTTTAATTACGCCATTGAAGGGTGGAACTTGTCGTTAGGATATGAAGATACCGACCTCGATACACAGGGGGATTCAACTATTTTGGCGACCGTATCTAGAACATTTAATTTCTGAGGGATGAAATATGAAGCTAATTATCGCGTTTTTTGCCGTTACTTTGTCTTGGCTTGCCACCGCAGAAACAGTTTATCTGACATCATTATCATGGCCACCCTATTCAGATAAATCACTACAAGAGCAAGGGGCATCAGTGGCCGTTGCAAAAGCGGCATTTGCGGCTGAAGGACACACGTTGGAGGTGGAGTTTTTTCCATGGTCGAGAGCGGTTAAAACGGCTTCCTCGTCCGGCTCTAAATACGTCGGCTATTTTCCTGAATATTATTATGACACCCAAGAGTTTGTGTTTTCTGAGCCAATGGGTTCGGGGCCGCTTGGATTAGTACAAAACAAAAGCGCGCCAATTAGTTTTACTGGAGTAAATGACCTTAAGGGAATGAAGATAGGCGTTGTACAAGATTATGTGAATACACAAGAGCTAGATGCCATGATAGCCAGTGGTGCGATTGTGGGTGAAGCCGTGCCGTCAGATGTATTGAATGTCAAAAAAGTGGGGGCGAAACGGATCCCAGCAGCGGTGATTGATGCCAATGTGTTGCGCTATTTGCTGCAAACAGACAGCTCATTGGCACGCTTTAAAGACGCGGTGGAAATGAATGCCACCTTGTTACAAGAGAAGCAGCTATATATTGCATTTAGAAATGATGAACAGGGTAAAAAGTGGCAGCAAATCTATAACTCTGGCCTAAAGAAAATAGATGTGCAGAGTATTATGGCTAAGTTTTTAAACTAGGAGGCTTACTTTGACTCGATCAATATTGTTCCGTCTTATCCTGACAACCTTGCTTTCAATGGGAACGGTTTTGCTGTTATTCGGAGTATATGATTATGTGAATCAAAGTATGGTTCTGAAACAAAAACTGGATACTGATGTTGCGTTAGCGCAAGAGAGAATGGGCTTAGCATTGCCTAACGCCGTTTGGAACTTTCAAGAGCAGCAAGTTAAAAAGTTTATAGAGGCAGAGGCAAAGTCTGACAAAATTGCCAAAGTTGTTGTGAGCGATATGGAAGGCGCAACATTTGCGCAAACTGAAGGTACAGAAACGGCCGGTGTGTTGAAAAGCAAACTTATATTTGATGATGGCGGCAGCGAGAATGAAGTCGGCTGGCTCACCGTCTATGTTGACTCAAACTCTATTGACGATGCGTTACGAGGGCTTGCCTTTAGTTCGATTATAAAGGTCTTATTACTGGGAGCCATTCTTGTTGCCGTGCTGTCGTTCATTTTTCAACGATTGGTTGTCTCACCGTTGGATGAAGTGGCTGAAAAAATGGCGACAATCGCAAGCGGTGAGGGGGATTTAACGCAACAGATAGTCGTAAAACGCGATGACGAAATTGGTCGACTGGCTTCATCCTTTAATGAATTTGAACACAAAATTGCCGAGTTGATAAACCATGTTAAAAAGTCGGTTGATGATTCTTTTGTTGTATCGGAAAACATCAGCAGTGTGAGTTCCGAAGGCGTTGACTTTTTGACGTCACAGCAGGCAGAAACGGATCAGATAGCGACCGCAATTACGCAAATGGCCTCTTCTGCATTGGAGATTGAAAATAATGCAAAATTAACTCTTGAGTCCGCCGAGACTGCAAATACCGAAGCTAATAAGGTAAGAGAGGCTTTTCAGCAATCGATTCATGCGATTGAAGAGCTTGTCGAGCAACTTGACGAAGCTGCAACCGTAATAAGTTCACTGGAGTCGAGTGTCCAGGGCATTGTTTCGGTTTTAGATGTGATTCAATCGATTGCAGAACAAACTAATTTGCTGGCGCTCAATGCTGCGATAGAAGCTGCAAGAGCGGGCGAGCAGGGGCGAGGGTTTGCGGTGGTTGCAGATGAAGTGCGCTCTTTAGCAAGCCGCACCCAATCTAGTACGGCCGAAATCCACGATACAATAAATCAGTTACAACACGGTTCCCAATCAGCGGTTGCGGTAATGGAAAAGAGTAAAGGGAAAGGTACTGAAAGTATGTCGGCTGCTAATTTAGCAAGTGAGTCATTGGTGAGTATAACAGGCTCTGTTGAGTCGATAACGCACATGTCTAGCCATATTTCATCCGCTGTATCGGAGCAAAGTACGGTTGCTGAAGCGTTAAGTAAAAATATAAATGAAGCCGTTACAGCAGGGCAGGGGGGCATGTCTAAAATTCAGCAGGTACAAATATACTCTGATGACATGAAGGCGTTAGCCTCTAAGTTACAAGCTTTAGTGAAGGTCTTTAAAACGTAAGCTTAACATCATACCAACTAGCCTTAATACTTGCTCAATTTGAAGGAGTAAATCTGACACTAACAGCACTAAAAACTTCTTATTTTGAACAGCTAAATCGGCATGAGCAGGAGGCGGCAGCGGTGTTATCGACAGGGTTTTCTCGCTTTAAAATAGACCACTGATTAAGATGATTAATAATACTCGCCTACGTTCATAAGCTACCAATATATTGCTTGCCCTGCTGGAGGGGCTAATAGACGAAACAGTGCTTGGTATATCTGGTCTACACTTAAGTGAAAGGCAAAAACAGGAGCGCAGTAATGGCGGATTATCAAAAATGGTTAGATCAATTCTCTGATTGGCTAAAAGATGTAAAAGAACACGAAGTGGATGACTTATCCAAGCGATTTTGGGAGGTGCAACGGGCATTAAAAGATTACACCAAGCAGACCTTTGATGATTACAGCTACTATTTAAAGCGTGACCTAGAACATTTGCTTGAAAACAAATCCTTCTATGATGAAGCGGCTTGGAGTGAGCTCAAAGCCAATATTTTATTCGAAATATCTCAATTAGAAGATAGAACGCAGCTTGAGTGGTCTGCCCTTTTAAAAGATTTTGAGCATCAAGGCATTTATAAAGAGGGCGAATGGATAGCATTGGGACAATTAGTGTGTAAGAATTGTGGCTATAAATTAGATGTTTATTATGCCATCAAGATCCCAGCGTGCAGTGAATGTGGGCATGGGGAATATACTAGAAAAGCATTAGCGCCCTAAAAAGTAGGCGCTTAGCTTGGTTGCCCTGAACTGAGCAGACCAACGTATGCGAACAATACAAAGAAGTTAGAATGACCAAATCCAAATTGTCGTCTGAAAAATCATTACAGGCAAGCCAGCTTGCACCATCGGTTTCGTTGAATCATATTGAAAATTGTATCCAAAATCCGTATCCAGAGGCACTTCCTTTTATTGGCCAACAGCGCGCTCAAACCGCATTAGACTTTGCTCTGGGTATGGAGTTACCAGGTTATAATGTCTATGTGATGGGTGAGGCGGCATTAGGCCGTTTTACTATGGTAAAAGATAAATTAGAAGCGCACAGTAAAACAAAGCCAACGCCTAAGGAGTGGTTGTACGTTAATAATTACGACGACCACCGCGAGCCAATTGCACTATTTATGCAAGCAGGTGAGAGTAAGCAGCTTGAAGCTGATATAGACGCATTTATTGATGAAATCTTAGATACTTTTCCAGCCGCTTTTGACAATCCAGGTTATCAACGCAAGAAAAAGTCATTAGATAAAGAGTTTGAGCAAAAATACGATGCTGCGATCACTGCTGTTGAGCAGCAAGCTACCAATATGAGCGTGGCACTGATTGAAGACACAGGTACAGTGGGCTTTGCGCCTGTGGTCGAGGGTAAGCAACTCAGCGATACAGAGTTTTCGGCACTAGATGAGCACGTTCAAGCGCATTTTTTGACAGCGATAGAAACGTTAGAAGATGCGTTAATTGAATCTCTTATTGAGTTGCCAAGGTGGAAGCGTGAATCTTCAGAGCGATTGCGTAATCTTAAAAAGACCACCATTGAAATGGCGACCAAGCCACTTTTAAAAGCCCTTGAGCACAAGTATGCCGCGCACATCGGTGTGCTGCGTTATCTCAAAGATCTCAAAGTTGAAATTGTCGACGCGGTACTAGACTGGTTAGATGACGACAGTAGTAATGATGAAAATAAAGATGACTTTGATTCAAAAGGGATGCTAACAGACTTTTTTGCCCCCAATATTTTGGTTGAATTTAAAGAAGACGATCCTGCTCCTGTTGTATACGAGCCAAACCCTACCTTTGGCAATATCTTTGGCAAGGTAGAATACGCAACGTCTCAGGGTAACCTGATCACTAGCTATCGCTCTATACAGGCTGGTGCCTTACATCGCGCTAATGGTGGCTATTTGATCATGGATGCGGAAAAAGTGTTGGCCAACGCGCAAGTATGGGATGGCCTCAAGCTATCGCTAAAAACCCATCAAATTAAAAATGATTTACCATATCAAGATAACTCTGTTGGTAGCAGCTTTACCTTAAAGCCGCAGTTGATACCATTAGATGTAAAAATAATCCTGCTTGGCTCGCGAGATTTGTATTACACCATAGGTGAATACGATGAAGAGTTTGCAGAGCTATTTAGAGTATTGGCTGACTTTGATTACTATTTACCGAGTTCAGATAAAATGCAGTACCAATTCATCACCAAAGTGATGGAGTATTGTACTGAGACTTTGAAGATTGAACTGAGTTCTTCAGCGTTGGCACGAATGCTCAAGTTTAGTTATCGCCAAGCGGAGCATCATAGCAAGCTTTCTGCACGTTTTGCTGATGTTTTAGAGCTGGTGGCTGAAGCGAGTTTTTATGCTAAACAAGACGGTGTCAATCAGATAGCTGCCAATCATATTGATGAGGCGATAGCTGGAAAAGAGTATCGAACAGGTCAGTTGAGTGAAAATATGCTCAGTGATATTCAAGAAGGACATACGTTAATTGCAACCGAAGGTACGGCTATCGGTAAGGTTAACGGGCTAACTGTACTGCATATTGGCGATACCGCATTTGGTACTCCCGCTCGTATTACGTCTACGGTATACGCCGGTGCAGATGGCGTTATTGATGTTGAACGTGAGGTAGATTTAGGTAAATCAATTCACTCAAAAGGGGTAATGTTACTGACGGGGTATCTAGGTAATAAATACGCGCAAGATTTTAGTTTAACGCTTAGTGCCAACATTGCCATTGAGCAAAACTATGGTTTTATCGATGGTGATAGTGCATCCCTTGCTGAACTTTGTGCGCTGCTATCGGCGGTGACGCAATTACCGGTCGATCAATCTCTGGCGCTAACTGGGTCTATTAACCAACACGGTGAAGTACAAGCTATTGGTGGTGTCAACGAAAAAATCGAGGGCTTTTTTAAACTCTGCAAAATGCGCGGCCTAACTGGTAAGCAAGGGGTTATCATTCCTGAGTCAAATACAGTGAATTTAGTATTAGACGACGAAGTGATTGCCGCTGTGGAAAAAGGCTTATTCCATGTGTATGCCGTAGCTACTGTGGATGAAGCGCTTAGTTTGTTAATGAATAAAGCCGCAGGAGAGCTGAGTGAAGAGGGCTATCCTGAAGACAGTATCAATGCGGTTGCAATGGCGAAGCTAGAGCGTATTGCAAAAGTGGTAAACGGCGATGATGACAAAGGAGAAGAAAGCCATGACAACAACTAATATTATCCTTGTTATTATAGCG
Organism: Pseudoalteromonas sp. J010; assembly: GCF_003934235.1. NCBI lineage: Bacteria > Pseudomonadati > Pseudomonadota > Gammaproteobacteria > Alteromonadales > Pseudoalteromonadaceae > Pseudoalteromonas > Pseudoalteromonas sp. J010. The sequence goes on along the minus strand of NZ_RDBW01000003.1, from coordinate 39,701 downwards.
TTGGTCATTGCGGTAATGTTTTTTCGAGGTGGCCAAAAGCAAAAGCAACTTGCCCAGCTTAATCGGGTTCAAGCCATAGACTTTTTAAAAGAGAATGAGAAGCGTGCTGAAGTACATAAAACTGACTCAGGTCTTCAGTACGAAATCATTACGCAAACCGAAGGCGGCAAACAACCCAGTGCAACGAGCAAAGTGAAAGTGCACTATCATGGCACCTTACTTGATGGCTCCGTATTTGACAGTTCTGTTTTGCGTGACCAACCAATTAGCTTTGGACTTAATCAAGTGATCCCAGGGTGGACAGAAGGGGTGCAGCTGATGACAGAAGGGGATAAATATCGCTTTTGGATTAGCCCTGATTTAGGCTATGGTGACCGTGCAGCAGGTAAAATCGAACCCGGTTCATTATTGGTGTTTGAAGTCGAGTTATTAGCGATAGAGTAATAAGGTTACAATCATAAAGGTATACGCATAGCACTGCGTATACCTGAGTTACTTAATGCGGCAATTATCTACCTTCACCAATCCAGTCTTTAAGCCAGACACCGGACTCTTTTAGTTGACTATCCACGAAGTTTTGATTGGCACACGTATTTCTTTTCCAAATAGCGCCGCTGCGAAAGTCATCAGAATAATTCCAGTTGGTCCAACTGATCTTCTTGCGCTTCATCAGATCGATATACTTCTGCGTACTAATTCGGTCATTAGAACCATCGCCATCATAGTTTTGTGCGCCCCACTCACTAACAAATACAGGCAGCAGATCTGACGCCTTATCAAGGACTGAGCGATAACTGTCTTGGTGTGATGCTGCGTAAAAGTGAAAGGTATACATGATGTTATTGAATGGAACCGGATCATTGAGCACATCTTCAACGCTGCCGCCGCTAGAATGACCAAAGGTTGCCCAGCCATGAGTGCCAACAAGTACGATAGCATCTGATTGAATGGCACGGATCACAGGAATAATCTGTTCGCTATATTCACGTACCGTAGTCCATGTGACGTTATTAGGTTCGTTCGCGATATCATAGATGATATTTTTACGGTGTTTGTTTGCTGTCACTATATCGGTGAAAAATCGCTTTGCAAGCTCAAGGTTAGCGTTTGGATCGCCAGGTGTAAGTTGGTGCCAGTCTACTAATACATACAAGCCACGTTGACTGGCCATATCAATCAGTTTATTCATTTCATCCGTGAATTTCTCTGGATTCGTAGCATATCCGCCTTCTTGTACGTACATGCTTAGGCGAATAATATCCGCTTGCCAGTCAACAGCAAGTGTGTCGAGTGATAGATCTGTTAAGCATTTTTCCAGTCCATACCATTGCAGTCCATGACTACTCATACCGCGTAACTGAATTTTTTCTTGGCGCTCGTTACAAAGCCCAGTATCACAAACTGAAAGTTGTCCATGACGTTCAAAAGGCGTGATCCGAGTATTGCTATCACAACGCCCTAAGTATTGCCATGCCGAGCTGGTTCCTGGCTCTGACTGCGTCCACCAATTGGCTTGATAGAGTTTATTTTGATGTTGCATTTTATCATTGGTATTGGCATGAGTTGGGACTCCTTGCCAGTTTGTTTGTGGCCAGTCAGGGTAAGTATTGATACCATCACAAGTGATGGCTTGTGCCTGACTCATACCAAGGCCTACCGCCACAGCGGCTGCAGTTAAATTGATTGATTTCATTATAATGTCCTTTACATGTGTATTGTTGTTTTGCTGGCTGCTAGAAAGGCATTGATTATCTGAAGCTCCGATTATCTAGCCCAGCACACTCTAATCTAACTAAGAAAATATAGGTACGTCTTAGACTTTAGTCTGAACCTGATCGTAAAGTATTAAAATTGGATAGATATGTGCCAAAGAGAGTAACAGAGATAAAGTAGTGGCTAATCTTAGGCTTAGAATAGGGAATGAGACAACTGGCTTATTTTCTTTGACCGCATGCGATAAAAAGCGCCACGAATTATTTATTTAATCTGAGGTTTGAGTGGGGAATGCGATTTACCTGCATCATGTAGGCAAGGCGAGTCTATGCACCAACAGCGGGGAATTGACACTGAACCCAACACCGTTAGCGCTAAAGCTCAAGTTACTTGGTTTTGCTCTGTGTGTAGCGACTCAATAGTATGCTCGCCACTTGCTGCTTCACGGCCCGTTTATCGGTAGGGTCGACATCAAAGCGTTTAGCTAATAGCATGATTTCGTCATCAGTTAGATTGAAAGATAACCGTTGCCTCGTTTTTTTAGATTTTACTTCTAAACCGAGGATCTTCCTTATCATATCCGATGGGGTTAGCTCTTCATCTATTGCTTGTTTTTTGATACTTTTTTGCACTTCAGTGGTTAAGTCAAAGGCCATCTGTGTGGCCCTTAATGCAACTTCCTGACGTTTCCACTTACTCTCTCTGTCAGTCACGAGCTGGCTCCAGGAAACAAATCTATAATATCGCTAAGTGGTCGGCACATGGTCAGTGATACATCCGTTTCACCACCATCCCAGACTTCGATGTTGATAGCATATTTTTCATCGCTTGAAATAAGCTCTATGACTTCACAGGCTTCACCACTTTCAGCTTGATAGCGTGGTAAGGTGCGGTCACGGTAATCGCTGTCATAAAAATAGCAAACATAGGGAGCTTCACTTTGCTGATAACTTTTTCCTAAAAATCGCTCCAACGGCTCAGGTGTGGCTTGGGTATTAATGTGAGTCAGCGACTCTTCATCAAAAATCCGTGCGAACTCATCAAGACTGAAAATCGCATCGACATCTTCTCGTTGGATCTTGATTGAGAAGTTGGCGTACTCTTCACCATCGCTTTGTTCTATCTGTAAAAAAGTAACCTTGCCTGAATCACTTTCAAGCACAAATTCGTATTCGGCACTTCGTTCATATTGATATGTTTGCACCCCAATCACTTTGAGTGTTTTGCCTTTTAGCCAACTTGGGTATGCAAATGAATCAATGATAGTGAGCATATCTCCAACTTTTAGATCTTTGGCATGATCAAGTTGTCGCTCGGGTGTTTTTTTAGATTTAAAGAAACCAAACATGATGCACCTATAGGTTTATCAAAAATGATAAAAAGGAGGCTAGGCCTCCCTTCTTAAAAAATAGCAAGTTTACTTGTTTTGCTTCGCTCTAATGCGCTCAAGAATATCGTTGCTCTTTGGCGTAGAGCCAATTCCAGCTTCAGCCATTTTTGCTTTTAAATCAGCACCACTGGCAGCTGCTTCTAGCTCTTTCGCCGCGGCGAGTTGGTCTTGTCTATCTTGTTGGCGCTGCTTGATACGCTCAAGAGATTGACGGGCATTTACCATTGATGACTCATTGGTGTTTAGTGTGCTGTTCACTGCCATGGTCGCTTTTTGAACGCTGTCTGTGGTTTTAACCATAGTCAGTTGGCGTTGATTTTCCTTTATCGACTTTTCGGCTTCTTTAATTTGTTGCTTTAATAAGATTACATGTTTACTAAAGCCATCTAGCACTTGTTGGTGCTCTGCACGCTCATCTTCAAATTCGCTGATTTTCTCTGCTATTTCAACCGCAAGCGCTTCATTACCCTTTTCTAGTGCTTCACCTGCGTAGTTTTCATGTTCAATGATACTGTCTTCAAGCGATGCGAGTTTGCGCTTAGTTTGCATTTCTTTAGCCATCACTTCAGTAAGGCTTTTCTTTGCTTTGGCTAACGCGTTTTTGGCATCTGCAATCTCTTGTTCGAAAATACGGATGCCGTTTGCATCAACAATTGATTCACCAACTTCTCTCGCACCACCACGAACCGCAGTAAATAATTTCTTTAAAATACTCATTTCACAACTCCAATACTAATCATTCAAATACATAGTCACAGCATCTAAAGCTTCAATGGCATTATCTGCTAAGGTGACAAGTTCGTGCGTGATTTCATCAATTGAGGAGGAAACAGCTAGAGCACCAAATATTGCATACTGCTCATCAATTTTAGCAAACGCACTCAGAGGAATAGGCACATTGAGTTTTAATAATGCTTCATTTAACTCGTTGAGCAACTCAGGTTTCACTTCATTTTCGTTGAACAAGTAACTAATACACACTAGTTGCTCTTCAGTCTGAGTTACAAAAATCGGTAATTCGTCATTTCCGTCAACAATCACTTGCAATACATCCTGCTCGCCCTCATTAGCGATTAGGAATGATTCGAAGTTAGCACCTTCAGTTTCAAATGATGCTAATTTGATTGATAGTTCATTTAATTCCATCTTCATTTACCTTTTCGTATTGACATATTATGTCTGAGTTAAGATTTGCACGTAAGACATATTATGTCAATGGCCGCGCGTTAATTTTTGTACAACTCATCTTCAGTTTGCCATGCTTGGCGATAGTAATCATAGAGTTTTCCTGTCCCTAACTGATTGACTTCTATATCTTTTGCGTCATCAAAAAAGTGATTTGGAAATGCAAAAGTAGACAATAAATAATTTTTATTGATCCAATTACTTGCCACAGGCAACGTCCTGACAGTACGAATCCTTTCACTTGCTGGTTGTCCTGCTCTGGTTGCAATTGTCCAACCCCACTGGCCAAATGAGGGAATATTTTGCTGATATTGTTCCACGTGGGTGAAGCCTGCATGCTTGACGGTTTTAGCGATACTAATAAAAGCTTTTTTAGCATGGTAGGGCGAAGTTGATTGAATTGCCAAGGCGCCGTCTGGTGCGAGTAACTGACGCACATGGTTGTAAAAATAGTCGCTGTACAATTTATTCAAATCAGGGTGGTTTGGATCGGGTAAATCAATAATGATAGTGTCAAACTGCCGCCCTTGATCGAGCATTTTTTCAACTTCTAAAAATGCGTCTGCAACAATGACAGTAGCTCGTGGATCGTTTAACGCCCCCTTGTTTAATGTAGTCAGTTTGGCTGTGATCTCTGGTTTTTGAGGAAACGGTTGATCCGCCAAGCCAAATAGCGACAGTAATTGCCCATCCAAATCTATCAAGGTGGCACTTTTTACGGGCCATTCTAATACATCGCGTAATGCGAGCCCGTCGCCACCACCAATGATCAAGACATTTTCACGACGATTTGAAGCAAGCATGGCAGGGTAGACGAGCATGGTATGGTAGATTTGCTCATCCACAGACGAAAATTGCAGTCGGCCATTTAGGAATAAGTCATTAATGGGAGTCGGCTGTGTGCGACTCAAACGCTCGGTAATGACAACATGCTGATATTTGGTTGCTTCTGAGTAAATAACTTTGTCTTTGTACAAGACATTGCTTAGGTCTTTCATCCAAATAGAGCCATTATTTAAGATGATAAAAAAGATCCCTAGTAACAGAAAATGACAGACAAAAAGTAGTTTAGGTAGCTTTACATGGGCTTGATAGCGCCATAAAAAAATCAATCCAGCAATAATATTGAAAAGTGCTGTCCATGCCGCGGCTTGCATGATTGGCAGTGCCAGCATAATGGTCACCCATATCGCTGCACCAACGCCTGCCCCGATGTAGTCTGCGCCATAAATAGTACCAGCGTTATTTTCAAGAAAACGGCCATATACTTGTTGACGGATCCTCGCTATCAGTGGAATTTCCATGCCGATAAAAATACCTAAGATTAATCCAAATACATAGGGAAGAAATCGTGCAAAGTCTTGTAGTTGCTCAAATGGCATGCCATCAAGCAGGCTGTCTGTCGGCAAGCTGTAGATACTAGATAAAGTATGGGGCAGCGTGTAGGTGAGCGCGATGACGCTGGCAATGATCAAAATACTACTCATTCCCAGCAGTGCGATTAAGCTTTCAAGCCAAGCAAAGGCTGTAAAAGGATCCTTGAACCAACGAGCTAAGAAAGCGCCAATACCCATGGCAACTATCATGGTGCCTATCATTGCATAAATTGCACTTTCGACAGAGCCTAAAACGCGTCCAGCATAGTGGGAGAGTAAGTATTCGTAAATAAGGCCGCAACCAGCCAAAATAGCCATTACGCCGATAAGTAATGTGTCGTGACCGAGCAACGACCAGTTGCCGGCCACCTTTGTTGAAGTTTGTGGTGCTGTTTCGCTCAAGAGTTAGGCACCTAGCAAACTTGCCATCGTTAAGCCAATCGCAAAAGAGAGTGCCGCTGAAATGGCTGCAACACCAACATTCTTTTGTCTATTTACTTCATCAGAAATATCTTTGCCAGCAAGGATGATTTTGATCATCACCAAGTGTAGAACAATAAAAAGCAGCACACTGCCAAGAGCACAAAGGCTCCAATATAGCAGGCTAGCATTGATATCGTCGGCCACATAAGGAGCGATACCCGAAGCTGCGGTAAGCGCCAAAGCAGAGCCGATTAAAAAGCCAGCGTAACGGATCCCCACAGCAACATTGTTGTCTTTAATTGCCTGCTGTAAGCAGTCGCCACTCTTGTTGGTGCGTTTGAATAGTTGTACACGATACTGAGTTACCAATAACATACAGATGTTCCCGATAACAAAAGCGGCAACGACGATGGGTAAGCCATACCATCCCTCAGTAAGCACCCATAACAAGGCTGAGCGTATCACAATGGCAACACTTACCACATGGCCAAAGTCGATAAGTGCAGCTGTGACGTTACCTTTGATGATCTCATCATGTAGGTCGACCTTTCGCAGCGCAACTTTGTCTTGAAAAAAGTGACCAAGTTTAATCAGTACGATCCCCACGATGCCATAACCTGCCATTTGAATCGCTTCTTGAGCAAGTGAACTGGCAAATGCGCCACTGGTTATGCCTGAGATAACGATAGCTAAACCAGTTAACCCAGCTGCAAAGCTTAAGCCAAAAGCAAAATTGTCTCTTTCTGTGATCTCGTCGTTGGCGTGGAGGTTAGACACCAAGCCTTTAATATATTTTAAGCTAACAAATAGCGCGACGATCACCGCCATATCTATTAGCAATGCTTGAAAAGTCCAAGCTGTTAATCCGTTAAATTGATACATGTGTTAACTCCGCTATATATGCGCTATTTGCCCCGGCTTACGCCGCGGGAGGTTCTACTTGAGCTATTGCGAATTGAGCCTGAACTGGAAGCTCTTGAATAGCTGCTTCGCGTAACCGACGATGGGGTATTACTGCTTCGGCTTAGCCCTGATGCGCCAGCTTTTTTCTTCGCATAAGGACTAGTAAATTGTTTGCCTTGGCGTTGATAGGACTGCTTAGTGCGTTTTACTAATTCAGTTTGGCGTTTGTAGCTCTTATAGCTGGTATATCTGTGGCGACCATAGTCGCTGTAATAGCTATATCTTCGATGTTTACTCCAGCGGCCATATTCGACGTCGCCGACAATGTCGCCAAGCATGCGATAAACACCATACCACACCCAAAAGCTTGTTCCATTTGAGTCAGTTTGCCATTCACCATAGTTTGCATTACCGACAAGCTGGTTACCCACCGCTACCTGACCATTGTTTGTTATGTGTTCTGCCTGTTGGCTGATAGCACCGACACGGGCTAATTTACCATCAGACATATCCGCTAACACATTGATAGGATCGGTTAGTGCATCATTAAACAGACTAATTGAGGCTGCCTCTTTTAACAGTATTGCTTGGTTAATGATATCGTCGCTGCTCATTGTCGGAGCTGGAGATTTAAGGGATTGATAACGAGTCAATAAACTCTGATAAAGTGTGCCACTGCTCGTTGCATCTTGTGCGATGATTTTAGCAATTTCACTAAGTTGAGGTTTTTGCTGAGCGAGTACTTTGCCATACTCAGTCAATAGGTTGGCATTTCTTAGCTGCTTTTTATCAAGCGCAGTACCCAACGTATTAATCGCTGTTGAGGCGTCTTGAAGTGTATGTGTGATGGTTTGCTGGAGGCGCTCTTCTTTTGATTCACAGCCTAGCAGAAAGCTCATTACACACAGCAGGCTAACTAATTGCCAAATTTTAAAGTTGGACATTCATGTCACCTAATCTACCTTGACCATTCGTGTTAATGTGCTGCCTTATTGCCTTTAAGTCAACTATTAAGCTTTATAATACCAAGCCTTTAATTGCCTTAAATTGTAACAATAAGTCAGAGAGAGGGTTTTCTTAAGTTATACTCCTAACATCAATATTGTCCAATTAAGCAGCTGATTATGACAAGCGCATGGCATTACAGTAAAAACTATCGTCATACAGACTCTATTGTTATAAGTATTGTTGTTAATATGGCAAAAAAGCAGTAGTTATAAGGTTATACCAATTTTCTTAATTAAGTGGTCTATTTTGAGGCGAGAAAATCTTGTCGATAACCAGGCAAAAATTTTGCTATTTAGTTGTTCTAAATAAGAAATTTTTAACGCAGTTAGCGTTAGATTTACTCCTTCAAATTGAGCAAGTATTAAGTCAAATGGGTATTACTACTGCCTATTTAACCTGAGGTTGCTTGTTACTCAACTCGCTTAGCTATGTTGCTCAAGCATGTCGTAGATGATGTCTTCAAGTGCTTCGATGTCTTCTGCACTTATTAATAGCCTTGACTTAGACTCATCAAGATCGAGGGCTTCAGCAAAAAAGCCTTTTAATCCTCGAGCTTTTCTATCCATTTCGAAAATAACTTCTAGCTGTTCGCCACGGGTAAAGAAGACTATCTCGACTTCATCAAAGCGACCGTGAAAATCGCCTGTGATGGTTTTAAACTCCAATTCCTGCACAAATGGAAGACGTGAAAAGGATACTTCATCAATACCTTCACAATCAGACTCATAAAGTTTAAAACCAAGGGCTTCCATCGCATCGATTACGGCTTGTTGTAGTTCAGAAGGCACAATGTGCAGATAGTCGCGGTCAGATTTATCAAGTGCCATATCAATATCGAGGTTAGTTGCAATCCACGTCTTAGACTGACCCACGGTCAGTGGAGTCTCTTCAGCTAAATCGAGCGCAAATGGAATATGCTTTTCATCACCAGGTTCGATGGTAAATTGTTCATCTATATGAAATGCAGCGAGAGTATGCGATTTAGTAACTGTGATTGTCTCACCTTCACTGTCTTCTTTTTCAACGGTGTAATTACACATTACTTTTAGATCTATTTTGTTGATCTCTTGTGCAACTTTGCCACCAATGATTTTTACAATGCCAGAGATTTCTTCGCCAGGAGCGGCTTGATGATGATCCAGTACGGTGTCAACTTTTGCTGCGCCAATACCGACAGCCCCAAGGGCTTTTTTAAAGAAAGACATATTCATCCTTATTTATGTTATGACCTTCCATCATGGAAAGTTTTGCGGTGTCGATTATAGGAATTAATAGAGATTCGTCAAATGCTTTTCTGTTTCGTAGACGCTGTTTTCTGGGTTGTGTATTATTTTTCAACAAGATAAATTAGGGCGTAACATTAACCCAATCAGCGCTAATAAATTCATCTGACAATAACCTCAATCATGGTACACTTCGCGACTTTTCAGTTGTTCGAGGTAGAGAATGAAAGTCGGGTTTGATTACGGTAGCTCCAATTGCGCAATGGGCGTCATGAAAAATGGTGAAGTAGAATTACTGCGTCTTGAGCAAGATAAACATTACCTACCTTCAACTATGTATACTATGCACAATGCACTTATCCCCGCTTTTGTGCACCGCCACGCTGCTATTACGGATACCGACTACGCTCAGTCTCGTCAAGGCTTACTGAGTGTTGCTCAACAGGCAAAACGTGATTTAGATCTTGCTTCGCAGGAGACAGGCGTATTTTTTGGCCAGCAAGCCATTAACGAATACATCGAATTTCCCGAAGAAGGCTTTTACGTTAAATCTCCCAAGTCTTTTTTTGGTGCTGTTGGCCTTAAGCCACAACAAGTTGCATTTTTTGAAGACATCGCAACGGCAATGATGTTAGAGATTAAGCAACGAGCCGAATCTCAATTACAACAAATACTTACAGATACAGTTATCGGTCGCCCGGTTAACTTTCAATCCGTCGGAGGCGAAGAGAGTAATCAGCAGGCTATCAGCATTTTAACTACAGCAGCCAAACGGGCAGGATTTCAAGGGGTAGATTTTTTGTTTGAGCCTTTAGCTGCGGGAATTGAATATGAAAGTCGCCTTGAGCGCAATAAGTTGGTGTTAGTTGTCGATATTGGAGGTGGTACTAGCGACTGCTCTTTTGTGCGTATGGGGCCGAGCTATCGCGACAACGACCAGCGACAACAGGACTTTTTGGCACACACCGGAAAGCGTGTAGGGGGTAATGATTTAGATATTGCTCTTGCTTATCATCAGTTAATGCCGCTATGCGGGCTAGGTTCAAAGATGAATTCAGGCCTGCCAATGCCGAGTCAACTATATTGGCAGGCATGTAAAATTAATGACATCCAGTCACAACTAGATTTTTATAGCGATAAACTAACACGCGAACTAAAAAGCATGCTTCGTGACGTTGCCGAGCCGGACAAACTGGCACGGTTACTGACCATTCAACAAAATAAGTTGACCCATCAAGTTGTCCGCGAAGGTGAGCTTGGCAAAATAGCGCTATCTGAGCAGGAGCAGTTCAACGCCGATCTGAGCTTTATTGAAGCACACTTAACTCAAACTATCTCACAGCAAGATTTTGCTGACGCCGTGATGTTAAATCTTGAGCAAATGGGAGCGCTTGCTAAAGAAGCGATAAGCCAAGCAGGTGCAAAGCCTGATGTGATCTATTTAACCGGTGGTAGTGCGCAGTCACCATTGCTTAAAGCAACCCTTGCGCAGCAAATTGGTGATATTGAGATGGTTAACGGTGACAACTTTGGCAGTGTGACGGCAGGGTTAACTAAGTGGGCGGATAAAATATTTAAGTAACGCTTACGGCCATCAATGTGTCTTAGTACTTACCTGAACTTGGGGTAAGAAGTTTTCCTTGCCGACATGGATGTAGGCAAGGCGAAAACTTTGCTATTTAGCTGTTCTAAATAGGAAATTTTTAACGCAGTTAGCATCAGCGTGACGTCTTCAAATTGAGCAACTATTAATGCTAATAGGTATGACAGCCCCTAAAAACGAGAAGTACCATCAATTAGCGTAATAAGTTGACAGCTAGCGCAATAAAAATTAATCCTGAAATACGATCAATCCAAATGGGCGCGGCTGGATGTTGTCGAAAATATCCTGCAATTTTATCGCCGCCATAGATATACATACAGTCTATTGGAAAGGCTAAGATAGGATAAAGCAAGCCAAACATCGCCAACTGCATCGTGGTTGAAGTTGCTAAATTACTATCGACAAACTGAGGAATAAAAGCGATAAAAAAGAGTGCAACCTTTGGGTTTAACATTTCCGTCATCATGGCTTGCAGCATTACATTTTTAGGCTTTTTTGTGCTTACATGCGGTTTATCCTCACAGGCCAGCTGGGTTTGGCCTAACGTATCTTTAATCGTTATGATGCCAAGATAAGCGAGATAAGCTGCACCGAGATATTGTACTGTGGTATAGGCTGTTTCTGAGGCTTTTAGTAGTGCTGACAAGCCTACCACAGCGAAAATGGTGTGGATCACGCCACCGAGTGCAAAGCCCAATGCGCTTTGCATGCCAGCAGCACGGCCATTAGTAAAAGTTTGCGCCATCAAAAATGCGTTAGAGGGGCCTGGCGCAACAGCAATCACGGTGCTGGCGATTAAGAATGAGAATAAGTATTCAGGGTTTAGCATCATAGCGCTTATCGTTATATTAGATCTTTACCAATCCATACCACTTTGCCGAGGATCTCTAATTGCTCTAATTCATTCGGCATCACGACTTGCTCTTTGTACTCTTTATTATCACTAATCAAGCGCACTGAGCCATCAAAGTTTTGTTGCAAGCGTTTGGCATAAAGCTCTTCACCAAGTCGCACCACGTAAATCAGCCCCTCACTGAGCTTTTTATCTGAGAGATCGACTAATATGGTGTTGTTATTATGAATGGTAGGCTCCATAGAGTCGCCTTTGGCAAACACCACGACGAGTTGTGACTTGTCGAGATTTTTAAATTCAATCCACTTTTTTCTAAATGCGAGATAACGTGCGACTTCTGCACTTTGGTTAAATGCACCATGTCCTGTACTAACAGAAACGTGATACCCAGGGACAATAACGAAGTCTTCATTGAATTCATCTAGAGAAATATGTTGCTGAATGACTGGGGATGGCGTTTTGCAGTCAACCGGTACGCCAGTGACTAACCACATTAGGTCAACATTTGCTTGCGTTGCAATGCGCTCTATAACACTTAATTTAGGATCTTCGCCTTTTAATATTCTGCGCAGCGTCCCTTCTGATACATCAATTTTTAACGCAAAAGCTCTAATGCTGTCTGGCTTGATCGCATATTCTACGCGCTCAGCTAAGCTCATGAGACTTTGTTCCATGCGTTGCCTCTTTAGTTATAATACATGTCCCTCATTATATGAGCTATTTTTTACGAAGTAAAATCATTTGTGACGCAAAAAAGATCCACTTATTAGTTGTAATGCGTAAAAAATAGATCTATTATCTTCATTAAATTACGCATTTGATGCAATTAGTCAGTGTTTGCGTAAATAAGTGATGAGTTTTATTTTGGCTTATTTGCGCAATATTTTAAGGAATGAGTGTGATGTTAATGAGCCAACCATTAGTTTCTGAACGTGCGCCACTTGGTGCAGCTATCTTAAGATTTGCTCGTAAAAGTCGCGGGTTTACTCAGGCAGAGTCAGCGGCAAGCTATGGTATAGAAGAGCGCACATTAAGACGCTGGGAAAATAATGAATACAATCCTAAGTGGAACGACGTCGTTGCTTTGGTAGAAGATGTCTATTTAATGGATATCGTACATGTGATTGTGGGGCTAAGAACAGCAACAGCTGCGTAAAAAATTAAAGCCAGCTTCCGCTGGCTTCGGTAGGTGACATCGCTATGGTAGACATAGCGATTAAGATCACTGTATTACTCTTCGTCTTCAACGAGTGTCATCAGTGACGTGTTACCACCAGAGGCTGTGGTATCGATACTGATGGTTTTCTCAGTCACAAGGCGATTAATTAAGGTATCGTAATACTCGGCACTTATCACTGGAAGAATTGCGCCCTTACGCTCAGCTAGTTGCTGTGAGAAGTAACCTAAACGAGAAGAACGTGCTGCCACAACTGCGCCAGAAAGGTGCGGATGTGCCAAGATTGCTTGTAGCTGATTTTGCTTCGCTACTTGGAAAACACCTTCAGCAACACCAGTAGAGATAAACTTATCTCTAAATGCTAATGCCTCTTCATAGAATAAGTCTGATGCAACGGTAATAACCGTATTACCTGCAGCAAGCGCGGTGATAATAGAGATTGCCCAGAAGTTAAATGAAGTGCTCTTGTCAGCATACACAACAACGCAACCACGAGGCTCAAGGTGAAGGGTATTAGATTCACCTGTAGGACCCGGTAGTGTGGTGTAAGTACGCATACGCTTTTCTAAACGGTTCAACTGAGCACGTGCATCAGACAGGGTTAGCGCAAGGTCATCAGCTAACTCGTCGATAATATCGACTGTTGCTACCTTGGCAAGTAACTGACGTACCGCAGAAACTCGATCATTCAATGCGGTACGACGCCAAATTTTTTCGTCACGCATAGAGTTTCGCATTAATTTTTCAACCTGCTCAACTGCACCTGGGAAGTGGTGGATCTCCAGCTCATCCGGTGTGAGGTCGGTCATTTGTACGTTGTCAGGAGATGCTTTCTCTTTCACTAGGCGAAGTAGGTAGTTTGGACCACCTGCTTTTGGACCCGTACCAGATAATCCACGGCCACCAAATGGCTGTACGCCTACGATTGCACCAATCATATTACGGTTTACATACACGTTACCCGCACGCGACATCTTAGCTAGGTATTCGCAGCGCTCTTCGATGCGAGAATGAACACCCATGGTTAAGCCGTAACCGGTTCCATTGATCTGATCGATAACGTTATCTAAGTCTTCAGCCTTAAAGCGCACAATGTGAACAATAGGACCAAATACTTCACGTTTCAATACGGATAAATCAGAGATCTCATATAAGCGAGGAGCAAAGAAATAAGCGCCATTTTCACTATTGTCTGGTATTTTCGCTTCAAACAATAACTTACCATTAGCCTTCATGTATTCTGCATGCTTGGTTAATGTCGTCAGTGCTTTTTCGTCGATTACTGGACCTACGTCTGTAGATAGTAGCGATGGATCGCCGATATGTAGCTCTTTAAGCGCGCCTTGGATCATCTCAATAATGCCGTCGGCAACATCGTCTTGTAAGAACAACACGCGAAGGGCAGAGCAGCGCTGACCCGCACTTTGGAAACCTGAAGAAATCACATCATCCACAACCTGCTCTGGCAGTGCAGTTGAATCAACGATCATACAGTTTTGACCACCGGTCTCCGCTATTAACGGAACCTGAATGTCGTTTCTTTCAGCAAGGATCTGAGAGATAAGCGTACCAGTTTCAGTTGAGCCGGTGAACATCACAGCTTGAATACGTTCATCTGGTACAATATGTTTACCTACTTCGCTACCACGAGCGATAACAGGCTGTACCACGTGCTGAGGTAAGCCGACAGTGTGCATCAACTCGATACAGCGTAGTGCAATCATACTGGTTTGTTCAGCAGGTTTTGCAATAACGGTGTTACCAGTCACAATAGCCGCAGCCACTTGGCCTAAGAAGATTGCCAGTGGGAAGTTCCATGGGCTAATACATAAAATCACGCCACGGGCTTCAAAGCGCTCGTCTTTAGACAGCTCTTCAGCGCGGGCTGCATAGTAGCGACAAAAATCAACAGCTTCACGCACTTCATCGATACTGTCTTGAGTGACTTTACCTGCTTCTTTAATACAGATGGCAACTAACTCGTCATGATGACGCTCAAGAATGTCAGCCGTGCGGCGTAGTAAATTTGCACGCTCTTCTACAGATGTCTGTGACCAGCTTTCAAATGCAGCATCTGCATTTGTTAATACACTCTGCATATATGCTTCATCGTGTAAAGGCACAGCACCAATAACCTGTTTGTGGTTGGCTGGATTTCTTACTGCAAGATGGCCGTCAGGTACTTGAGCTTCGTCGATCAGGTGCTCGTTAAACCAATTGTCTAGGTTTGCTTTGAACGGCGCTAAATCGTTGATGTCGGTTAAATCTTTACCCTTTGAGTTTGGACGCTCATCACCATACAGCTCAATTGGTAATTTAATCTGTGTATTATAACGGTTACGTAGACCTTGCAGTGTTTCTACAGGATCTGGGAGCAATGATTCAACCGGCTTAGATGTATCAACAATCGCGTTTACGAATGATGAGTTAGCACCATTTTCAAGCAAGCGACGCACTAAGTACGCGAGTAGATCTTCGTGCTGACCAACCGGCGCATAAACGCGGCATTGAATACCTTCGTTTTCGACGATTTGATCATAAAGAGACTCACCCATGCCGTGTAGACGCTGGAATTCAAAGCCCTTATTGTCGCCTTTGGCAACTTCTAAGATAGTCGCAGCGGTATACGCATTATGTGTTGCAAATTGTGGGAACAATACATCGCGGGCTTCTAGTAGTTTGATAGCACAGGCTTTATAAGAAACATCTGTAGTTGCTTTACGAGTGAAAACAGGGAAGTGCTCAAGACCATCTTGTTGTGTGGTTTTGATTTCAGTATCCCAATAAGCACCTTTTACAAGGCGAACCATTAATTTACGGCCGACGCGACGTGCCAGTTCGGCAACCCACTCAACTACAAAAATAGCACGCTTTTGGTATGCTTGTACCGCAAGGCCAAAACCGTTCCAATCGCCAAGCGCTTCGTCTGAGAATACGGCTTCAATTACATCTAATGAGATGTCTAAGCGGTCGGCTTCTTCAGCATCTACCGTAAATCCAATATCGTATTGTTTAGCGGCAACGGCAAGTTCTTTTAACTTAGGCACAAGCTCGCTCATCACGCGATCGCGATGTGTAAATTCGTAGCGTGGATGAATCGCTGAAAGTTTAACTGAGATACCTGGGCTTTTCACCGGGCCACGACCTTTGGCCGCTTTACCAATAGCGTGGATTGCACTCATATAACTTTGGAAGTAGCGATCCGCATCTTTCATCGTACGTGCACCTTCGCCTAGCATGTCGTACGAGTATACATATCCTTTTTGTTCTTTATCAGCTGCACGAACGATGGCGTCTTGAATGGTTTCACCCATTACAAACTGCTTACCCATGATCTTCATCGCGTAGTTCACAGACTTACGAATAACAGGCTCACCAAGACGACCAATTGTGCGCTTAAGCACACCAAATTGCTCTTCTTTATTTTTGTCTGAGTAGTTCACCATTTTACCGGTAACTAATAGCCCCCAGCTTGACGCGTTAACGAATAACGAGTCACTGCTACCTAAATGTGAGCTCCAATCACCTTTTGCCAGCTTGTCGCGGATCAGGCTTTCTTGTGTCGCTTTGTCTGGTACTCGAAGCAAGGCCTCTGCCAAGCACATGAGCACCACGCCTTCTTCGGTAGAAAGAGAGAATTCATTTAAAAGCGCGTCAACGCCGTTTTGACCATCTTGATCTCTACGGATATTTAAAACCATTTGACGTGCACGTTCCCATGCTCGGCTTCGAGCTGTAACGCCTACCTCAGCTAAAGGTAAAATATGATCAATTACTGCGTTTTCATCAATGCGGTAAAAGTCACGGATCTTTTGTCGGATAGGACAGTTAGTTGTCAAATCGCCGTTATAAAGCATAAGCAACCCTCAAAAATTGGAGTCAAAAATACATGTAATTCGAATCTACCTAAAAAGTTACACTGAACGTGAACTCGGCACTACCATTCCAAATAAAAGCATACCCAAGCTGGCAGGTTGGATTAATATGTAGTTCCACTTTTATAGATAGACGCAATTACGACAAAATGATGCAGTCACATTGCTAACCATAACACACCTAGAGATGCGTTCAAATTTTAGCCAGAATGCACAATGTAAATGTTCAAACAAGGCTGTGTAAAAACGTGAAATGTACAGCGTTGTCTTTTATCGTTAATTTCGCGGGCATTCTATCGAAAAGACAGCAGAATATGCTGTTTTATTTTTAAGGAATACGGTAAATTTGCGGGTAATCTCACAGCCTCACAAAATTTTATGCTGATATGACGACTTCTATTAAAACTCGGGTACTTGACCGCATTGATTTAGCGATTTTAGATGCGTTGCAACGCAATGGCCGGATCTCCAATGTAAATTTGGCAAAAGAGGTAAATTTGAGCCCAAGTCCTTGTCTTGATCGAGTAAAAAAACTTGAAGCGGAAGGGTATATTGAAGGGTATACCGCCAGATTAAACGCGGCAAAATTAGGACAGCATTTAGTCGCACATGTAGAGATCACGTTAAAGAGCTCAACAGAAGCGGTATTTGAGGTATTCAAACAGCATATAGTCCACATTCCCAATGTTGTTTCATGTGACATGGTGGCGGGAGGGTTCGATTACTTGGTTAAAATCCGAGTTCAGGACATGCGCCAATACCGTGAAGTGTTGGGGCAAATTGTTGAAATACCGGGAGTTGGTACTAACCATACGTATATGGTAATTGAACACGTTAAAGAAGATATGGGTGTAGAAGTGCTGAATTACCAGTAGTATGTTAGTTTAAGCCAATAAAGGAATAGTGAATGCAAAATGTCGTACTTATTACAGGTGGGAGTCGTGGAATTGGTGCTGCGACCTCACGTCTTTTAGGTCAACGTAACTATACGGTGATCATCAACTATAAACAAAATCATCAAGCGGCAAAAAGCGTCGCTAACAGCATTATTACCAGTGGTGGTAAAGCTTACGTTGTTCAAACAGATATCACCGATGAGCAAGCTGTGGTGACGATGTTTGATAACATCAAAGCCGATATCGGCATGGTAACGCATTTGGTCAATAACGCTGGTGTGTTGAGTACTCAGACGAGAGTAGAGCACATGAGCGCAGAGCGCATCAATAAAATGCTGACCCATAATGTTACTCCTTATTTTATTTGTGCGCGTGAAGCTATCAAGCACATGCGTTTGAGCGCTAATCCATCACAATGCGCTATTGTGAATGTATCGTCGGCAGCTTCTTATTTAGGTGGCGCTAATGAATACGTGGACTATGCTGCGGCCAAGGGGGCAATAGACAGTTTTACTAAAGGTCTCTCTTTGGAACTCGCCGCGGAGCAGATCCGCGTAAATGGTGTCAGGCCAGGCTGTATCTATACCGATATTCACGCTGATGGTGGTGAGCCGCAAAGAGTCGATAGGCTTGCAAGTGCACTGCCGCTAAAACGTGGTGGAACCGCAGAAGAAGTTGCCAATGCGATCGCTTGGTTACTCAGTAATGAAGCAAGTTTTACAACTGGTGGATTTATTGATCTGGCTGGTGGTAAGTAACGTGCAGTAAAAGATGGTGAGCATGACAGCCACCACGCTCACCAACGAAAGTCCTAACTTTATTATTGTTAATTAAGGTGCTTCGTATGCTGTTATTCATACAGCTGCTCTAGATAAACTTTTCATATAACTCCCTATTAACCTTGGCCAAGCTGCGCTCAAGGTTGGCTTTTTCTTGCATCAGTTTTTGCCAATGTGTTTGCTGTTTTTTATCAGACTGGCGCAGCGCATCATATAACTTTCGCTTTGGGATGCCAAAAGTCTGCGCCGCTTGTGATGGGGTGAGCATGTCACTTTTAACTGCACGTATTGCAGTTTTTAACTTTGAGTTTGTCATAAATTTACTCCTCTTTGCTGAGCGTAATTGTCGTGTCATGTATGGGCCAGACACTAACGTCAACATGCCAAAGTAAATACATAGTTTGATAGATGGTATTCATGATGTTGCTCCTTGTGTGAATGCAACAGGGAATAAGGAAGAACCATGCCAAAACTCAAACCTATGATTTATATGCTTTTTATTCTTATTTGTTCACGTGGATTGCACAACTTTAGTGATAACAAAGCATACATTGCACCGAATTGATCAAAGTTATAGCGGTCAAGTTATAAGTTTAATTCAGATCAAATTGCAGTAAATAAAGTAAATAAAATGTTTATTTTTTAAGTTTAAGTAGTAAAATTTGTGCGAATTTATTGAAGGAGTATGTTTCATGTCGGAACTATCAAGAACACAAGATATAACGGAACCAGAGGGTTTGCAGTTCAAAATCAAAATTGATGAAATTGCAGTTAACGCCTGTGATGGCGAAACGGTCCTATCGGTTTTATTGGCAGCAAATTACAAACAGATTATGGAAAATGATCGTCAAGTGGTGTCAGGCGCTTACTGTGGGATGGGCGTTTGTCACTGTTGTCAGGTGACTATTAATAAACAACACAAACAAAAAGCCTGTCAAACTTTGGTGCAACCAAATATGCAAATTGAAACAAAACAAAATCGTTTTAAGCAGGTGGGAGCTTGATGATGGCTGCTGACCAACCAGAAAAGATAGTTATTATTGGGGCAGGCCCTGCGGGTGTGAGCTGCGCGGCAGAGCTGGCTAAATATGGACTAAAAAGTACCTTAATTGATGAGGCTTCAAAAATCGGAGGGGTAATTTATCGGGGGCCGTTACGCCAGACCACGAAATTGCCACATTTGGATGAAAATTTGAAGCGCTCTATGGCGGCACTTAAAGTTCGATACTCCCAGTATGAACAGGATATAACACTGCAACTTCAAACCAAAGTACTTGGTCCTGAGGGTAAGAATTGTTTGTTATTACAATCTCAAGAGAAAATCACACAAATTGAATATAACAAGCTAGTTCTCGCGACAGGTTGCCATGAACGTAGTGTCCCTTTTGATGGTTGGCAATTACCCGGTGTGATGTTAATGGGTGGGATGCAGTTGCAGCTAAAAAGTGGTTTAGTCCGCCCTGGGCGTAGAGTTGCGTTGGTGGGAACTGGGCCGCTATTGCCTTTGGTTGCTTGTCAGCTACATAAAGCGGGAGCGCAAGTTGTTGGCGTATTTGAAGCCAGCCGTTTTAGCGATTTGGCAAAAGAAACCGTTGCACTTTTGCAGCGGCCAACGCTGACTTTGTCTGGTTTAAGTATGTTGGCGTATTTGAAAAAGCATCAAATTCCGTTCAAGTATGGATACGGTATTGTCAAAGCTGRAGGTCAAAGCCAACTATCAGGGATCACCGTGGCACCATTTGATGAGAATTGGCATGCTAATGTCTCAAAAGCGCAGCACTTAGAAGTTGATAGCCTTGGTGTAGGGTATGGATTTGTTGCAAGAACCCAGTTGGCGATGTTGCTAGGACTTTCGCATCAATATACTGGTACTAATGGTTACATACCAATGCTTGATGACAACCTGCGAAGTAGCCTAGATGACGTATATGTTTGTGGTGATGGTAATGGTTTGTTAGGTGCCGAAGCTGCCATTATTGAAGGAAAAATTGCGGCGACAGCACTGGCTTATGAACAGCACTGCTTTAATGAAGCACAGTATCATCGCAGAATGCGCAAACTAAAACGTCAACGTAAACAAGTGCAAAAGTTTAGAGCCGGATTTGACCGCTTTTCGGCAAGACGTGAAGGGTTATTAGCTCTGACTAAACCTGATACTGTTATCTGCCGATGTGAGCAAGTAAAACGCCAACAACTGGATGTCGCATTAGCGCAAGGTGCAAAAGACCTATCTAGTATCAAGATGAGAACCCGAATTGGCATGGGAGATTGCCAAGGAAAGATGTGTTCAAGCTATGCGCTAGATAGATTACATGCAGAAGGGCACATTGAAACACTTGGGGTGATCAGACCCAGATTTCCGCTCGATCCAATACCATTTACATTACTGGAGAATAATAATGAAGCAGTATGATGTCGTTATTGCCGGTGGCGGAGTGATAGGGGCTGCTTGTGCCTATTTTCTTAGCCGTGATACTGACTTGAAGATAGCACTAGTAGACTTAAAAAAGCCTGGAAACGCGTCGCGTGCTTCAGCTGGTGGGCTGTGGGCAATCGGCGAGTCTGTAGGGCTTGGTTGTGGGGTCATCTTTTTTAAAACGCTGTCGAAATTGCAAAGTGAAGGTGACACCGCCGCCGCAGAAACATTGCGACCACATCAGCTGCCCGAGTGCTTTTTTGAATTAGCATTGAAGTCAAATGAGCTATATCCAGCGCTTCACGAAGAAATGCTTACAAGACACGAAGTGGATTTTAAATTTGAGCGGACTGGGCTCAAGTTCATAATGTACAATCGTGATGATGAAGTTTACGCAGACAGTATTGTTTCTGGGATCCCACATTTATCTTCGCAAATAAGGTGGTTAGATCAGCAACAATTAAGAGAAGAAGAGCCCTATATTACGCCTGATGCAATTGGTGCAATAGACTTTATTTGCGATCACCAAGTTAATCCATACCGCTTGGTTGACGCCTACACAGAAGGGGCGCGTCAAAATGGTGTTGAGCTTTTTTTAAATACCGAAGTAGTCGAAGTCTTACGTGATGGTCACAAGGTAATCGGGGTAAAAACACCAACGGATACCCTATATTGTAATACGCTGGTTAACGCCGCTGGTGCGTGGGCTGATGAGATTTATCATCAAGCAACGGATAAGCACATGCCGGTATACCCAGTGAAAGGGCAAATTGTTTTATCAGAGCGTATGCCCAAGGTATTGAATGGCTGTATTAGTACCAGCGATTGTTATATTGCCCAAAAAGACAATGGAGAGATCTTAATTGGCTCGTCAACAGAAGAAAAAGGCTTTGATACGACCAATAGCCTAGACAAAATTCAAACCTTGTCTCAAGGTGCAATGAAGTGTTTACCCGTATTGAAAGAGTCGAGTATAAAGCGATGTTGGGCTGGGCTCAGGCCAGGTACGCCTGATGAGCTGCCAATATTAGGACATGTAGACGGTGTAGAAGGGTATATCAATGCCTGTGGCCACTTCAGAACAGGAATACTTATGTCTGCAATCACAGGTAAGCTGATAACAGAGTTGGTTATGGGTAATCCAACCTCCGTTGACCTAACTCCATTTCGAGTTGAGAGGTTTGACTAACCAGTTGATTTAGATGCTTTAATAGGATATAGGTAGTACATACCAAAAGCGCTATTAAGGTTAAATTTACGGTGCAGTTACTCAAGCCAAAGAGGCTAAACAAAGGCGATACCATCGCAGTGGTATCGCCTAGCTGGGGAGGCCCAGGCACATTTCCCCACATTTTTGAGCAAGGCGTAAAAAACCTGCGTTCGCTTGGGCTGAATGTAGTAGAGATGCCTTCGACGCGACTGGCCGCAGATGTGATTTTTTCATCGCCGCAGCTACGCGCAAAGGACATTAATGACGCCTTTGCAGATCAGAATATAGCCGGGATAATTTCTTCTATTGGTGGCTCCGATTCAGCGCGGATCCTGCCTTATTTAGACAAATCCGTTATCATCAATAATCCCAAATTTATGATGGGCTATTCTGACTTTTCTACCCTCACTACACTCCTGAACCAATGGGGCCTAGTCACCTTTAACGGCCCGTCGGTCATGGCCGGTTTCTCCCAGTACCACAACGCTAGTGCTGAATATCAAGCATATTTAGCGCAGGCACTGTTCGGTGAAATCCACTATCCAATATTTAAAAGCTATTCTCATGGCTATCCAGAGTGGGCGATACCAGAAAATGTAGGTAAATTACTTCCCACAATCGCGACAAATGGCCCAAAAGTACTGCAAGGGACGGGACAAGTAGAAGGGCAACTATTTGGCGGCTGTTTTGAAGTGATGGAGATGCTAAAAGGCACGAAATACTGGCCATCCCCCTCATTTTGG
This sequence comes from Pseudoalteromonas sp. J010, assembly GCF_003934235.1. Classification (NCBI taxonomy): domain Bacteria; kingdom Pseudomonadati; phylum Pseudomonadota; class Gammaproteobacteria; order Alteromonadales; family Pseudoalteromonadaceae; genus Pseudoalteromonas; species Pseudoalteromonas sp. J010. Next base: position 16,928 of record NZ_RDBW01000003.1, on the reverse strand, counting down.
CAGGGAAAATTGTTGTTCTTAGAAACCTCTGAGGATAAACCCAGTCAAGACTACGTTCGGTTTTGGTTACGTAACTATGGCGTAATGGGCGTGTTTGAAAAAATATCCGGCTTGATGATTGGCCGCGCTCGGGATTACAGCGAGCAGGAGATGACGGCGCTTGATGATGTGATTGTATCTGTGGTTCGCGATGAGTTTGGCTGTAAGGATTTACCTATTATCACTCGGCTTGATTTTGGCCATACCGATCCGCAGTGGATTTTGCCGTTAGGAATACAGCACCGCTTGGATCTGGACAACTTCAGTCTAGAGGCGATGGAGCCGGTATTTGACTTACTCTAATGGCTCATGTTCGACCTTATTGCGAAGGTGAAGGATTTAGGCCTTATCTGATTGGCAGTTATGAGCGAGAAACAGGCTCGCTCTAACACTTTTTGGACAGAAACGCTTTGCGCCGTTGGCTGTATTAGGTGAATTTCGCATAAAAATTCTATGGGCCAGCGTCATGATAAGACGCCTAACAGCTTAATCATGTTGTTATACCGCAATCAATCATCTAGCCTTTTCATGGCTTTACGGTAAACATCGCTACGTTCGCGTTTTCCGACTGCTAAGACGGTTACAATGATGACATCGTCTTCAACTTTGTAGACGAGACGGTAGCCCGATTGACGCAACTTAATTTTATACATGTTGTCAGCTCCAGAAAGCTTTGAAGCCGGAACATGTGGGTTATCTAAGCGCTCGATTAGCTTTTTCTTAAATTGTTGTTGTAGAGTAGAGCCAAGCTTTTTCCACTCTTTGAGTGCGCTCTTTTTAAAGTCGAGTTTATAGGTCATCAATATTTACCGAAATGCTTTCTTCAGATTCACGCTCTTTAGCGATAGCTAGTAGTTCAAGATCTTCGAGTCTGTCCATCATCATTTCGTACGCTTCGGCAGGTACGCAATAAAATGCCGGCTCATTTCGGTTTAGTACAGCAACAGGTTCGCCATAAGCACTAGTTGCAACTTTCATAGGGTTAGCTTTCAACTCAGTAATGCTTGCAGCAACATCGGCTAAAATTCTAGTGGTCATATAATCGGTCTCTTAGGTGGTCTTTATGTTGGTCATTTTAGCCTCAACCAAGCGGTATAACAAGGCGTTCAAGTGGGATTTGGCACGCGTGGCATTTTTAATATGCGTTGAGTTCAGTGTTTAAGGCGCGTTGCAGAGGCTTTTGTATTGCGTGCCAGCACCCCTTAACGCGGCGTTATGTACCTATGGTAGAAGGTAAATAGTTTATCAATATCATCACCAAAAGTGTCGATACAATGCTAATGCCGAAGACAATACTTGGCGACACAACCTTTATATTTGTTAGCCAGTTTTTGGAACTATCTAACAAGCTTTCATCACTTTCACTAATAGATTTAATTTCGATAGATATTACGTTCATGGCTTTATAACGGCGCATCAGTTCAACCAAATGTATTATTGCGAAGATCAAGAAAGAAATACTTACTAGATATTTTCCACTTGTATTGAGTTTCTCTCCTAAGCTAATAACTCCTGCGGATATTGCTACTACAAATGTTAAATACATAGTCCACAAGGTAACTACTTTATCGTGGTTTTTTTCTAACAAGTCGATCCAGTCTTTGAGAGACAGTGAGTTACTCATGATTCACCTTTAATTAAGAAGTGATGAAGGTACCAACGTCCTCTTGAAGCGTTTGTTAGAATTTTATACCACTTCCCAATAATAAGTTGTGGTGTAGTATGTGTGGGTTTTACCGTTGTAGGTAAATTCATCCTCCTCCCACATATTTACATCTATTTCGTTCCCCAAAAAATCCTTTCCCTTCGCATACTTAACCCTGTCTAAAAGGTTAGAATATACGTAAGACGAAATACCTACTTTCCCCTCAAGTTTGTCYCCAATTTTTACTGCCTTATTAACTGCATTACCGATCCAAACCAAATCTCTATTATTAACGCCAGAGATCCCTACTTTTGCGCACAAAATTTTGCCATCATCGATGCCAATACCAAAATCAACGGTAGAGTATTTTTCCATCTTCGTTTTTACCAAAGAGTCGGAAGATGAAAGCATCCACTTCATTTTCATGGCAGCTTCTACTGCATTACTTAACGTAACCATACTTGTGCCTTGGAAAAACACCAGCATACCATCACCATTGAAGCTACGTACTTCACCACCTAGGCTTTTAGCGATGGTAACGATAGTATGAAAGTAAGCTTTGTGTAACTTCGCCACAGTTGTTCTATTATGGCTATTGAGAACTTTGGTAGATCCTCGCATATCTATAAATAATGTCGTAGCTTCAAATCGGAGACCTTTATTTCCAAACGTTAGACTTGTATTATCTATGTCTGGCACATACTTTATATCTGTCACCTCAAATTCTTCATCAATTATAGACTTAACTTTATCATCAATACCTTTCTTCATTTTCTAACTCTCAATATATACAAAATAATAGAACCTACAGGTGATATAAGAGCTGAAACGGTCAACCAGACTGCGGTTTGAAAATAGTTATATTTTCTACAAGCTATAGTTGCGTTCACGATAACTTGATTGGCTAAGTCTCTCTGGTAGCCAGAAAACTCTTTCTCATCTAGATCTAATCTACTAGCAAGCTTGCCTAAATAGTTAACCGGAGTATATTTTGCAATATCCTTAAAATACAATAAATTATCAGAATCTTGGGTTCCACTTGGTTTACTTTCCCATGGCATTGATAATGACGGGACAACTGAGAGCAAACACAAAATCATCGATATCAAGCAAAGTGCCATTGCTACATAACCAGAATACTCAACAAATTGTGGAACATCGTAACTTTTAAGTATTCTTGAAAGCCCAAAAATAAGTGCAGCATTACCAGCAATTAAAGTCGCAGATTTTGCCTCTGCATACTTTAACCAATCATTAATATTTGCGAATATATCTTTTAACTTATCATCCACGTGATGCTATCTCCGAAAAGTTCTACCGCCGCCAGCAGGGGCAGATAAAGCGCGTAGTGGTTTGGCTGTCCCTCTGACTGGCTTTGTTACGTGTTTTGCTTATAAATAACGTTAAGCCGCTTGTAGAGTTCATTGCTTAGATTTCTTAAGCCTTCTTCATTAGGGTAATACTTTAGAGCTCTGTGATGCCCTAAATCAGAAGGAATATCATCAAGTGACTGCGTAATAGGGATAACCGTTTTTCCAAGGGTGTGTGCGATTCCTGTTTCGTACATAACATTTGGATTTTTACCAGTAAAATCAACGACCACAACTTTCGAACAAAATATCAGATCGAAGATATCTTGAATGAAAGTAGAGTTGTCCCAGATGTCGTCAGCGCGCAGGCACTCCAGACTCATATATTTTGCAACACGGGTTATTGCTGAGTAAGTTCCGTTAAAGCCAGTATTGAATGGCATCATTACTGAAATAAGTTTTTCGTTGAGTTTTTTTGCAGGAACCTGAAAGACGCTTGGTTTGAACGTAATTACACGCTCGGTAGGTACCTCGTCAAACGAGGTAGAAACAAACTCCCCATTTGCAGGTAAAAGTCGAACAGTTCCATTTGCTTGAACGGAGATGGTTAGTTCATTTGTCTTTAGAGCCGAAGTAATCGCTTCCAAAGCCTTATCTCTGTCAACATTGTCATCGAAAAGAAAATGATCTGGATGTAATAGGTACTCAATCACCTTGATCATTTCTGGTGATGGCATATTATCTGTCGATTGTCTTCTGTTTAGCTCATCGAGAACCTCTCTCACCCATACCCGTCTTGTTGAACCATCATGAACATAATCAAGGTCTAGGTCGACGAAAAAGCGCGTTAGGTAAGATGAGCTTCTATATGGGAAAAACTGAAATGGTTGGTCACCACATATCATTTCGGCGATCTTAGCGATTGCCGCTGCTCCTATTTGCATTTACCAAAATCTCCTAAATGTATTGACACGTAGACATAATGACTCCCACACGGTGCTAGCCTCCGCATTTTCGTGGGTTAGCTTAAAGCCAGAGCCATAATTAGTTTGTCAAATAACTAAATAGCAGAGGCTAGCATGACTAAACATAACATACTTTTCATTGGCTTAGATACTCATAAAGAGTTCATTGAAGTTGCCTATATTGAAGACAATCGAGGCGCACAACCCATTCATTTCGGTCGTATTTCTTCAGCTAAAGTCACTATTAAAAAGCTTATCAGGCAATTTGAATCTAAATACCCTAACACTACGCTCCATTTCGTTTATGAAGCAGGTTCCTGTGGTTACTGGATTTACCGCTTAATTACTTCTCTTGGACATTGCTGTTACGTAGTTGCCCCATCGCTTATTCCTAAAAAAACCTGGCGAGCGTGTAAAAACTGACAAACGTGATGCACTTAAACTAGCTAAATTACTTAAGTCTGAAGATTTAACCCCTATTTATGTACCTGAGCCGGAAGGTAAAGCTATTCGTGATTTATCTCGTGCTCGAGAAGTTGCGATGAAAGATTTAAAAGATGCAAAGTACCAGCTAAAGGCACTGCTTCTTCGCAACAATATCAACTATGCAGGCACCAGAAACTAATGACACCCACCGTTAAAACAATGAATGTCATCGCTGTTTACGCCTGAAACCTCAGACTACACCAGCATCAAAAAACGCATCGACCACGTTAAGCTGGGAAAGCAACCAAAAAGCCTGCCTTTTGAACTCAAATCCTATATTGAATTGGTTGAACTCATAGGCCGTTGTATTCGAGTAGATAAACGCGGTTATATCTTTGAGTTTCAACACATTCTCACTCGCCTAAATATAGAGCCTGAGAACTGGATAAAACTCACTACGCAATTTTCTCGGGTGTTTCACGGTGCAGTTGGTCAAGAGCGAACAGTAACCGCTTACTGTGCAACACTGCAAAAGCGACGGCGGACAAACCTAACAAACTGCGAGCGCTTGTTGGCTTAACAAAACTAACACTATCAACTCGAAAATCTATAACTGTTGTATTTACAACGCTTTGTCATGCGTGATAACCCAGTTTTAGTGTAGAGATACGCTTGGGCGCTAAAAACTGGCCTACCGAAAAACGTTTTTGTACCCAGTGATTGAGGTGTTTATATATTTTCTTTAATTCACTACCTCAATTTGGATGCTAATTGTGATGGGTGTCCTTTTTTTTAGCTTTTTTTTAGGGCTAGATACCCTCGGCTATCCGATTGTGTTTGTGTGCCAAAGTGACACAAAGATTGCTTATTGCACACTTTAAGACCATAATGCACATGTGACATTTTGACATAATAGGAGATAACATTATGGCTACTACTTTGCCTCGCATCACCGCTAGAGTTGATGTCGATACACAAGACTTACTTACTAAGGCTGCCGCGATCGCCGGCATGTCTAGCATCAACTCGTTTGTTCTAAGCGCTGCAATCGAAAAAGCTAAACAAGTCATCGAACGTGAACAGGCTTTAAAACTGAGCCAAGCAGATGCGATGCTGCTCATGGAAGCTTTAGATCGTCCTGCAACACAGAACTCAAAACTAAAAGCTGCTGCTGATCGATACGAGAGCAAAACTCAATGATGAATACGGTCCTTCTAGATAAAGCTAAACACGATAGAAACCGATTCAACTGTGGCATCGAAGCTCTCAATAATTACTTAAAAGTAATGGCGAGTCAGCAAGCAAAGAAGGACAACACCAGAACTTTTGTTTTGGAAGATGATAGCGACAACTCACATGTTATCGGCTTTTACACGCTAACAATGGCACCAATTGACTTAAAGGCATTGCCTGATAAGTTACAAGAAAAGCACCAATCATCCACCTCTGGTGGTCTGATTGCTCGCCTTGCTGTCGATGACCGATACAAAGGGAAAGGATTTGGTGAGTGGCTGCTTATCGACGCACTCAGAAAACTATTAGCAGCTAGTGATAGCGTTGCATTTCCAGTTGTTATCGTTGATGCCAAAGACGGAGCAAAACATTTCTATGAACGCTATGGTTTTCAAGCATTTCATGATGCCGAAAACAAGCTCTTCATCACCGTTGCAGATGTGAGAGCAAGCTTAGGCTAGTTAACCGCTAGCCTTTAACAGTCCCGCCTTAATTGGCTTGTTATATTTTTTCTGCTGAAATACCTTGCAATAATTCACGCATTGCAGCGGCACCATCTTCCATACGCTTTTGCTCATTATATTTTTCTTCACCAAAATAATTCGCTGACTCTGAGATTTTCAAACCATCGATAATTAATTTTTTTTGCAATAGCGTATGATTCAGGAAACGAGCTTTTATAAAATATAAAAATAAGTGACACCCATCTAGATTAATATTCAAGCTGAGGAAGTGAAGTAAAAAGTATGTAAACACTTCTATCACTTTGGTCAAAAGCGTTTTCCGATAGGCCGACTTTTAGCGCGAAGCGTATCTCTACACTAAAATCGGGTTCTCGCGCACGACAAAGCGCTGCAAATACAGCAGTGATAAATGCTAGAGCTGAGAATGTGAGTTTTTGCTAAGTCAAAAAGCTAAGGCTTATCCAGATTAGCACTTGATCAAATTGGGCATAAAAAAACCAGCGTATTGACGCTGGTTTTTTCTATTACTTTTTCTTTTTAACCTTGGCGGCTTTCTTTTTCGCTTTGATTTTAGCGGGGTCTTTTTTCTTTTTCGGTGCCTTGGCTTCTTTATGTTTAGGTTCTAAGCCTTTAATTACGCGGCGCTTAAGTTTTTGGTCTGTATAACGCTCAACTTTGCCGAGTATTTCAACATCATGGGCTTCAACCAAAGAAACTGCGGTGCCTTTTTTCCCTGCTCGGCCGGTACGCCCGATACGGTGTACATAAATATCCGCAGTGCGTGGCATATCAAAGTTGAATACGTGGCTGATGTCTGCAACATCAATACCACGGGCGGCAACATCCGTCGCGACAAGAATTTTTGTTTTGCCACTGTGGAAGCTTGCCATGGCAGTCATACGTTTATCTTGTGGCATTTCACCACGTAGCCAAGTTGTTTTTATGCCTTTGGCAAATAGTTCGCCCACCAGTGTTTCAAGTTTTTCACGGGTTTTAACAAACACAACGGCTTTAGTGACTTCTTCATCATCGAGCAACTGCGCTAATAGGTTAACCTTGTGCTCATAGCTGTCAGCTAAATGAACCCATTGATGGATCTTGCCTTTTTCTTTACGAGAAGGGGTCGCTTCAAGTAGTGCTGGGTCTTGCAAAATACGCTCAGCAAATTTCTCGACGCTTTCGCCTTCTAATGTTGCAGAGAACAAAAAACACTGACGACGGTTAACGGCTTCCGAGCAAATACGTAGCATTTCTTTGCGAAAGCCCATGTCTAGCATGCGATCGGCTTCATCTAGAATAAGCAGCTCAACATTTTCAGCGTGGAAGTTTTCGGTTTCTAGATATTCCATCAAGCGACCAGGTGTTGCGATGAGAATATCGTTGTTCTTCTCAAAAATTTCTTTGTGAGTACCATAGTTAATACCACCGGTTACTACACCAATTTTGAGGTGAACACCTGCTGCCAGTAACTCACATTGCTCATGTATTTGGTAGGCAAGCTCCCGAGTAGGCGTCATGATCAGCACGCGGGCAAAACCTGGCTCTTTGCGCGGAAAATCTAGCAAATACTGAATCGCAGGGATCAAGAATGCAGCGGTTTTACCCGTACCGGTTGGTGCACTGGCGAGAATGTCTCGACCAATCAGGGCTTCAGGAATAGCCATCTGTTGAATGCTGGTAGGAGTTTCATACCCCATTTTCTTAATAGCACTAATCAGCTTGCCGTCTAAATCAAATTCAGTAAATTGCATATTGCATCACAAATAAAGGACAATAGCGGAATTATACGTTGCTATTGCATTTTCTCAAAGGTATAGGATGTCTCAGTTTGCATTTAAACAATTTTCAGTGACGCAGCGCCATGCTGCTATGAAAGTTTCAACGGATGGGATCTTACTTGGTGCTTGGGCACCGGTATCGAATGCTAGGTCAATTGTGGATGTTGGTGCGGGGACTGGCTTGGTTGCGTTAATGTGTAAGCAGCGCAACCCAAATAGCAGTATTTATGCTGTTGAATTGGACCAAGCGGCACTCGTTGATGCGCAATATAATATTACCCATAGCCCATGGCCAGACATTAAGTTGTGCGATACTGCAATTCAAGCGTTTGAATGCGAAACTCAGTTTGACTTAATGGTGTCTAATCCGCCTTACTTTAACACCAGCTTGAAAAGCCAAGACCCTGCCAGAAACCGAGCGCGGCACACAGACAGCCTAAGCTTTGACGATTTATTGTCTGCGTTTGAAAGATTGACTTCGCCTCTGGGTCAGTTGGCTGTGATTTTGCCTTATCAGGAAAGTTTGCTGTTTAATCAATTGGCTGACAAAAGAAATCTCTCTCTCATTTCGGCCTGTACAATCAGTACAACTCCAAAAAAGGCACCGTCAAGGCGCTTGATGCTATTTAGTAAACTTGCTCACCATACTAAAGATGAGCAAAGGCTGGTGATTTATGATGAAAATAATCAATACAGCAAAGAGTACGTTGCTTTGTGCCAAGCGTTTTACTTAAAAATGTAAACGAGAGGGGGAGTTAACACGGTTGGCGTGTTAACTCGGTGAGCACTACTGCTCCAACTCGGTATATTCCGTCATGATCTGCTCAATCCAAGTGGCGATGCGCTCATCACTTTTGTCGTATTGGCTATCTTCATCCAGCGCAAGTCCAACAAAATGAGCGTTATCTTCAGTAAGCGCCTTTGATGCTTCAAACTCGTATTCATCATTGTTTGGCCAATAACCTAAGAAAGTCACTTGCTGTGGTGCAATTTTATCATGCAGCATGCCGAGGGCATCTTGAAACCACTCACCATATCCTTGTTGATCTCCCATACCAAATAGCGCAATGACCTTACCGCTTAAATCAACGGTTTCAATATCGTCCCAGTGAGATTCCCAATCTTCTTGTAATTCGCCAAAATCCCAAGTAGAGATACCAAAAATTAGGAAGTCAAACTGCTCTGCTTTTTTTAACGGCTCATCCTTAATGTTAAATAAGGTTACGGTGTCTTTGCCGATAATTTCTTGAATCTTTTCTGCGGCCATTTCTGTATAGCAGGTAGTGGAGCCGTAAAATAACCCAATTTGCATTGTATTTATCACTTTCAATTTGACTGGTATTATGGCCGCCAAGTTTACATCATGACGTAGCGAATTAATACAGGTGCCCAGTGAGCGAACACCAACCATACCCATTTGAGATGTCCGACACCCAATTGATTGAAGCCTTCCTCGATGCGCTTTTTTTGGAGCAAGGACTAAGCGAAAATACGATTAGTGCCTACCGCAGCGATTTAGAAAAGTTTCTTTTGTTCATAACCAAAGAAAAGGTGAGTACATCGTTATTAGCCGTTTCGTCTCAAGACATTGAAGCTTATCTTGCTTATCGTGTTGATAAAGGCCTAAAAGCGAAAAGTAGCGCAAGGGCTATCAGCGCATTAAAACGATTTTATTTATACTGGGTACGTGAAAAAAAAATCAGTCAATCGCCACTAGATACTATTGCGCAGCCTAAAACAACACCATCATTGCCAAAAACCCTCAGTGAAGCAGAGGTAGAGGCACTGTTAAATGCTCCAGACTGTGAAGACCCTATGGGCCTGCGAGACAAAGCGATGCTCGAACTCCTTTATGCCACAGGGCTGCGAGTGACTGAGCTGGTGGGGCTAAGGATGGAGCAGGTCAATATGCGACAAGCTGTGGTACTTGTGCGGGGTAAAGGTAATAAAGAACGTTTAGTACCGATGGGAGAGGAAGCATTGCACTGGTTGGAACAATTTCTTAAAAAAGGTCGGGGGTTGATGATTAAGCATGCGACCGATTTTGTGTTTCCATCAAAGCGCGGTATCGGTATGACACGACAAACTTTTTGGCATCGAATTAAACACTATGCTATTTTGGCAGACGTAAAGTCGCCGTTATCGCCACATACGTTACGCCATGCTTTTGCAACACATTTACTAAACCATGGTGCCGACCTGCGCGTTGTTCAAATGATGCTTGGCCACAGTGACTTGTCAACGACTCAAATTTACACGCATGTTGCCAGTGAACGCCTCAAAACTTTACACCAGCAGCATCATCCAAGAGCTTAAATTTTTGTTACTTGGGAATTATTTACAGGTTACTCCGGTCATAGTGGGTAGCAACAAGGAGTGCGTCTCCTGTCATAAAAGGTTTAGAGAGAATAACATGAAAAAATTAATTATCGCCGCATCACTGGCATTAAGCTTCGGTGCATTTGCCGAGCAAACGGAAAATCAAGTAACTACCAGTGTTGATCCAATTACTGCGCAATTTAGTGGTCTAGGAATTGCGGTGAAAGAGATTAAAGATAGCCCGCTTGCGGGCTTGAAGACGGTGATCACTGATAAAGGAGTGTTGTACTCAAGTGCTGACGGAAAATATTTAATCCAGGGCACGATGATCGACCTTGATAACCGTCGAAATATCACTGAGGATGCGTTAAGTGGCGTGCGCAAGCAGGGCATTGCTGAATATGAAGATTCAATGATTGTCTATAAGGCAGAAAACGAGAAGCATCAGATCACTATATTTACCGACATTACCTGTGGCTACTGCCGTAAACTTCACCGTGAGTTAGAGGAGTACCTAGCAGCAGGGATCACAGTAAAATATTTAGCTTTTCCACGTGGTGGCTTACGTGGCTCGGGCTATGAAGACCTCAGAAATGTTTGGTGTGCCAAAGATGCCGCAGCAGCGTTAACAGAGGCAAAGGCTGGAGGCGAAGTAAAAGTAGTTGAAAACTGTCAAGCACCAGTTGCTGAGCATTATCAACTAGGACAGAGCTTTGGTATTTCGGGCACGCCTGCCATCATTCTTGAAGACGGTTCTATGATCCCAGGCTATCAACCAGCTGCTGCAATTTCACAAATGCTAGACGCACAAAGTCCTAAGTCTTAAGGCTTCTACGCAGCGATGGAGTTCACGACAAGAACTCGGTAAAATAGCGAAATAAAAAATACAAAAGGCCATTATGGCCTTTTTTGTTTGTGAAAGGTTATGTATACAGAAATTAAACCGAGAGAGCGGGTTGACGACAGTCATTTACCATCATCGTTACATCCGGTGATCAAGCAGCTTTACGCCGCAAGAGGGGTGAAAGCAGCTTTTGAGTTAGATAATAGTGCGGCAACGCTACACGACTTTAAGCTGTTCAAAGACATTGAACTGGCAAGCCAAATCTTAGCGCAAGCGCTCGCAGAGCAAGCAAAAATACTCATTGTAGGGGATTTTGATGCCGACGGTGCTACCAGTACAGCGGTATTGATGGAGGGGTTAGCGCAGTTTGGCTTTTTGCATGTCGACTACCTTGTACCAGACCGATTTAGTTTGGGATATGGATTAAGCCCTGCTTTAGCTGAGCAAATTGTATCGCTTAGCCCCGACTTAGTGATAACAGTTGATAACGGTATTTCTTGCATTCGTGGTGTAGAAATTGTCAAGCAAGCGGGCATTAAAGTTATTGTTACCGATCATCATTTACAAGGTGATGTCCTGCCGAACGCCGATGCAATCGTAAACCCTAATCGCCTTGATTGTGAGTTTCCATCAAAATCTATCGCCGGAGTGGGGGTTGCTTTTTATCTCTTAATCGCGCTACGACATTACTTGCGCTTGCAGAATTATTTTACTGAGCAAAATAAACTAATACCTAACCTAGCTTCTTTACTTGATATTGTCGCGTTGGGTACCGTTGCTGATGTGGTGGCGCTGGATGCGAATAATCGTACACTGGTGCACCAAGGGCTTGCACGGATCCGTAGTGGTCAAACAAGGCCTGGGATCCAAGCCTTGATTGAAGTTGCGAATCGAAATATTGCAAGGCTGAGCGCCAGTGACTTTGGTTTTGCTTTGGCTCCAAGGTTAAATGCGGCAGGTCGCCTTGATGATATGAGTTTAGGGATCGCCTGTTTGTTGTCAAAAGATATTAATCAAGCACGCCGTATTGCGTCTGAACTCGATAGTTTGAATATTGAACGTCGTGAAATAGAGCAAAGCATGCAGCAAGAAGCGCAAGCGGTATTGGAGCGGCTAGTATTGAAAAGCCAAGCCGTGCCAGACGCCTTGTGTTTATATCAAGATGATTGGCATCAAGGGGTAATAGGTATTCTGGCTGGACGCCTAAAAGAAAAATATCATCGTCCATGTATTATTTTTGCACAAGGCGACAATGGTGAGATCAAAGGGTCGTGTCGCTCCATTGAAGGTCTACACATGCGTGATCTGCTCGAGTCAATCAATACCCAGCATCCAGATTTAATTATAAAGTTTGGCGGCCATGCGATGGCGGCGGGACTGACTATTCAAGAAGCTGAATTTGCCAATTTTAAGAAGATATTTGAGCAACGAGTCAGTGCAACCCTGACTGAGGAAGCAAAGCAAAGCATTCTCTTGACCGATGGAGAATTACCAGGTGATTGTTTCACCATGGATTTTGCTTTTGAATTACAACAGGCAGGTCCATGGGGACAACAATTTAGCGAGCCTGTATTTCAGGATGTATTTGAGTTGGTGCAGCAGCGCATTGTTGGCGAAAAGCACCTAAAACTTGTGCTTAAGCACCGCTCTGGTCGTCTGGTTGATGCAATAGCGTTTAATGTTGATGTTCGGGCTTGGCCAAATCACCAAGCAACTCATGCTTTGTTTGCTTATCAACTCGATATTAATGAGTTTCGTGGTAAATATAATTTACAGCTCATTGTTCGTGAGCTTCAAGCACAGTAGAGTCAGTAAGCACGTCGTCAGCGGCGTTTTAGAAAAACTACGAAAATTCTCCCTTTAAGGGATGCTAAGCGCGGTTATTATTTGATACTATTGGTCGCTTAAATCTAGAGCCTGGCAGATTGTCAGGCTTGTTTGTGAATTCACAAACCCACAAATTTAGTTCTGGAGTAATGGTAAATGTTTGAAGTGAATCCTGTGATTAACCAAATCAAGGAAATTCGCGAGCGTACAGAGCTTCTTAGGGGGTATCTTTGACTACGCTCTAAAGCAAGAGCGTTTAGAAGAAGTTAATGCCGAATTAGAAGATCCTGCTGTATGGAATGAGCCGGAAAGAGCCCAAGCACTGGGCAAAGAGAAGTCAAACCTAGAAGTCATTGTTGAAACCATCGACAACCTTGTAGCCGGCGCTGATGATGCAGAAGGTTTGGTTGAGCTTGCTGTGGAAGCTGAAGATGAAGAAACCTTCACTGAAGCAGAACAAGAAGTTAACGGCCTTGTTGAGCAACTGGAAAAACTAGAGTTTCGTCGGATGTTCTCGGGCGATCAAGATGCCAACGATGCGTATATCGACTTACAGTCAGGTTCCGGCGGCACCGAAGCACAAGACTGGTGTAACATGTTGCTTCGGATGTATTTACGCTGGGCTGAAGCGAAAGGCTTTAAAGCTGAAATCGTTGAAGCGACAGATGGCGATGTTGCCGGTATTAAGGGTGCAACCGTGAAGGTGAGTGGTGAGTATGCCTATGGTTGGCTGCGCACTGAGACTGGTGTACACCGCTTAGTACGTAAGAGTCCTTTTGATTCAGGCGGTCGTCGTCACACTTCATTTGCCTCTGTATTCGTTTACCCAGAAATTGACGATAATATCGAGATTGATATTAACCCCGCAGATCTTCGTATCGATGTATATCGTGCGTCGGGCGCTGGTGGTCAGCACGTTAACCGTACAGAATCGGCGGTACGTATTACACACTTACCAACAAATACCGTTGTACAGTGTCAAAATGACCGCTCGCAGCATAAAAACAAAGATCAAGCAATGAAGCAGTTAAAGGCGAAATTGTTTGAACTTGAACTGCAAAAGCAAAATGCTGAAAAGCAAGCCCAAGAAGATGCAAAATCTGACATTGGTTGGGGCAGCCAAATCCGTTCATACGTGCTCGATGATTCACGTATCAAAGATTTGCGTACTGGTATTGAGAACCGCAATACCCAAGCCGTATTAGACGGTGATTTAGATAAATTTATCGAAGCAAGCCTGAAATCAGGCCTTTAATCCACAAGCTAAACTAAGAGCTAAACAATGACAGATCACAATCAAGACGAAAATAAACTTATTGCTGAGCGTCGTGGCAAGCTAGATGCGATCCGTGAGAATTGCCCTGCAAATGGCCACCCGAACTCATTCCGCCGTGAAGACTACACGCAAGATCTACAAGCTAAGTTTGGTGATAAATCGAAAGAAGAACTTGTAGAGCTTGACCATCATGTTTCAGTTGCCGGTCGTCTGCTTGCAAAACGTGGTCCTTTCTTAGTATTACAAGATATGAAAGGTCGCATTCAGGCTTATGCTTCAAAAGACGTACAGAAAGACCTAAAAGAAAAGTATGGCCAGTTAGACATCGGCGATATCGTTGGCGTTAAAGGTCCGCTTCATAAGTCAGGTAAAGGCGATTTATATGTAGACATGGTTGAGTATGAGCTACTGACTAAGTCGCTACGTCCACTGCCTGAAAAGTTCCATGGTCTGACAGATCAAGAAGCGAAATATCGTCAGCGTTATGTTGATTTAATTACTAACATGGATACGCGTGAAACTTTCCGTATTCGCTCTAAAGTGATTGAAGGTATTCGCCGTTTCTTGGCGGAGCGTGACTTTATGGAAGTGGAAACGCCGATGCTACAGGTTATTCCTGGCGGTGCCTCTGCACGTCCATTTGTAACCCATCACAATGCACTAGATATCGATATGTACCTACGTATCGCGCCTGAGCTATACCTTAAACGCCTAGTGGTTGGTGGTTTTGAGCGCGTGTTCGAAATCAACCGTAACTTCCGTAACGAAGGTTTATCTACACGTCACAATCCTGAATTCACGATGATTGAGTTTTATCAAGCATACGCGGATTACAATGATTTGATGAACCTAACTGAAGACATGCTACGTACCGTTGCACAAGACGTTTTAGGCACCACAACGGTAATTAATACCGTGAAGAATGCTGAGGGCGAAGTGACCGAGACAATTGAGTATGACTTTGGCAGCCCATTCCAGCGCTTATCAATGGCTGATGCTATTTTACAGTATGGCCCTGATGCTGAAGCGCAAGCTGAAATCTTCAAAGATCCAGAAAACCACTTTGAAGCACTGAAAGCTTACGCGAAGAAAGTACACGTTAAGATCCCTGAAAAATGTGTATGGGRTCCAGGTAAGTTCTTATGTGAAATCTTCGAGGAAGTTGCTGAACATAAACTTATCCAGCCGACGTTCATCACCGAATACCCGTGGGAAGTGTCTCCACTTGCGCGTCGTAATGACGAAAATCCATTCATTACTGACCGTTTTGAGTTCTTTGTTGGCGGTCGTGAGCTGGCGAATGGTTTCTCTGAGCTTAATGATGCTGAAGATCAAGCTGCACGTTTTGCTCGTCAAGTGGAAGAAAAAGATGCAGGTGACGATGAAGCAATGCACTATGATGCGGATTATATCCGTGCGCTAGAGCATGGTTTACCGCCAACAGCAGGTGAGGGGATTGGTATCGATCGCCTAGTGATGTTGTTCACAGACTCACCGACTATCAAAGACGTTATTTTGTTCCCACATATGCGTCCAGAAGTACAAGCTGAGCAATAAGTACTTTCAAGTCATTTGAAGCTACATTAAGAAAAGCGCCTTATGGCGCTTTTCTGTTATTTGTGTGAGAAAAAGCGTATTGCGTATTCAAAGCATCATGCGCTCTATACATGTTGGCCTTGAAACTTACTCAATTTGAAGACGTAAATCTGACGCTAACGGCGTTAAAAATTTCTTATTGAGAACAACTAAATAACATAAACTTGGGATAATAGCTGGTTCTCTAGTAGCGGTTATGAACTAGATCTTCTTGCATAAAAATTGCTCACTTATTAAGTCGAATTGGTATTGTAGGGCTATGTGAGCATTCACTCAGTCTATAATGCAGTTCCTTATTTGATACTTGATTATCTAGTTTTATTAACTAACCTTCTTCAAGTTTRAGAATACTTCACAATAATAATACCGAGACACTTAATTGAGCTATCAGCTTTGTTTAGTAAGCAACTGCCAAAAAATTAAGATAGAAGTTAACTGTAAAAATTGGATGGCTATTAGGTACGCTTGGTTTCGGACGAAGGGAAATAAAATGAACCGCCACGAACATATTGATGCTGACGACGAACACGAGCAAGCGAGAATAATGTATTATCGAGCCTGTATTGCTGAGTTTCAACAGCTAGGTTATCAAGAAGCACTTTTTGATGAAACATTCAGCCAAAAACGTTTAGGTGAAACCAAGTTGAATGACTCTAACTCTCTACAAAATGAGTAAAATTTGGCGTTAGTGCTGAGTAACTAGGCAGACTGCACAATCTATCACCATTCAGTGCTTTTTTACAAGAAAAGTATTTGACATATTTTTTCTAACCTATATTATACGCCCCACAAGACGGAGAGGTGGCCGAGTGGCTGAAGGCGCTCCCCTGCTAAGGGAGTATAGGGTTTGTAGCCCTATCGAGGGTTCGAATCCCTCCCCCTCCGCCATTTTATAATGGTTATCTTGTACGGACGCATAGCTCAGCTGGATAGAGTACCTGGCTACGAACCAGGCGGTCGGAGGTTCGAATCCTCCTGCGTCCGCCACTTTCTCTTTAGGTGGTAAAAAATAAAGRTAGGAAACAGGAAGTCGGARGTTCACCTTCATRAAATACGTCCTGCATCCRCCACTTTTCTTTAAGTGGTAAAAAATAAAGAAGTTGRAAAACTATACATTCGAAACGGACGCATAGCTCAGCTGGATAGAGTACCTGGCTACGAACCAGGCGGTCGGAGGTTCGAATCCTCCTGCGTCCGCCACTTATC
>NZ_RDBW01000020.1:0-133524 GCF_003934235.1 Pseudoalteromonas sp. J010 | reverse complement strand
TGCTAACTGCGCTGTGCTTTTAAATAACCACCTTTAGCGCAGCTAGCCTTCAAATAGCGGTTATACCAATAGCCGCTGTTGGAAGTTAATTCAACGCAGTTAGTGCTAAAACTGGCTGCTAGAAAGGCATTGATCATCCGCAGCTCAGGTTACTTAATTAAGCTTTCTATGCTGAGGCAAGGCAAGCTTTCTCGATAACTCCCCCCCCTGCTATCACCAAGATACCGATATTCGTATAGGCAGCAAGGCGGAAAATTTAGCTTATCGCCACCTAGCACTTTTAGGCTGAGTAAGGAAGTCATTTAGCCTAATATTTAAAACCATGGGTTAGCTAATTTCTTTTCTGTACAGCAAGTGAGTTACTTGATACGTAGCGAGCCAATCCCTCTACCAAGGAAACATTGCGTTATTACATCAAATTTCAGCTAAAAAGCGAACAATCAGAAATAACACCTAATACCAAACAGTAAAAACCATAAATTATTATCATTTTATTTAAACTGTATCGACATTTGTACCCAAAAGATATAAAACAGTCTTGTTAATACATACAGGAAAATAACAATATGTTTAAATTATCAACAGTAGCCAGCGTTTTGGCATTGAGCTTTACATCGGGTGCAATAGCACAAATTTCTTACCTTGAAGACACGCGTAACCAGATCAGCGTTCAAGATTATAGTTATGAGCAAAAAGCATTAGTCGCTGAGCAAGCAAAACTGCTACTTGACGGTTTATACGTAAATAAATATGCCAAGAACCTGTACTATGGTCTCTCTCCAGCAGGCCACTTAGATCCTGTGGTCGCAATTGATGAGTTAATTAACAACATGGGGAACTTGAGCTCTACTCAATTCCACCAGCAGCTGCAACAAATCTTCTTGTCACAACGAGATTTTCATTTGGACTATAACTACCCAGCGCCAATGAAAAACTTTATTTCGTTTGTACCGGTTCACTTTGCCCAAACAGTCAGCGCAGACGGTAGTAAAGAAGTACGCGTAAACCGAATTTGGCAAAATTACACCGTACTTGCGCCAGAAATTGCCTCTGTATCTTTAGGTGATAAGGTTGTCGCTTACAATGGCCAACCTATTATTGAAGCGGTAAACAATAATTTATTTAAAGGTGGCGGTGCCAACCCTGACGGCGGATTTGTTGGGGCTGTCAATACGTTAACTATCAAATCACATAACAAACACTTCCCACCACAACAAGATGCGTTAACTATTACACTTGAGTCCTATGAAACAGGTGAAACATACTCCATTAACGTGCCTTGGTTAGTATTTAATTCAAAACCCAGCGCGCCTGCTACAGTACAGGATGAAGCGGCACAATTTACTCAAAGTATTAACTATGAGTTTGCGACATTTAAAGAATTGGAAGCGGCAGCACAAGATGATACCTTTACGTTAGCTGCAAATGGTACCGCAGAGCCGACCGTGACGTGGAATAAAGTACAGGTTGACGGAGAGTCAGTAGGCTACATAAAACTCGCATCATTCTCACCTACAAATGGTGTTAACACTGCGCTCGTCGCTATTATTGATCTTTTAGATAATAAACTTAACGATACCAAAGCGCTTATCATTGATGTTCGAGGTAACCCAGGTGGTAACATTGTATACAACGACTACTTGTTGCAGTTGTTTACACCAAAACGCGTAACGCCTTCACACGTACGTTTTATTAATACAGATGAGAATCACCACATTCTGAATAACTCGCTATTTGGCTCCTTTCTTAGCGACAATTGGCGTCAAGTGTTAGCTGATGTTAAAGGTACGACTGAGCAGTATTCAGCTGCCACTTCATTTATCACCAAAGACGCTGCCAACCAAATTGGCCAAGCATACTATGGAAATGTTGGCATTTGGGCCAATGCCAACACTTATTCAGCAGGTGATATGTTTACATGTGGTATGCAGGATAACGGCATCGCAACGGTATTTGGCCAACATGAGCGCACAGGTGCTGGTGGCGCGAACGTGCTTGAACACAATGTATTTGTACAATACGTTGGTGCGCCATACCAAGCACTTCCTTATGAGCAAAGTATGCGTGTCTCATGGCGTCAATCTGTACGTCAAGGTCACCATATTAATGCACTCATTGAAGACTATGGCTGTGTCGCAGATGAACTCGTTAGCTATAACGTTGAAGACATCTTTGACGGCGACACGCAAGACTTCAACACTATCGCCCGCAAGTTGCTTGCAAAACCAACCGCTCAGGCAACAGTCGTATTTGAGTCTGATAGATTCGCACCAATTACACAGACGAATGGCCTGTATAGTTTTGACGTAACAAATACTGAATATGTAGATGTGTATATTGACGGCACAAAAGTAAAACGTATTCCTGCATTTGCTTATGGCGCACAAGCTAAAACACTGAGTTACACATTACCAGCTGATGTAACCAGCGGCACTGTGCAGTTTGTTGGATTAGATAGTGGTAAAACACGTCTATGGAATTCAACAAGATTTTTCTAAGCTTTTATACCAATTTGCTTAATTAAGTGGTCTATTTTGAGGCGAGAAAATCTTGTCGATAACTAGGCAAAAATTTTGCTATTTAGTTATTCTAAATGAGAAATTTTTAACGCTGTTAGCGTCAGATTTACTCCTTCAAATTGAGCAAGTATTAAGTCAAATTGGTATCAGTTGCCACTCATTCCTAAACCCGCAGCGGGTAACCCCGCTGCATTTCAGACAACTATACAGTATCTTACCCGTATGCAAATCCCACTTCCCTGAACTGGGAAAATAACTTTCACTATGAAAATTTTTCTCTGTAAATTCCTCCATAACGATTAAATTAAAAACATAAGCCATTGATAAGTATGAACTTTTAACCTGGCTTGGTTTTTGCTCCCTTCAGCGCTATATTTTACATACAAGGAAACGAGCAATGACGAAATGTCCATTAACGACCACCGCAGGTAATCCAATCGCCGATAATCAAAATAGTTTGACTGCAGGCCCTCAAGGTCCACTGCTGGTTGAGGATTACCAGTTGATCGAAAAACTGGCGCATCAAAATAGAGAGCGGATTCCAGAGCGTACCGTTCACGCTAAGGGATGGGGTGCATTTGGAACATTTACAGCAACAAACAACATAAGCCAGTATACCAAGGCAAAACTGTTTGCTGAGGTTGGCAAGCAAACCGATATTCTGATGCGCTTTTCAACGGTAGCTGGCGAAAAAGGGGCTGCGGATGCTGAGCGTGACGTTAGAGGTTTCTCGATAAAGTTTTACACTGAAGAAGGTAATTGGGATTTAGTTGGCAATAATACCCCCGTCTTTTTTGTCCGTGATCCGTATAAATTCCCAGATTTTATTCACACCCAAAAACGCCACCCTAAAACGAACCTACGCTCCAACACCGCACAATGGGATTTTTGGTCTCTGTCACCGGAAAGCCTGCATCAAGTATTAATTTTAATGTCTGACCGTGGCTTGCCAACGGATGTAAGGCACATGAACGGTTATGGCTCACATACCTTTAGTTTGATCAATGAAGAGAATCAAAGAGTTTGGGTAAAGTTCCATATGAAAACCCAGCAAGGCCACCTGTATCATACTGATGAAGAGTCTAAAACGGTAATTGGCGAAAGCAGAGAGAGCTTTCAAGAGGACTTGCTTGAGGCCATAGAGCGCGGAAATTATCCGAAATGGGATATGAAAATTCAGGTGATGACTGAAGCGCAAGCAAAACAATTCCAACACAATCCGTTTGATTTAACCAAAGTCTGGCCGCATGGCGACTTTCCACTCATCGATGTTGGCACACTCGAATTAAATCGCGTACCAGACAATTATTTTGCTGAGATAGAACAAGCTGCATTTAGTCCGTCTAACGTGGTATCTGGCATTGGATTTTCTCCGGATAAAATGTTGCAAGCACGCATTTTCTCCTATGCTGATGCGCACCGCTACCGACTCGGTACACACTATGAGGCATTGCCTGTTAATCGCCCAAAATGCCCTGTGCATCATTATCACAAAGACGGTGCAATGCGATTCTTTAACAATGAACCCGGTGGTAACGAAGATGCTTACTACGAGCCTAACTCAATGGGAGGCCCAAAAGAGAATCCAGAGTATAAACGCCCTGCTCTTGAACTTGAGGGAATGGCAGATAGATACGACCACCGCGAAGATAATGATGACTTTTCACAGCCCCGTGCTTTATATTGCCTATTTGATGATGCCCAAAAGCAGCGCTTGTACGGCAACATAGCGCGCGCGATGGCGGGTGTACCTGAACATATCATAGAACGCCAACTTGGGTTATTTAAATCTGTTCACGAGGAACTTGAAGCCGGTGTTAGAACAGCACTGGATCAATAAGGTTAGCTACCCAATCAGAACAAAAGCTAGCACCTGAAGTGCTGGCTTTTAAAACTGTTAAATTTTTGACCAAGCTTTTTTGGTTCCAAGTGCAAAAGCGCCACCTATGACCAAGCAAATGGAGGAGCTCACCCACCAAAATGTCATGCTGTTATCAGGGATAGTTGGCATGATAAAAACAAAGCCAACTCCTCTTATTAAGAAAATAGAGCTTATTACACACAAAGCGGTTTTCATCAAAGGCAATTGCCGGACCAATTTTGCCCCTGAAAACGCATAGCATGACCAGAGCAGTAAAATTGTAGCGATAACGGCAGTGATAAGGTGAGGATAAATAAGCCCTTCCTCGGCCATAGTAGCCATTTCCTCGCCGGCACCAAAAAATCGATACCAAGATGCACCGAAGATAATGCAGCCAATGTGCGCCACTGCGGCAATCGCTGTACACACGCCGGCAAAGAGTAAAAAGTAATTATTGGTTTGAGTTTGTGTGTTCAAGTTTATATCCCTATATGGTCAATTTGCTTGAGTATCGCTGCTCTGCCTTTGCCTGTCGATAGATATGCGCTCAACAGGAGTTATTTGTAGGTCGTGATTTATCCAAACAGAAAGATTTCCGCCGCTTAGGGGGCGGCATTAAAGCCTAAAAGATCRCGGGGTGAACCCGCTCCTACTAGATATGGGTTTAGCAGAAAGTGARGCCAACAGGATAAACCTGTGAAGCTTGTTATTTGTAGGTCTTGATTTATCCAAGCAAAAAGATTTCCGCCGCTTAGGGGACAGTATTAAAACCTAAAAGATCGCGGGGTGAACCCGCTCCTACCAGATATGGGTAAGTGTCATTACAACGCTATGCTTTTGGTGCGACGAGTGGTAAATCAAACTGCACCATTAAGCCACCTTTTTTGCGATTAAATAGCTTAAGTTGTCCACCGTGAGCAATGGCGACTTCATTACAAATACTCAGCCCTATACCTGTACCACTTGGTTTTGTGGAGAAAAATGGCAGTACTGCGTTTGCTAGCTTTTCTTCTTCCATTCCTACACCTCTATCAACAACCACGACTATCAGGCGTTGATAATCAACCAGCAGCTTCACGCCTATTTCATCTATCTTAGACCCTGATTCATGGGCGTTTTTAACCAAATTAATCAACACCTGCTCTACCTGTATAGGATCAAAAAAGGCACTTTCTACAGGGAGTGGAGCCAGCAAAGTAAAGTCATAAAGTTTGCTAACGGTATCAAGTAAGGGCTGCAAGGGTTGCTCTGTAATATTAGGAGCCGGTAATCTTGCAAATTCGCTATATTTAGCCACAAATTCACTGAGGTTTTCCGTGCGGCGGTTAATCGTCGAGAGCATTTCGGGCAATAGTTGAATAAGGGCGTGGTTTTGCTCTTTGGCGCTGCGCTCTACAATTGTATTTGCCGAGTTGGTCAACGAAGAAATGGGTGCTAATGAATTATTGAGCTCATGACTTATTAGCCGAATGGCATTTTTCCAAAGCCCCACTTCTTGACGGCTCATTTCGCTGGATAAGTTTTGACACATTAACAATACATGTGGCTGGTGGTTGAGCGTTATGCTCTGCCTTGAAAAGTAATAGCTTTGCTTTTCATCATTGGCTTGAAAAGTCACAAATCCGGATTCTTTTTGTAGCAAAATAGTTTGCAGCTTTGGGTCTGCATTTGCAATGGCATGATGAAGCACTAGGCCGCTTAACGACTTATTGTTATTAAGTAATTTTCCGGCTTTGTCGTTAGCGTATATGACTTGGTCAAATTGGTTGAGCAACAAAATAGATACCGGGGACACTTGTAAAATCGTATCGAGTAACAACTCTCGTTGGCTTGTCGCGTGACGCTGCTTTTTTAGTGTTGTCGATAAACGATTATATTCTAGAATTAAGTCAGCCATTTCTATGCTGTCAAAATGGGTAATTTGAATTGAGAAATCTTGATCTTTAAAGCTACGAAGCCCATTTGTCAAACAATCGATTATTCGCTGCTGGCGTCCAATACAATATTGAACGCTTAATAGTCCCACAAGCGCTGCACTAAGGAGCCCAGCTGACAGCGATAATGTGATAGGCCACAATAAAGCCGAAGCAAAGCCAACAACACTTGCAAATACTAACAATGAGATAAAAACGCATGCAGACACTGCTGCTTGAAGAGATACCGTCATTTTAAACCAAACTTCTCCATTCTGCGGTATAGTGCCTGCCTGCTTAGCCCAAGCTTTCTTGCAGCTTTACTAACAACGCCACCCGCACTGTCTAACGCTGCTTGAATATCTGCTTGTGTGTACTCAAGTACAGTTCCATGCTGCGGCGTTTGAATCGCCAAATGCGCGCATTCAATTTCTTGTCCTGAGCTCAGCAGCACTGCGCGACCTATGGTGTTTTCTAGCTCTCGGACGTTACCCGGCCAAGAATGATGCTTTAACTGCTTCATTGCCGCGTTGCTTATTGTTTTATTGCTAGGTAAAAAGTGTTCTACCAACTCGGCTATATCTTCTTTACGTTCAGACAATGGCGGCAGCTTCAGCTCTATCATGTTAATTCGGTAATACAAGTCTTCTCTAAAAGCACCTGCACGGATAGCTTCTGGTAAATTACTGTTGGTAGCACTTATTACCCTTACATTGACCTTTTTTGTCACCGTACTGCCAACACGTTCAAACTCACCGCTTTGCAATACTCGCAGTAATTTTTGTTGACCAGCCAAAGACAAGTTACCTATCTCATCCAAAAATAAGGTCCCGCCATCAGCCGCTTCAAAGCGCCCAGCTCTGGCTTTTTGTGCGCCTGTATACGCACCACTTTCAACCCCAAATAATTCGGCCTCAATCAGGTCAGCTGGAATAGCTCCTGCATTTACCTTAATAAAGGGCTTATGTTTATAGCTGCTATTGGCTTGCACGATTTCTGCAATTTTTTCTTTACCTGCCCCGTTTGGTCCTGTGATCAATATTGGTGCATCAGAATGGGCAACCTGAGTTGCCATTTCGAGCAAGCTCAACATGGCGGGATCGGCAACCACCACACCACACAAATCATATTGTGCCTTTAATTTTTGCACTCGCGCATTACGCTGATTTGCCGCGCTACTCACCTGCTCTTGCAATTCACGCATTTCGAGCAAATTTTTCACTGAGGTGATCAACTTATGGTCTTTCCAAGGTTTAGCTAGGTAGTCTGCCGCACCATCTTTAATAAGCTCTACCGCCATTTCTAGGTTTGTCCACGCGGTAAGTAAGATGATAGGCAAGTCAGGCTCTATATCTCGAATCGCTTTATACAGCGCTTTGCCTTCGTCGCCACTTGTGGTATCCCGCGTAAAGTTCATGTCTTGAATGACCAAGTCGAATTGCTTACTGCGCACCATCTCTAACCCTTGCTGCGGAGAAGTGACACCTTCACACTGAATATCGTTAAGCAACAGAAGGACTTTAATGGCTTGAATTACATCTGGATTATCGTCAATTACCAATACACTCATGAACGCTTTTTGATCCTAATTTATAGATTTAGCCCCATACGGGGCTTTGTTGTTTTTATTATTAACTCGATTTGGTTACTTGAGCCGGTGACACTTTAGCCGCCTCTTTGGCTGGCACGTACACCGCAAGGGTGCTTACAAGCCAAGTGAAAATAGCAACCCCGACTAATAACGGGATCTCCACCACACTTTGCACGCGAACGTTGTGCATCAAAAAATAGTAAAGCAAAATCGAGAGTCCAAAGCCTAGCACTAAACCGATAAAGACTAAAATTGTATTTTCTTTTATTAAAGACCACATTACTTGACCTTTAGAAGCTCCCAGAGCGCGCAGTATGCCGTGATCTTTTTTACGTAAGCTAACAGAAAAGCTAACGAGTGCAACGATGCCAAGTGCTGTTACCACACAAGCAATCAGGCTGATCCCTGCCATGGTAAGCGCAAAGGTGCTCCGGCCATCCCATAAACGTTTTTTAGCTCTGCCTACAAACTCGACTCGGTCAACCATTCGCCCATCTGTATGATAGAGTGCGGTTTCGACGTCTTCGAGCACCCGCTCAGACACTCCAGCTTCGACTCTGACTAAGTAATTTACCCGCTGACGATTGCCCCAAATAACTTCAGGAACAATTCCGGAATGATATGGCTGTTGGCTATACGTTGCACCTTCTCCCAGCATTTTGCCTTTATATACACCAATAACTTGATGCGCTAAGCGCTGCCTTGAAATGTACACAGATTGACCGAGCGCAGAGCTATCACCAAATAACGACTTAGCTAGCTCTTCACTTATCATCATAACCCCTGCATTTTTGGTTGTTTCATCTCCTTTAATATATTCACTGGCATAAAATTTACGCCCCTCAACAAGCTCAAGTCCAAGTACATCTGCGCCTTTTTCATCAAGACCAAAATAACCAAATACACGGTAGTCAGTTTCTGGTTGGGTGTCTTTAAAAATAGTCCATCCTGGGCCTAAGCTATTCAATACCAACTCTCGACCCGCATAAGACGCTGCAATAACACCAGGTACTTTTTCAATCGCTTGAATGTCCTTTTCTATTAGGGCTGGGACATCGGTTGAGGTATCAAATACCCGCGTCGTGACATTGAGGATTTGACGCTCTTCAAGCTTTGATGGGATCAACCAATTTTGTAATGTTGCGTAGCTAATAAATACGGTATTGCTGACAATCATCACTGTGATAGCTATTTGTAAAATAATTAATAACGCAATACTTTTTTGCTTTAGAATTAAGCTTAGAATGTGTTTAATCGCCATGTTTATCCCCTTAATTCCGATGCTGGTGATACGCGGCTACTGCGGTACACCGGATATAGTCCAGACAGTCCGACTGCCAAGAAAATACCTAGCGTTGTCACAAGCGCCAATTCACTATCGAACTGATAGATTTGCCTGACTTGCTCTGCTATGGCCATATAGTCAGTTTGGTACATGCGTAAATGGAACATCAATTCAAGACCTGCGAACGCCAATATAAACCCAAGGACAACGGCAGCTAGGGTTAACATTAAAATCTCTAAAAAGTGAATGATCATGATCACGCTTTGATTGGCACCAAGTGCCCTATATAGGGAAATAAGTTTGCGGTTAGCTTGAAATTTAGCCAGCAGAATACCAACGGTATTGACTAAACAAATACCAAATAATAAGTAAGAAAAAGTCAGGTAAATAGCTTCCCATGCCATAAAGCGCTGGATCAAAATATACAACTCGCCCATGCTATAAAAGTCGGTAAGGTTTTTATGTTGAAAACGACCAAGCGCTTGCTGCTGCTTAATATAATTATTCAACCATGCTTTTAATTCGGCCAACTGCGCCAATTCTATGTCATTGTGGTACTGAAACCACACCGTCAAATAACCACACTCTGCACTTTTCAGCATATCTATACTGCCACTACGAGGGCTGATTGTTGTGTATAAGTCGTCTGTTCTACACGTTACCTGTCCCGTTCTCGGAAAGTTTTGCGCATAAGCATAATTTAGTGGGATAAACACGTCGTGATTATAATTATTACTAAAGCTTAAATCTTGAAAGCGACGTTTATAACGCGTTAGGTCGACTACACCAGCAACTCGTATTTGCTCTCCCTGAACCTGAATAAACTGCCCTACAGAGTCTACTCCACCAAATAAGTGATCGTTGGCATGTTTGCTGATAACAGCGATTGCTTCGCCACTTTTCTCACTTTGCGCATTCCACGCGGTACCATAGATAAACGGCACATCAAGCACATTAAACATCCCACTATCTGTACCTGACGCCTCAACACTTATTGGCCTAACTGAATTATCTGCAAGCCCCACGATAAATTCAGTGGTATAGTTAAACGATACATATTCATACGGTAAATTCGCTTGTTGAAGGGCCTGAGCATCTTGATACGTCCAACGAGGAAACTGCCTAAAGTCGTTCACATCTTCATCGACGTCAAAATAGTTGAGGCCAGCTGTGTATAAGCTATCCCCCTTGTAGCCAATTACCTCACTACTGCTTTGTTTCACAATAGCAGACATCGTTAACATTAATGTGATCCCAACTGCTAGGTTGATCACCATCAGTGCACTGAGCTTGGGCTTTTGTTTTAACCCTTGCCAAGCTAACATTACTAATTCTTTCATTGCCTGCTCCTACACTGCCAGATCAGTTAGTTGAGATTTAGTGATGTCAGTGAGTTCGCCAT
Source organism: Pseudoalteromonas sp. J010 (assembly GCF_003934235.1). Taxonomy (NCBI): domain Bacteria; kingdom Pseudomonadati; phylum Pseudomonadota; class Gammaproteobacteria; order Alteromonadales; family Pseudoalteromonadaceae; genus Pseudoalteromonas; species Pseudoalteromonas sp. J010. Next base: position 122,953 of record NZ_RDBW01000020.1, on the reverse strand, counting down.
CAAGAATTTGAATGTTACGACCTGCTCGTCTTGCCAGCTCATTGTCATGCGTTACCATAATCAATGTAGTACCCGCTTGGTTTACTTCTTGTAATAAGTCCATCACTTGCCTTGCCATTAAGCTGTCTAAATTACCCGTTGGCTCATCTGCTAATAAGAACCGAGGTTTTCCAGCTAATGCTCTGGCAATGGCAACACGCTGCTGCTGCCCACCACTTAGCTGTGCCGGGTAGTGTTTCATGCGGCTTGCAAGTCCAACAAGCTCAAGTGCTTCTTCTATGCGCTTTTTGCGCTCACTGGCTTTTATTCCTCTAAAAATAAGAGGAACTTCAACATTGTCATATAAAGATAAGTCGCTGATAAGGTTAAAGCCTTGAAAGATAAAACCAATTTTTTCATTTCTCAGCTGTGACAGCTTTTTATCGTTAAGATTGGCAACGTTTTCACCATCTAAAAAGTAGTCTCCACGTTCAAAGCGCTCTAACAAACCGGCAATATTCAAAAAAGTCGTTTTACCTGAACCTGACGGACCGGTAACGGCAATAAATTCCCCCTCATCTATGCTCAAATTCACATTACTCAGCGCATGGGTCTCAATCAGATCAGTGCGGTAAATTTTGCTTACTTCATTCATTTTTAACATTACTTATTCCTTCTCATTCTTATTTTTGCGCGGCTGACTTACTTACCGAGTAACACTCGCGCTTTGTTATTGAACGGCTCTAAACTTGAGATCACGATTTCTTGCCCCTCACTCAAGCCATCGATAACCTCAACTTCAGAAATACTTTTGACACCAAGCTGAATGGATGTTTGATCTGCCTGCTCACCGACAACTGTGTATGTAAAACGCCCAGCGCCTGTTTCAACAAATGCACCTCTTTTTACTTTGAGTACGTCTTGCTTTTGCGACAGAATAATTCTGGTTGATACCTTTTGATTTTGACGAAGACCACTTGGTTGCTCGTCAAACCGCACCCGTGCACTCACACGGCCAGCTTCAATTTCAGGGGAAATTGCAACTAGCTTAGCGCTGTATTGATATTGATTAATGAATACCTCAGCGGCCATGCCTGCACCTAGGTTTTCTGCATAAATTTCAGGAATTTGTGCTTCCACTTCAAGCTCTGAAAGGTCAACCAATGATATGAGCGCCGCATCTTGCTGCACGAACTGTTTTTGCTGCACATGTACCGTACCAACAATCCCCGACAGCGGCGAAACAATATTAAGTGCAGCAACCTGACGCTGCACTTCTTCTAGAATATGTTGTTGTCGAGTTAGACTGAGTTCGCTACTTTTGAGCTCAAACGCGAGCCGCTCTTGCTCCAGTTTTAAAGACTGAATGGCATGCTGCTCTTGTAATTGTGCGCGCTTTAGCTCGACCATGGACTGCTCAAGCTCTAGCTTTGAGATAATTTGCTTTTCGATACTTTGTTTTGATCGCGCCATTTCCCGCTCAGCGGCTTCCAATTCTACTTTCGCCATTTCCATGCGTTGTTTGGTATCGAGTAGCTGCTGCTTGATTGAGATCCGCTGGCGCTCAACTTCTGTCTGAAGCCGTTCAAACGTCGCTTCCTCTTGAAGTAGACGATTATCCAACTCAGGACTGTCAATGCTGAGTAAAATTTGCCCTGCAACTATGTTATCACCTGGTTTAACGTTGAGTGTTACCGTACCTGATGCAATCGCGTATAAATCAGGGTTATTCGCAGCGAGCGTACGCCCCTCAACACGAATATCTTCGCTGATATCACCTCTTACGACTGTGGCAAGACGTATTTGCTCCCGCGACACCGCCTGCTCGGCAGATAAAATCGTGTTAATGCTTGGCCAAGCACTGGTTAATCCACCTAAGGTGATCCCAAGGGTAAGTAAAGCGGTAACTGGCTTTTTTATGGTTCTTTTTTTGGCGACTTGTTTGTCTTGCGCACTTGTATCTTYAATCATGCTACCTCCATGCGGACAAGTTGGTGTCCGCTAATATGATGAGTAATTAATAACAAGTAACGTGCCAGAATTTATATTATTGTTTTATATAGATTTTATTAATTTTAACGATGTAAATTAGAGAAGTTGGACGGACACCGGACAGTTTGCGGACAGCGGTTGGCTGTGCTGGGTTGTTGTGATGGTGGATTTTTGAAAGAGCTGTATTAAAGATTGCGGGATAAACCCGCTCCTACTCAACGTCGGTAACCCTCTAAACAAAGTTCACTCTGTTAGCTCAGCAGCATAGGCGACCATGACTTAACGTGATATTAGGTTAAAACGATAACCGTACTCAAAAGATCGCGGGGTGAACCCGCTCCTACCTGAGGTATATTTTATCGCGGGATAAACCAGCCACATTAAATATTGAATGTTTGGCATTGGAGTAACCCGCTGACATACAAAGCTATTGGTACTGACTCTCGCCCCACAGCTGTTTTAATTCTTCAATAATGACTGGGTCATCAATGGTAGACGGTACGATAATATCTTCTCCATCCACCAGCTGGCGTAAGTTCTTTCTAAGTATTTTACCCGAACGGGTTTTGGGTAAACGCTCAACGACTCTAATAGTTTTAAGACAGGCAATCGCGCCGATTTTTTCTCGGATCAAGACTCTTATTTCCTCTGTAATGGCCGCTTCAGTGGTGTTTACACCATCTTTTAATACCACCATAGCAATAGGCACTTGGCCTTTTAGCTCGTCTTTACCGGCAAATACGGCGCATTCTGCAATTGCATTGTGTCCTGCAACTATCTCTTCCATTTCACCAGTTGACAGTCTATGTCCAGCTACATTTATTACATCATCGGTGCGGCCCATAATAAACAGATAGCCGTCTTCATCAAAATAGCCGCCGTCACCAGAGAGATAATAACCGGGGTATTGAGACAAATAACTGCCTTTAAAGCGCGTCGTGTTATTCCAAATAGTGGTTAAACAACCAGGGGGAAGGGGTAATTTAACTGCAACAACGCCTTGTTGATTGGCCTCACATAGACTGCCGTCGACATCGAAGATCTCAACTTGATAGCCAGGTGTAGGAACCGTGGCACTGCCTGCTTTTGTGGGCATGAGCTCAATTCCAACGGGATTAGATGCGATAGCCCAACCCGTTTCTGTTTGCCACCAGTGGTCAATTACCGGCAGCTTTGTGGTGGACTGTAACCAGTCGTAGGTGGCAGGGTCGAGTCGCTCACCTGCCAAAAATAAGGTTTTTAAACTGCTGGTGTTGTAGTTAGCCAATAGCGCCGCGCTCGGATCTTCTTTTTTAATGGCACGAAATGCCGTGGGCGCACTAAAGAGCGCTGTCACTTGATATTCTTCAACCACTCGCCAAAACGCCCCTGCATCCGGGGTTTTAATCGGTTTACCTTCGTATAACACACTGGTACAACCATAAATCAGTGGGCCATAGACAATATAAGAATGCCCCACAACCCAGCCAATGTCAGATGCTGCCCAAAATACTTCACCGGGCTCCATGCCGTAAACGGTTTTCATGCTATAGTTTAATGCCACAGCGTGACCACCCTGCTCTCGCACTACTCCTTTGGGTGTACCTGTGGTGCCCGAGGTATATAAAATATAGAGCGGATGTGTACTTGGTAAAGGCACAGCATCAAAAGACTCTGGCGTATTTGCCACCACAGTCCAATCTAGGTCTCTTGGCGCAGACATCTGTGCTTGGTATGTTTCACGCTGTAGCACAATGCAATGTTCCACTTGATGCTTTGCCAACGACAAAGCTTCATCCAGCATAGGTTTGTATTCAATAGTGCGACCTATTTCAATTCCACAAGAAGCACTGATCACTAGCTTTGGTTTAGCATCATCTATTCTCACCGCAAGCTCATGGGGCGCAAAACCGCCAAACACCACAGAATGAATAGCACCCACGCGCGCGCAGGCAAGCATAGCAACAACCGCCTCAGGCACCATGGGCATATAAATTACCACCCTATCACCTACGCTAACACCAAGTTGATTTAAGCCAGCCGCAAAATGGCTCACTTGCGACAGCAATTCTCGATAGCTAATTTTGCGTTTGGTATTCGTCACTGGCGAGTCATAAATTAATGCAGTTTGCTCGCCTCGGCCATGGTGTACATGATGGTCGAGTGCCAAATAACTGGTATTCATCAAACCATCACTAAACCAATGACTTAGCCCCTCTTGGTCCTGGTTATGTCCGATTTTTGGTGGCGTATGCCAATCAAGCCGTGCCGCTTCGTTGAGCCAAAATGCCTCTGGGTCTTGGGAAAATGTGTGGTATGCCTGCTGATAGGTTGTTGTTGTCATAATAGGTTACTCAGTTTTGCTAGAACAGAGTAAAGATAGATAAAAAGCCGCCAAATTTTGATGAGACTTTAGTCTTGCGAGGATGATGTGGATCAATGTTGGGGGCGTTAGGTATGATTATGTCTGTGCAATACATGTAATCACAGCGTCCTGAACAACAGTCATGGTAGTAAATATGACTACGGTTCAGAAATCCACTGAGATTTATTTAACCAAATTTACCTATTGCTCGCTTTCAAGCTTTAGTAGCAGCGCTTTAATATCATCTTTTGCGCCAGTGATATGCTTTTTCAAAAAGTCACAGGCCCCTTTGGTATTTTTATCGCGGCACAGCTCTAATAGCTGGCGATGTTCCTCGGGCGCAGTTTTAATGCCACCGGCAAGAAGGATGTGCATGCGCACGTAGCGCTCAGAGTTTTTACTGTACACATCCACCAACTCGCGAGTTTGTGGGCGCTGTGCTTTGCTGTAGAGTTTACTGTGAAATTCGGCGTTGAGTTTACCCGTTGCCAGTTGTGTATCACCAGCGGCAGTGGCTTCTTCAAGTTCAGCTAAGATGGCTTCGGCTTCTAATAGGTCACGTGCGGTTAACTTGTCGATTGAGTGACGTAATAGCTCGGCTTCTAACAATGCGCGTAAGTCAAATATTTCATCGATTTGTTCGGCACTTAAACGCGTGACTGTCGCACCTTTGTGCGCTTCAAAGTTAACTAAGCCTTCAGCTTCTAGTTGCAGAAGGGCTTCTCTAACTGGGATACGACTGACATTTAACTCATCCGCCAGTGCGGCTTGCCTTAGCGGCTCGCCCGCTTTGATTTCGCCAGTGAGGATTTTTTCACGAATTGCTTCAGCAACTAATTGAGTTCGAGTTTTATGTACAATCGCCATAGTCTTTAGTAATTATTGTTTTATGAACCCATTATAAACGTATCTGAATGCAAATTGCATGTTTGTCTTAATTAATTACAGAGTCATGTATTAAGTTATCAGTGGCTGCGCAAAATTAGGTTTATGTTTATTATACTGAGCTTCGTTTTATAGTTTACTCGTAGCAGAAGAAACATATTTGTTCCTTGTTATTAAATCGCATCAGTAACATCGTATTAAGCAATGCACGTATAACGGTCGCTTTATTAATACACACAAGTCTCTAGTGCGTAATCAAAGCTTCCCCCAGCATCTAAACAATTGTCAACCGCAATAAAATTACTGGTCAGGACAAAAAATACAACAGTACCAACTAGCGCTATGACCCCTAAAACCAGCGCTAGCTTGAACTTGTGCTTATTTGAGTTGATTGGTGAATTAGGCTTTTTATCTGTGTCTTTACAAACCATGGATACTATGACTGTTCCGATTATTGTTATGAAAAGCGGTAAGTTATCACTCTATACATATCCGCTCAAGCAAAAAACTCTTAAGTACCAACCTACAGTTCAACCTCGCTATAAGCATGAACACCGCCTTAAGTACAATACAGTAAAAAGCCCATAGCGGTACTATGGGCTTGGTTTGCTTAACTTTGTATACAAATTGGTCTTACGAATCGTTTGAGCGCTTCTAACCCCACCGATGTTGAGCGTACATCGGTTGATGACGGAAACGGCCCACCATGGTTCATGGTGGCACACACTTCAACGCCTGTTGGCATTTGCCCGTAAATCAGTCGACCTACACGGTATTGTAGCGCTTCTATGATGTCTTTAGCTTGATGTAGGTCAGACTCAGTGCCGTGAATGCTGGCGGTGAGCTGTCCGCCTAAGTCTGCGATTAAGTCTTCAAGCTGCGCTAAGTTGTCATAGCTCACCACTAAAGCACTTGGCCCAAAGACTTCTTCTTTAAGCCTTGCATCGGTTGCAACGCTTTCGCTATCCGTCAGGAACAAGTGAGCGCTGGCGTGAAACGGCTGTGCTTGCTCACCAGCGCTCAACAACGTTACTTGAGGGTGTGCTTTTAGCGCCGCGATGCTGTTTTGATAAGCTTTTAAAATGCCCGGAGTCAATAAGGTATCAGAAGGCGCTTCACTAACACTTTGCTTAGCCGTCTCGATAAATGCTTGCGAACTACTACTTGGCACCAACCAAATACCGGGGCTAGTACAAAATTGACCATTACCCATAAGTAAAGACTGGACAAATTGTGCACCAAGCTCTGCGCCTTGTGCCTGAACTTTTTCAGGTAAAACAATTTGCGGGTTCACGCTGCCAAGCTCACCGTAAAGCGGAATAGGTTCATGGCGCTTCGCGATGGTGTCTTGCAATGCTTTTGCAACACCAAAGGAGCCTGTAAACCCAACCGCTTTGATAGGCTTAGCTTCCACCAACCAATGCGCGACATCATACGCTTTGGCTTGCAGCATTGAAAACACCCCGCTTGGCATATCACACTTACTTATTGCTGTGGCGATGGCCTTAGTCATTATCTCACACGTTGCCGGATGTGCTGGGTGACCTTTATATACCACAGGGCAGCCAGCGGCTAACGCAGCTGCGGTATCGCCTCCGAGCGTAGAAAAGGCATACGGGAAGTTTGACGCGCCAAACACCGCAACAGCGCCAATTGGAATATGCTTAAGCTGTGTTTTTGGCTTAGGCAGCGGAGTGCGATTTGGGTCCGCTTGCTCTTCTTTATCTAAACTGAGCTCTGCTAGGTTATCTCTCAGCGCTGCGGCAAATGCGTTTAATTGATTGACCGTGCGGCCACGCTCGCCCTCAAGCCTTGCTCGTGGCAGGTTAGTTTCAGCCATCGTGGTAGTTATTAGTTCATCACCTAAGGCGAGAATTTCTTGTGCTATGGTCTCTAGAAACTCTGCACGAGCAGTCATCGACGTTTTACGATAAGCCTTAAAAGCCTGCTCTGCTGCATTAACGGCTTCCTCTACTTGTGCTTCACTGGCGTTAAAAAATGCTTGCGTTAACGGTTCATTGGTTGCAGGACAAAACGCATAAAATGTTGTTGCATTTTGCGCAGCTTGCCACGCACCGTTAATGTAGCTCTTTCCTGATAAATTCATTGTTAGCTCCTGTTTTCTTTCAGTCTTAATGGCTAGAGCACCTGAAAACCAAATGCGTAAGGATCTTCGTCATCTACTGTAATGCAGTTACTCCCCGTTTGACGTGCCCAACCTTGAATACTTGGTTGAATAGCCACTTTTCCCGCGACCTCAGTTGTGCCTTCGACCTTACCGATAAATTGACTGCCTATGATGCTCTCGTGAACAAAGGTATCACCCTCTTTTAGCAGCCCCTTTGCATATAACTGCGCCATTCTTGCACTTGTGCCTGTGCCACAAGGTGACCTATCAAGTGCTTTATCGCCATAAAATACCGCGTTTGCTGCATGACTATCTGAATGCTGTGGCTTGCCTGTCCATAACACATGGGAGGCACCGCACACGGTAGAGTCTTCAGGGTGGATAGGGTTTATTTGCGCATTAACTGCCGCGCGCACTTTGGGGCTCCATGCCAGTAATTCAGCGGCGCAGCTTTGATCCACGCCAGCAAATAGACTTTGAGGCTCAACAATTATGTAAAAGTTACCGCCGTAAGCGATATCAACAGTAAGCTCTCCTAGCCCATCAACGTGGACAGGCACCGCTTGATACGCCAAAAATGCCGGTACATTATAAAGCCTTACCCAAGTCACTTTACCTGCATTCATTTCATAATAGGCATTCACGCGCCCCGCTGGAGTATCAAGTTTGAGTACACCCTGTTCTTTTGGAGTAATAAGGCCGCTTTCAAGGCCAAAAGTGACTGTCCCGATAGTGCCATGTCCGCACATCGGCAGACACCCAGAGGTTTCGATAAATAGGATTGCCACATCCCCATCTGCAGTGGTCGGTGGATATAAAAAGGCACCCGACATCATGTCATGGCCTCTGGGCTCAAACATCAGTGCGCGCCTTATCCAATCGTAGTCACGTAAAAAATGTTGGCGCTTTTCACTCATGCTCTCACCCAAAAGCGTTGGATGACCGCTTGTGACCAAGCGCACAGGGTTGCCACAGGTATGGCCATCAATACAATAATAGGTGCCCAAAATCATACGCTTAGTCCAAGTTAAATTGGCTTAAGTCAACTCGATTTGCCATTGCTTCATCGAACAAGCGACTTACATAGGCTTTTTCTTCTTGAGTAAGAGGTAATCTTGGCGAGCGAGTTACTTCACTACCTCGTCCAGCTAGCTGCTCGGCATATTTAATGCACTGCACCAGTGTTGGGATTGTATCTAAGCGTAACAAAGGTAAAAACCAACGCCACAGCGCGCGCGCTTCCTCAAAACGACCTTGCTCAGCAAGCCTATAAATAACCACTGACTCGCGTGGGAATACATTAGTCAATCCCGAGATCCAACCCGTTGCGCCAAGCATCAGGCTTTCCAGTGCGATGTCATCAACACCACCAAATACCACGTAGCGATCGCCAAATGCGCTAAACAGCTCGCTAATACGACGGGTATCTTCCGTTGCTTCTTTTACAGAAACAATATTGGACTCTTCAGCTAAGGTTTTCATGCCTTCGATTGACACGTCGACACCATAGGTCACTGGATTGTTGTAAATCATAATAGGTAACGCGGTGCTGCGCGCCACCTGTTGGTAATGATGAATAGCTTCACGCTCGGTTGAACGGTAGACCATTCCCGGCAATACCATCAGCCCATCTATGCCAAGCGCTTCTGCATCCTTGGCAAACTCAATAGCCAGTGCTGTTGTGGTCTCAGCCACACCACTAAGTAGTGGCACTCTATCACCTACCACTTCTGTTGCAGCTTTTAAGACTTGGCGTTTCTCGTCAGCCGTGAGTGAGCAATTTTCACCTACGGTGCCTAATACTATGATGCCATGAACCCCTTCGTTAATCAGGTTATCTATCATCGCTTTGGTGGTATCAAAGTTGATACTTTCATCATCGTGGAATTGAGTGGTTACTGCTGGATATACACCCTGCCAATTTACCTTCATGGTTCTCGCCTTTCATTAAGTTGTTTAGTAATTGTGCTTGCCATCATAGGTATATTGTATACAATAATCAATGTTCAACTTGAGATTTTTTAGCCATCCACTCAAATGATTGGCTTAACTCTCTGTAGTCTTATGATTTATATGTAATAAATTTTTCTTCTTGGTATTTAAACGAGGCCTGATTGATGGCTATGTGGAAATACAATTTAAGATGGTGAGGTAAATCGTGGAAAATAATAATAACATTGCAGTGATAGGTGCTGGGATTATTGGGATCACCACAGCGCTGCAATTAACTCGACGAGGCCACGCTGTTACCTTGATCGATAAAAATCAGCCCGCAGAGGGTTGCTCTATGGGCAACGCGGGGCATTTTGCCACAGAGCAAATATTTCCCATGGCAGATGCAGATATACTCACAAAGGTGCCTAGCATGTTAGTCAATCCGGTGGGGCCTTTGCGAATTGAGACTACTTCTTTGCTCAAAAATATTCCTTGGTTTGTACGATTCTTAAAGCAAATGAAAAGTAGCTGCTTCCATAAAGGTACAATCGCACTTAGAAGTTTAAATGAACGCGCACTCCCCGCATATCAACGTTTGCTTGGTGATAAGTATCATACACTTATATCTAGCAACGGCAGTTTACTGGTATTTGAAGGCGCCGAAAGCGTAGCGCGTCAAAGCTATCACAAATACGCCGAGCAGGACATTTCAGTGAGCTTACTAACAGGTGATCAAGCCCGAGAAATGGAGCCGAGCCTATCAAATACCATTACCTCAGCACTGTATTTTGATAAAGTCGCGCATAGCACAGATCCCTATGCTCTCTGTTTGACGTTATATGAGCAGTTTATGCAGCTAGGCGGTACGTTCAAGCAAGGCTCAATCGATAATATTACCCACACAGGGCATGGCTATACACTTCACTCCAAAAGCCACATGATGGCCTTTAACAAAGTAGTTGTGGCAACAGGTGCTGCAAGTAAAACGCTCTGTGCGTCTTTAGGTTACTCACTACCCATGATTGCCGAGCGTGGTTATCACAACATGTTGGCAGTGAATAATACGCTTACCAGACCCGTCGCATCAAGTGAACGAGGGTTCATTATGACGCCAATGACAACAGGGTTAAGACTTGCCGGTACAGTAGAATTTGCCACACTGGAGAGTAAACCCAACTACAGCCGTGCTCACGCGTTATTACATCATGCACGCATGCTGTTAAACTCATCGCTGCCACAGGAAAATGATAACTTGTGGGTTGGTTGCCGCCCTTCACTCCCAGATTATTTACCCGTCATCGGACAAGCGCCTAATCATCACAACCTTTATTTTGCACTAGGTCATCAACACCTAGGACTGACCCAAGCCGCAATTTCAAGTGAATGTATCGCAGATCTTATTGACAACAAGCCCAACGACATCGATCTTACTCCTTTTAGTATTGCTCGATTTAATTAAACAAGGAGCACAAAAATGAAAGGTATTGCATACCAAAGTGCGCAGCAAGCGCTAGATAACTTAGAAGATATGATCAAAGGCGTAGCACCGATTGGCGAAAGCGAGTATTTAGCAAGAATAGAAAAAGCTCAACACTATATGCAGCAAAACAACATTGATGCACTCTATTTAAATGCAGGTACAAATTTAAAGTACTTTACCGGTTTACAATGGTACGCCAGTGAACGTTTGGTCGGCGCTATTTTACCCGCCACCGGACAGGTCCAGTTTATCGTCCCATTTTTTGAAATTGGCTCTATTAAAGATTATTGGCTGATTGAAGGCCCTATCCATGCTTGGCAAGAAGAAGAATCTCCTTACGAGCTTGTCGCAAACGTACTTAACACACTCAATATTGATAGCACAGGTACACTCGCCATTGACGAAAGCACTGCGTTTTTTGTTGCTGATGGGATCAGGCTCGCGGCACCAGAGCTTTCGCTTATTAATGCAAAGCCAGTAACAGCACATTGCAGAATGCATAAATCGGCAAATGAAATTGCCCTTATTCAACGCGCAATGGACATGACACTTACCGTACATAAAGCGACGGCATCTATGCTGTATGAAGGGATCACCACAACCGAAGTGGAAGCCTTTATTAATGAAGCGCACAAAAAAGTGGGTGCGCCGGGCAATTATTTTTGTATTGTGTTATTCGGTGTCGCGTCCTCATTCCCACATGGCGTGAAAAATCCGCAAACGTTGAAAAAAGGCGATGTGGTTCTCGTCGACACAGGCTGTAAGTTACACGGCTATCTTAGTGATATCACCCGTACTTATGTTTTTGGCGACCCCAGTGAAAAGCAAAAATCCGTTTGGCAAATCGAGAAGCAAGCGCAACTTGCAGCATTTAACGCAGCCAAAGTTGGCGCGAGTTGCGGCGCTGTTGATAAAGCCGCGAGAGAATATATTGCCAGCAATGGGCTAGGTCCTGACTATCAACTACCTGGTTGCCCACATCGCACTGGACATGGTATCGGCTTAGATATCCATGAATGGCCTTATTTAGTCAAAGACAACCCAGAGCCGCTTGCCGCTGGAATGTGCTTTTCAAATGAGCCTATGCTGGTTATTCCTGACGAATTTGGCATTCGCTTGGAAGACCATTTCTATATGACCGACGATGGCCCACGTTGGTTTACTGAACCTGCCCACAGCATAGACAACCCTTTTGGGGTCGAATAGCATTAGCAATAAATGATGAGTTGTTCTGATGAGTAACTCATTATTTATCATGATTGATTTGAGCACAGCTTAATTGGTATAAACTTCACACCTACAATTTACTGCGCCACAACTTATGATAGCAACGACTCCACCGCCACCCTATTACGCCGTAATTTTTACCAATATAAAAAATGAAGACGACGAGGGCTACGCCCAAACCGCGTCGAGAATGGTCGAGCTTGCTATGCTTCAACGCGGATTTTTAGGATTAGAATCAGCGCGTGAAGAAATTGGGATCACGGTTTCTTATTGGCGAGACCTTGAGTCAATCAAAGCATGGAAAGCGAATGCTGAGCACATTGAAGCGCAAAAAAGCGGTAATAATAAATGGTATCAAAGCTATACCACCCGTATCGCTAAAGTGGAAAGAGAATACAGCTTGTAACGACACAGTACCAGTGAGCTTAATACATGCTCAATTTTAAGGCGTAAACCTGACGCAAACAGCGTTAAAAATTGCTTATTTAGAAAAACTAAATAGCAAAATTTTTGCCTTGCCTACAGGATGTAGGTACCTCGGCGTGAGCAGGACGCGGAAGCGGTGTTATCGACAAGATTTTCTCACCTCAAAATAGACCACTTAAGTCAGAAAATTGGTATAACTTAAGGTTTGGATTAGTCATCATCGAGATCAAAAAAGGCTCCATAAGGAGCCTTTTTAAAACGATGGTATTAACTTACCAACCCGCTTTCTCTTTTAGTGCAGAACCGATTTCTGCAAGAGAGCGAACGGTCTTAACACCCGCAGCTTCAAGTGCTGCGAATTTCTCGTCAGCTGTGCCTTTACCACCTGCGATAATTGCACCAGCGTGACCCATACGCTTACCTGGAGGCGCTGTAACACCAGCAATGTAAGAAACTACTGGCTTAGTTACGTTGTGCTTGATGTACTCAGCCGCTTCTTCTTCAGCTGTACCGCCGATCTCACCGATCATTACGATAGCTTCAGTTTGCGGATCGTTTTGGAACATCTCAAGTACGTCGATGAAGTTAGTACCTGGAATTGGATCACCACCGATACCAACACAAGTAGATTGACCGAAGCCAGCGTCAGTAGTTTGCTTAACTGCTTCATAAGTCAAAGTACCAGAACGTGACACGATACCTACTTTACCAGGCATGTGGATGTGACCAGGCATGATACCAATCTTAGTTTCACCCGGAGTGATAACACCTGGGCAGTTAGGACCAATCATGCGAACGCCAGTTTCTTCTAGCTTCACTTTAACATCAACCATATCTAGCGTAGGGATGCCTTCAGTGATACATACGATTAGCTCGATACCTGCGTCAATCGCTTCAAGGATAGCGTCTTTACAGAAAGCAGCTGGTACGTAGATAACAGATGCAGTTGCACCAGTTGACTCTACCGCCTCACGTACTGTGTTAAATACAGGTAGACCTAGGTGAGTTGTGCCGCCTTTACCAGGAGAAACACCACCAACCATTTGCGTACCGTATTGGATAGCTTGCTCAGAGTGGAAAGTACCCTGACCACCAGTGAAACCTTGACAGATTACTTTAGTATCTTTGTTAATTAGTACAGACATTATTTGCCCTCCGCAGCAGCAACTACTTTCTCAGCAGCGTCAGTTAGTGACTCAGCTGCAATGATGTCAAGGCCTGAGTTAGCTAGTACTTCACGACCAGCTTCAGCGTTAGTACCTTCTAGACGTACAACTACTGGTACGTTTACGCCAACTTCTTTAACCGCACCAATGATACCTTCTGCGATCATGTCACAACGTACGATACCACCGAAGATGTTTACTAGTACTGCTTTAACATTGTCATCAGAAAGGATGATCTTAAACGCTTCAGATACACGCTCTTTAGTCGCGCCACCACCAACATCTAGGAAGTTAGCTGGCTTACCGCCGTGTAGGTTTACGATGTCCATAGTACCCATCGCAAGGCCTGCACCGTTAACCATACAACCAACGTTACCGTCTAGTGCAACGTAGTTCAGCTCGAAGCTTGCCGCGTGTGCTTCACGTGCGTCTTCTTGTGAAGGATCGTGGAACTCACGGATTTTAGGCTGGCGGAATAACGCGTTACCGTCAACACCAATTTTGCCGTCTAGGCAGTGTAGGTTACCAGCGTCTGTGATTACTAGAGGGTTGATCTCTAGAAGTGCAAAGTCGTGGTTGATAAACATTTGCGCTAGACCCATAAAGATCTTAGTGAACTGCTTAACTTGAGTTGGGTTCAAACCTAGTTTGAACGCTAGCTCACGACCTTGATAAGCTTGAGGACCTACAAGTGGGTCAATCTCAGCTTTATGAATTAGTTCAGGCGTTTCTTCTGCAACTTGTTCAATCTCTACACCACCTTCAGTTGATGCCATGAACACGATCTTACGTGAACCACGGTCAACAACAGCACCTAGGTATAGTTCATTTGCAATATCAGTGCAGCTTTCTACTAAGATTTTAGCAACTGGCTGACCTTTCTCGTCTGTTTGGTAAGTAACTAGGTTTTTACCTAACCAGTTTTCAGCGAATGCGCGGATTTCGTCTTTGCTGTCTGCAAGTTTAACACCGCCAGCTTTACCACGGCCGCCTGCGTGTACTTGACACTTAACAACCCACTTGTCTCCACCGATTTTACCAGCAGCTTCTACTGCTTCTTGAGGTGTATCACAAGCAAAGCCTTCTGATACAGGTAAACCATATTCGGCAAAAAGTTGTTTTGCCTGATACTCATGCAAATTCATGATGCTTTWTCCAATTTTTTATACTAAAAAAGCTGAATATTTATGCAAATAGTCAGCTATCCCAAATTGCGCACATAGTATAGATCCCAAGGCTTCTGATGAAAACCCCACTTAGACCAAAGGCGCAAAAAAAAAGCTGTATGCGAGCATACAGCTTATTCTTTAAACAAATATTATACGTCTAGCAGTAGACGTGTTGGATCTTCAAGCAACTCTTTAATTGTCACTAGGAAGCCAACTGACTCTTTACCATCGATTTGACGGTGGTCATAAGAAAGCGCTAGGTACATCATAGGTAGGATTTCAACCTTACCATTTACTGCCATAGGACGCTCTTGGATTTTGTGCATACCCAAGATTGAAGACTGTGGTAAGTTGATGATAGGTGTAGAAAGTAGTGAACCAAACACACCACCGTTGGTGATAGTGAAGTTACCGCCAGTCATATCATCTACTGTTAGTTTACCGTCACGACCTTTGATAGCCAGTTCGCGAATGTTCTTTTCGATTTCAGCAACTGATAGCTTATCGCAATCACGTAGTACCGGTGTAACCAGACCACGAGGCGTAGATACCGCGATACTGATATCGAAGTAGTTGTGGTAAACGATATCATCACCGTCGATAGATGCGTTCACTTCAGGGAAACGTTTAAGTGCTTCAGTTACCGCTTYCACGTAGAAAGACATGAAACCTAAACGGATACCGTGACGCTTCTCAAACACTTCTTGGTATTGTTTACGAAGATCCATGATTGGCTTCATGTTTACTTCGTTAAACGTTGTCAACATTGCTGTTGAGTTTTTCGCTTCTAGTAGACGGTTAGCAATTGTCTTACGAAGACGTGTCATCGGTACACGTTTTTGTGTACGCTCGCCAACAGGGGCAGCAGCTGCTGATGCAGCTGGCTTAGACTCAGCTTTTGCTGGCGCTTTAAGGAAGGCGTCAACGTCTTCTTTTGTGATACGACCGCCTTTGCCAGAACCTTTGATCTTAGAAGCGTCAAGGCCTTTTTCTGCGATAAGGCGACGAACAGATGGTGTTAGTACATCTGAGTTTTCGTCAGAAGATGCTGCTGGTGCTTCTTCTTTTTTCTCGCTAGATGCTGCCGCTGGTGCACCACCGGCTACAATTTTACCGATCACTTGTTCTGCAAGTACGGTATCGCCTTCAGCGTGAATATGTTCACCCATTACACCGTCTTCAGGTGCAACAACTTCAAGAACCACTTTATCTGTTTCAATATCAACCAAGTTCTGGTCGCGGCTAACCGCTTCACCTGGTTGAACGTGCCAAGTTGCGATAGTAGCATCTGCTACTGACTCAGGAAGTACAGGTACTTTAATGTCCACTTCTTTACCTTCTGATGCTGGCGCCGACTGAGGCGCTGCTGTTTTTTCATTTGATTGTGCAGGCGCTGCTGCTTCATCAGCAGCACCTAATTGTGCAATAACCTGTTSGCCAAGAACGGTTGCGCCTTCTTCTTCTGAAATTGCAACGATAACACCATCTTCAGGTGCTACGACTTCTAAAACGACTTTATCTGTTTCGATGTCAACTAAGTTTTGATCACGAGTCACTTTATCGCCAACGCTTACATGCCATGTAGCAACCGTTGCATCAGCAACAGACTCAGGAAGAACAGGAACCTTAATTTCGGTTGTCATCTCTTATTCCTTATTTCTTGATTGTTAAAGCGTCAGCAATTAACGCGTTTTGTTCTTTAGTATGTGTAGACATGTATCCACATGCTGGAGCAGCTGAGGCCTTGCGACCTGCGTAAGTTAAATTAGCGCCAGATGGAATAGCTTCCCAGAAATGATGCTGTGAACAATACCACGCACCTTGGTTTTGTGGCTCTTCTTGACACCAAACAAAATCTTTCACGTGCTGGTAGCGAGCCATGATCTCGTCCATTTCTTTGTGAGGGAACGGATATAGCTGTTCAACACGAACAATAGCAACGTTGTTTAACTCTTGTTTACGACGTTCTTGTAAAAGTTCGTAGTACACTTTACCGCTACAGAATACGACACGCTCAACATTTTCTGGATTGATATCATCAATCTCGTCGATCATGTTATTAAACACGCCTTCTGAAAGCTCTTCTAAACTAGACACAGCTAACGGATGACGTAGTAGTGATTTAGGTGTCATCACAATCAAAGGACGACGCAATGGACGTACCGATTGGCGGCGCAACATTGCATAAACTTGTGCTGGTGTTGACGGCACACATACTTGCATATTGTGGTCAGCACATAGCTGTAAATAACGCTCTAGACGTGATGAACTGTGCTCTGGGCCTTGACCTTCATAACCATGAGGTAGAAGTAGTGTTAGACCGCATAAACGTCCCCACTTTTGCTCACCTGAGCTTAGGAACTGGTCGAATACGACTTGAGCGCCATTTGCAAAGTCACCGAACTGTGCTTCCCACAGTACCAATGACGTTGGTTCTGCTGTGGCATAACCATATTCAAATGCAAGTACCGCTTCTTCAGAAAGCACCGAGTCATAAACCTCAAATACGCCCTGACCTTCACGTACGTTTTGTAGCGGAAGATAAGTAGTGGCATCTTGTTGGTTATGCACGACAGCATGACGGTGGAAAAATGTACCACGACCAGAGTCTTGACCCGTTAAACGAACATCAGTACCTTCGTCAACTAACGTTGCATAAGCTAACGTCTCTGCCATACCCCAATCTAATAGCTTTTCGCCCTTCGCCATTAATTTACGATCGTCGTATATCTTTTTCACACGCGATTGTGCTTTATGCGTTTCTGGGTAATTGACAATCTTCTCACCGAGCGCTTTGAGTTTTTCTAACTCAACTTTTGGCTCATATGGCGCGTCCCAGTCATGACCGACATATTTAGACCAATCCGAAGAATGCTTAGTTTCTTTTTGAATTTCTTCTACTACACACACACCTTTATCTAAGCCGTTACGGTAGTCTTCAGAAATTTGTTTTGCATCTTCTTCAGAGAACACACCTTCACGTACAAGCTGCTCAGCATATAGCTGGCGAGGTACTGGGTGCTTTTTGATCTTTTGATACATCAGCGGCTGTGTTGCATTTGGCTCGTCCGCTTCATTGTGACCGTGACGACGGTAACAAACTAAGTCAATCACTACGTCACGCTTGAACTTGTTACGGAAATCAAGTGCCACTTGTGTAACGAATGCAACCGCTTCTGGGTCGTCAGCGTTAACATGGAAGATAGGTGCTTGAACCATCTTCGCAATGTCAGTACAGTATTCTGTTGAACGTGTATCTTCACGCTTTGACGTCGTGAAGCCAACTTGGTTGTTCACAACAATACGAATTGAACCACCGACACCGTATGCACGCGTTTGCGACAAGTTGAAAGTTTCTTGAACAACACCTTGTCCAGCGATCGCTGAATCACCATGGATCGTAATAGGTAGAGCCTTCGATCCGCTTTGGCAATTTAATCGGTCAAGACGAGCTCGTACAGACCCCATAACAACAGGGTTCACAATCTCAAGGTGAGATGGGTTAAACGCCAATGCCATGTGGACATTGCCGCCTTTTGTACCAAAGTCTGACGAGAAGCCCATGTGGTATTTAACATCACCAGAACCTGCATGTTCACCGTATTTACCAGCAAACTCATCAAATAGTTCTTGTGGGTTTTTACCCAATACGTTAACCAATACGTTAAGGCGACCACGGTGTGCCATACCAATAACAGCTTCTTGCTGACCGCTCTCACCTGCACGGTGAATTAATTCTTTCAGCATAGGTACTAAAGAATCACCACCTTCTAAAGAGAAACGTTTTGCACCTGGAAATTTTGCACCCAAGTATTTCTCTAAACCATCAGCGGCAGTAAGGCCTTTGTAGATTCTTAATTTGGTTTCTTTGTCGAATTGTGGCTTAGCGAAGGTCGATTCTAAACGCTGCTGTAACCAACGTTTTTCTTCGGTAGACGTGATGTGCATGTACTCTGCACCGACAGAGCCACAGTATGTCGCTTTTAGTGCAGCGTACAAGTCTTTTAGCTTCATCGTCTCTTTGCCACATGCAAAAGAGCCGACGTTAAATTCTTTTTCTAGATCTGCGTCAGTTAAATCATGAAAAGCGGGGTCTAAATCGCGAACGCGTTCTCGCTCCCAAATCCCAAGTGGATCTAGGTTCGCGTTTTGGTGACCCCTAAAACGAAATGCATTTATTAACTGCAGAACTTTAACTTGCTTGGCGTCAGCAGAACCCTCTGTTGATACCACGACTTCTCTGTGTTTGTTTTTTGCAAGTTCCGCAAATTGCGCTCTTACTTCGGAATGTTTTGTATCAACATCCACACCATCAACTTTAGGTAGTTGATCAAACACCTCTCGCCATTCTTCTGGCACTGAAGCTGCATCATCTAGATACGCCTCATATAGATCTTCTACGTACGCAACGTTGCCGCCGTACAAATGCGAAGATTCTAGCCATGCCTTCATCACACCTTCGTGCATCTATTAGCCCTTTTATCTAGCGCAGAAACTCAAACGAAAACAAGATGGCAAGCGATTGCTTGCCATCTTAGCTAGTAGTATGTGTTATACCGAGCGGTTTAACAACATTGATTTAATTTGTCCAATTGCCTTAGTTGGATTAAGACCTTTAGGACATACGCTAACACAGTTCATAATACTGTGACAGCGGAATACGCTGAACGCGTCATCAAGATCTGCAAGGCGCTCTTCTGTTGCTGTATCACGGCTATCAGCCAAGAAACGATAAGCATGTAAAAGACCCGCAGGACCGATGAACTTGTCTGGGTTCCACCAGAAAGAAGGACAAGACGTTGAACAACATGCACAAAGAATACATTCATACAAGCCATCTAGTTTTTCGCGGTCTTCAATAGACTGAAGACGTTCTTCACCACCAGTTGGCTTGTCGTTGATCAAGAAAGGCTTAACCTTCTCGTATTGCGTATAGAACTGACTCATATCAATTACTAGGTCACGAATTACTGGTAACCCCGGTAATGGACGAATAACGATCTTGCCCTTACCACCTTTCTGCACTGCAGAAATTGGGGTAATACAGGCGAGGCCGTTCTTACCGTTCATGTTTACACCGTCAGAGCCACAAACGCCCTCACGACATGAACGGCGGAAAGATAAAGTTGGATCTTGCTCTTTTAACTGCATCAGAGCATCCAACACCATCATGTCACGACCTTCCTCTACTTCTAGAGTGTAGTCTTGCATACGTGGTGCTGAATCTTCATCAGGGTTATAACGATAAACTGATAATTCTAAAGTAGCCATCGCTGAACTCCTAGTATGTACGTGCTTTTGGTGGGAACGCTTCACGAGTCGTAGGCGCAAAGTTAACCTTACGCTTAGTCATCGAATCAGATTCCGGATGATGAACTGAGTGGCACAACCAATTTTCATCATCACGCTCTGGGAAGTCAAAGCGAGAGTGAGCACCACGACTTTCAGTACGGAAATTAGCAGCTACTGCTGTTGAGTATGCTGTTTCCATCAAGTTATCAAGCTCTAAGCATTCGATACGCTGCGTGTTGAACTCTGATGACTTATCATCAAGGCGTGCAAACTTAAGACGCTCGCGGATTTCTTTAAGCTCTTTAAGTCCTTCTGCCATTGCGTCGCCTTCTCTGAATACTGAGAAGTTAAGCTGCATACACTCTTGCAAGTCTTTCTTAATTTGTACTGGGTCTTCACCTTTACCGACCTCTGACGACTCCCAGCGATTGAAACGTGCAAACGCATTATCAACGTCATCTTTAGACGCATCACCTGTAGACTCAAAGTCATTCAAGTAAGTACCTAAGAAGTTACCAGCTGCACGACCAAATACAACAAGGTCAAGTAGTGAGTTACCACCTAGGCGGTTTGCACCATGTACAGATACACATGCAATTTCACCTACTGCGAATAAACCTTCTACAATACGCTCATCGCCATTTTCACTTACGCTAAGCACCTGACCATTAACGTTTGTCGGTACACCACCCATCATATAGTGACAAGTTGGGATAACCGGAATAGGTTCTTTCGCAGGATCAACGTGTGCAAATGTCTTTGATAAGTCACAAACACCAGGAAGACGAAGGTTAAGCATTTCCTCACCTAGGTGATCAAGCTTAAGCTTAATGTGCGTACCCCATGGGCCTTCACAGCCACGGCCTTCACGAATTTCAGTCATCATTGCACGTGCAACAACGTCACGACCAGCAAGGTCTTTGGCGTTAGGCGCGTAACGCTCCATGAAGCGTTCACCGTCTTTGTTCAGAAGGTAACCACCTTCACCACGACAACCTTCAGTCACTAGTGTACCAGCGCCAGCAATACCGGTCGGGTGGAACTGCCACATTTCCATGTCTTGCATTGAAATGCCAGCACGAACAGCCATACCTACGCCGTCGCCCGTGTTGATGTGTGCGTTAGTAGTCGATGCGTAGATACGACCTGCACCACCCGTTGCCAACACAACCGCTTTAGACTTGAAATAAACGACTTCGCCGCTCTCAATGTCAATTGCGGTAACACCGACGACGTCGCCTTTATCATTTTTAACTAAATCAAGCGCGTACCACTCTGAGAACACGTTGGTTTTGTTTTTCACGTTTTGCTGATATAAGCAATGTAGCAGTGCATGACCAGTACGGTCGGCCGCAGCCGCTGTACGTGCAGCCTGTTCACCACCGAAATTCTTAGACTGACCACCGAAAGGACGCTGATATACGCGACCATTTTCAAAACGAGAGAAAGGTAAACCCATATTCTCTAACTCAGTGATAGCTTCAGGACCTGTTTTAGTCATGTATTCGATGGCATCTTGGTCACCAATGTAGTCTGACCCTTTCACCGTATCGTACATGTGCCATTCCCAGTTATCCTCATGCGAGTTACCTAGCGCAACAGTGATACCACCTTGTGCAGACACTGTGTGAGAACGAGTTGGGAAAACTTTTGAAATAAGAGCACAAGTTTTACCTGATTCTGAAATAGCAAGTGCCGCGCGCATACCCGCGCCACCTGCACCAACTACAACTGCGTCAAATTCGCGTACGTTATATTTCACTTAAACACCCCACAGAACAAACAGGCCAATAGCTACGTAAGCTAGCGCCATAAGGTTTAATACAAAGCTAAGGATAGAGCGGGTTGTTGAGTTCTTAACATAGTCAGTTAGAACCTGCCATAAACCAATACGTGTATGTACCATAATACATACTAGCGTGATCATGGTTGCTGCTTTCACAGCCAAGTTTGAGAACAACCCTGACCATGCTTCATAAGTAAGTTCAGGTGTGATTAACAGATAGCCTACGATGAATACCGCATAAGCTAGGATAATTAACGCAGTCGCGCGCAATGATACGTAGTCTTGTACGCCATCACGCTTCAATGTCGCTTGATTTAAGACCATATCCATACTCCAGCTAAAATTGCTACGATAACCCAAAGTGCTAATGCAATCTTCGCGCTATTGTTGCCTGATTCTAATTCTTCCCAATGTCCCATATCCTGAATCATGTGACGGATACCACCGATAATGTGGTAAGACAATACAGTTAGGGTGCCCCATGCGATGAATTTCGCAATAAAGCCAGACATCAGTTCTTTTACAAACTCGAAGCCTTCAGGAGAAGAAAGAGATTCAGACCAAGCCCAAATCACAAAGGTTAAAGCGAAGAAAAACGCAACACCGGTTACACGATGAAGGATCGACGCTTTAGCCGTTGGTGGCATAGATATAGTCGTAAGATCTAGATTTACAGGTCTTTGCTTTTTCACAGTTACTTGCCCATCTTTGCCCACAAAGGAGCTCATCTACTTGTTTTTATGAAACCCACCTACATATTGCAAATGTAGATGGCACACTCTAGATAAACCAATTAGGACACCAAAAAGTTCACTGGAGTGTAAAAAATTGATGTAAAAATAGGTTTACCCACAGACGATACGGTATAAAACCGTTGACAGTATATAAGGCTACGCGGCCTTTTACAATTCTTGTTTAGATAGAGACGCTTGCGAATTAGCGAATGGTCTAATATTTAATCGCAATAGAATATTTATTATACATTTATGCATAAATCACATAAAAATTGACTTTTAGCCTAGGTTATAAGTTAGAATGATCTGAATTTGCTTAACATTAGTATCACAACATAACAATCAGAATATTGTTATTAAATAGGAGACAAATAGATGGCAGATAAAAAAGCCACAGTCCATATTGATGGTCACGATCCGATTGAGTTACCAATCTACGAAGGTACAGCTGGTCAAGACGTAGTTGACGTTCGTTCATTAGGCGCTCACGGGCTATTTACGTATGACCCAGGATTTATGTCGACTGCCTCTTGTGACTCGTCTATCACTTACATTGACGGTGCCAAAGGAGTACTGCTTCACCGCGGTTACCCTATTGAGCAACTTGCTGAAAATTCTAACTATATTGAACTTTGCTACTTACTACTTAACGGTGAGTTACCAAGCGAAGCACAACTAGCAGAGTTCTCAGATGAGATCACTCGCAACACCATGATGCACGAGAAAATTGCTGCGTTTTTCCAAGGCTTCCGTGTAGACGCTCACCCAATGGCTATGCTGTGTGGTGTTGTTGGTGCATTATCATCGTTTTATCATTCAGACCTTGATATTTCTGATGAAGATCAACGCATGCGTTGTGCGGTTAAGTTGGTTGCAAAACTGCCAACTATCGCTGCAATGGCATACAAATACAACGTTGGCCAGCCGTTCGTGTATCCGCGCAACGACTTAAGCTACGCTGAAAACTTCCTGCACATGATGTTCTCTGTGCCAGCGGAAGATTACAACGTAAGCCCGGTACTTGCTAAAGCAATGGACCGTATTTTCATGCTTCACGCGGATCATGAACAAAACGCGTCAACGTCGACAGTACGTTTAGCAGGTTCTTCAGGTGCAAACCCATACGCATGTATTGCAGCTGGTATTGCATCACTTTGGGGCCCTGCACACGGCGGCGCAAACGAAGCTTGCTTAACGATGCTTGAAGAAATCGGCTCTGTTGACCGTATTGACGAGTATGTTGCTAAAGCAAAAGACAAGAACGACCCGTTCCGTCTAATGGGCTTTGGTCACCGCGTTTATAAAAACTTTGACCCACGTGCAACAGTAATGCGTCAAACGTGTCATGAAGTGCTTAAAGAGCTTAACATTCAAGATCCATTGCTTGATGTGGCAATGAAACTTGAACAAATTGCATTGGAAGACCCGTACTTCATCGAGAAGAAACTATACCCTAACGTAGACTTCTACTCTGGTATCATTCTTAAGGCAATTGGTATTCCAACAAGTATGTTCACTGTTATCTTCGCGATGTCTCGTACTGTCGGGTGGATTTCACATTGGAACGAAATGCTTTCTCAGCCAGGTCATAAGATTGGTCGTCCACGTCAGCTTTACAAAGGCTACACAGCACGCGACTATAAATCACAAAACGACAGATAATACTGACGTTTTATTGCAAAAGGCCGCTTAATGCGGCCTTTTTTGTTTAACTATGAACAGTTATTAGCTAAAATCCCGCTGCCAAATTAACTCAGGTACGTTATGACTGATATACATTCTCTGCGCGACGACTTCCCTATTTTAGGCAAATCACTAAATGGGCAGCCGCTTTGCTATCTCGACTCAGCTGCAACTGCACAAAAACCGAACAAAGTTATTGATGTCATCAAAACTTTTTATCAAGCTGAGAATTCAAATGTACACAGAGGTTTACATACACTGAGTGAAAACGCGACAAATCGATATGAAGCCGCACGTGAAACTATCGCCAAATTTTTAAATGTTTCTGCAAAAGAAATTGTCTGGACCAGTGGTGCCACAGAATCACTAAACTTTTTGGCTCATGGCCTCAGCCAAGCATTAAATGAAAACAGTAAAATAGCGATCAGCCCATTTGAGCATCATGCTAACATCGTGCCTTGGCAAGAAGCATGTAAGCGTACCGGCGCACAGTTGTTAGTGTTGCCTATGCTTGAAAATGGTGTGCTTGATGAAGCGGGTGCTATCTCGCTATTGCAAACACACAAACCAGATATCTTATCGATAGGACATGCTTCTAATGCGCTTGGTAATATACACCCCATCGAATCTCTTATAAAAGCTTGTAAAACGCTTGGTACGAAGACAGTCATAGATGGCGCACAGTCTTTTATGCACTTGCGGCCTGATTTGGTAGCATTGGATTGCGACTTTTATGTTTTTTCTGCTCACAAGGCGTTGGGGCCTACAGGTGTTGGAGGATTATATGGTCGATATAATTTGCTCAATACCCTGCCCGTATATAAAACGGGAGGAGAAATGATCCAAGAGGTAACGTTTGCACACTCCACTTATCGTGATGCTCCTGGTAAATTTGAACCTGGCACGCCTAATATCTCTGGCGTCATAGGATTGGCCGCTGCGGTTGATTACTTGAACAACATTAGCCCGTCGGCACTTCAGCGCTACGAACGAGCCCTCTATCAGTCCCTTTTACAACAGTTAAACCAAATTAAAGGCGTAACCGTGTATGGTGACACGCAGAACAACGTGGGGATTGTCAGTTTTAATTACAAAAATGAGCATCACTATGACCTTGCTACACTACTCAACACCTATGGTGTCGCCGTCAGAAGCGGACATCATTGTGCTCAACCGTTGATGAACATGCTTAATGTCAATGGAACAGTGCGAGCAAGTTTAGCATTTTACAATAACGAAGATGATGTCGAGCATTTTATTAATGCCTTAAAAGCCACAATTGAATTACTAGATTAAACGATGAATATTGAAAATATCACAAAAAAGTTATCAGAAAGTCATGGCTGGCAAGCCAAGTACCGAGAAATAATGCTTTTTGGTAAACAACTTCCTGAGCTTCCAGAGGCATTAAAAGTTGGATCCGCATTAGTATCGGGCTGTGATAGTAAAGTGTGGTTATACGTCGACTTAGACGAAAGTGCACAACAGCTTGTGCTTATTGCAGACTCAGATACGCGTATCGTGAAAGGATTACTTGCAATTATCATCGCAGCATATGCAGGGAAAACACCGGAACAGGCAAGCCAATTTAGTGCTTATACGCTTTTTGAGTCCTTAGGATTAATCAGCCATTTAAGCCCTTCAAGAGGCAATGGTATACGGGCGATTGTCGACCAGATCCAGATGCAAGCAAATAGGTTAGCGTAATACTAACCTGAGCTGCGGACAGTTAACAACATAAGCGTTCAAGGTGCTCATATGAGCACACTTACTTGCTACTTCTGCTTTGCTTATCTAGATACTTTCGTATCGCTTTAGAGGCCGCAAAGAAACCGAAACTCCCCGTTACCATCGTGGCTGAGCCAAACCCTGTGGCACAGTCCATATTTTTTCCACCTTCAGCTTGCTGCTTGGCTTTACATACGGTGCCATCGCTACTTGGATAAACCAGCTGCTCGGTTGAATAGACACAATCTACGCCAAACTTGCGTTTTGGATTATCGCTAAAGTTATATTGCTTTCTGAGAATATAACGAACTTTTGCTAGTAATGGGTCATGCGTAGTCTTTGCAACGTCTGAGTATTGGATCTGACTTGGATCGGTCTGTCCACCTGCACCACCTGTGGTGATCACGGGTATTTTATTGCGTTTACAATGGGCGATTAACGCCGCCTTTTCTTTAACAGCATCAATACAGTCAATAACATAATCAAAATCTTGGATGTAGCTTCTAATATTATCTAACATCAGGAAGTCATCAATAAGGATGACCTCGCAAGCTGGATTAATCGCAATACAACGATCCCGCATCGCCTCAATTTTCTGCATCCCGATACTTTCACTATGAGCATGCAGCTGGCGATTAACATTAGTGATACAAATATCATCCATATCAATAAGCGTTATCTTGCCTACCCCAGTTCGAACTAGCGCTTCAACAGCCCAACTGCCAACACCACCAATACCAATAACACAAAAGTGTGCCTTGCTTAATGCTTCTAACTCTGCGTTACCGTATAGACGAGCAATACCGCCAAACCTAAGTTCTGTATTTGAATCAGTCATGTTACCACTCTAATTGACTTGGCTTTTGCCAATTTGCAAATATTTCATGTGTTAAAAGGTGAGTAAATGCGCCTTCTTCTGGAGGACAAGCTTGGTAGCTCACCGGCTTACCATGCCACTCAAACTCCAAACAAAAGGCGTGTAAATATGTTCTGTCCGCAGATTCCCCACCATACGCAAGATCGCCTAGGATCGGTGCACCAATACTTTTCAGTGCAACGCGGATCTGATGCGTTTTACCTGAAAATGGTTTAATAATACATCCACGTAAATTAACGCCAACGGAGTGAGAATAAAAACGAGTTATAGCTGGGTTTAGCTTGGTTTTCAACAACTTAAATGTACCACGCCGAGACTTAGCCATATCACCCTTTATCCAACCTTGCTTTTTTTTGGGCTTGGCTTTAATCATTGCAAGATAATATTTATCTATTTTCCGCGACGTGAACATCTCTGTAAGCTGCTTTGCCGCTTGGCTCGATTTAGCCAGTAAAATAAGGCCTGATGTTACCTTATCTAAGCGGTGGACTGGAAATAGTTGATAGCCTAGTTGCGTATTTAGTAGCGATACAAAGCCAGGGCCTTCTTCACTGTGGAAGTTAACCCCACACGGCTTATAGGCTACGATATAATCCGCCTCATCAGCAATCAGCTTAAGCTTATCCATTTAGTATCTCTTGGACACGCTGCAAATCTTCAGGTGTATCAACGCCACCGTGCACAGGCTTTATCGCCTTAGCAACTTTGATTTTATAGCCATGATATAACACACGTAGCTGTTCCAGCGACTCTTGTAACTCTAGTGGTGAAACACTGAGCGACAAATAGGTTTTAATAAAGCCCGCACGGTAGGCATATATCCCTACATGGCGATTAAAATGATTTACAGGAACATTATTTTTGTCGAGCTTTAACATGCTATCACGCTGAAATGGAATGGACGCGCGTGAAAAATATAGCGCGTTTTCATGAATATCCGACACCACTTTTACTGCGTTTGGATTCAGCACTTCTTCTACATCATCAATATCAACACACAATGTCGCCATTGGTGCATCGGAATGATGTAATAAAGTAGCTACTTGCGCGATATTTTCAGGCTCTAGCAGCGGTTCGTCCCCTTGTACATTCACCACTAAAGTTTGCTCATCAAGTTCAAGCAGCTCTACAACTTCAGCTAATCGCTCAGTCCCAGATTGATGATCATCTTTAGTCATAAGTACGTTATCAGTAAATCCTTTTGCTGCATCAAACACCGCGCTGTGATCGGTTGCAATATAAACTGCTGTAGCACCGGATTGACACGCTTGCTCATACACGTGCTGGATCATGGGTTTGCCTGCTATATCAGCTAGGGGTTTACCTGGTAATCGACTAGACGCATATCGAGCAGGAATAATGACTACGAATTCCACTGCTCAACCTCATCACTGCTTAGCTCTCGCGCTTCATTTTCTAGCAACACCGGAATATCTTCTTTTATTGGATAAGCAAGTTTAGCCGCGGTGCTAATGAGCTCTTGGTTTTCTTTGTCATATCTTAATTTACCTTTACACACAGGACAGGCAATTATTTCTAGTAATTTGGTATCAAAGGCCATGATGGATCCCTTTATCTTTAAGTAATTCGAGTATTGCTTTTTCAAGCGCTTGTGTTGGTTTGGCATCCACTCTCAAGTAATACCAATTATCTTTTGCAAAGGTGCGACACTTTACCGCATCTTTCTCTGTCATAAAAATAGCATCACCACCAAACGGTGAAAAGTCCGACGGTTGATAAGGGTGATGATCAGCAAAATGTAGACAATGAGTTAGGTCAATGCCCTTCTTTCGTAGTGTATGCTCAAACCTTTTTGGATTGCCGATAGCACATACAGATACACCTTCAGTGTGTGCTTCATTTGACAGCGAATTGTCTGTGACATGGAAAAACCCGGTACCCTCTAAAGCATATGAAAATGCTTCTGAGCCACCGTTATAAACTGTTAAGTCGACGGTTTTCGTTCTACTAGGTAGCTCCCTAAGTGGACCTGCTGGGATCCAATAACCGTTACCAAATTTACGTTCGGCATCTACAATACAAAACTCTATATCTCGCGCCAGTTTGTAGTGTTGTAATCCGTCATCACTGACAATAATATCAATATTATGGTGTTGTAGTAATGATTCAATACTCTTTTGTCGGTCAGCGCCTATCATCACAGGACAAGCTAATCTTTGAGCAAGCAAACAAGGCTCATCACCGCCTTGCTCTGTTGGCGTGTCTTTGGTCACCAAAAATGGCGTAGTAGGAGGATTTGCACCATACCCTCTGCTGATTATCCCCACTTTCAAACCAAGCCGCTCAAGAAAAGGAACCAACCAAAGTACAAACGGTGTTTTACCATTTCCTCCGACACTAATATTGCCCACAATAATAACTGGCACTGACGCGTTGTATTGTTTAGTTACACCAAGTGTATAAAGCTTTTTTCGCACAGCACTTATTAGGCCAAACAATAATGCCAGCGGCAGTAGTAATAAAGTCAGTAGCCCAGGCTTTTTATACCAGCTTTGTTCGATTCTTGACGCCATTTATTGTTCACCAAATTGCATCTTACAAAGTGCGTGATACACCCCCTGCTGGGCAACGAGCTGTTGGTGTTCTCCTTGCTCAATAACTTTACCTTTATCTAATACGTATATTTGGTCGCAATGCTCGATTGTCGATAGGCGATGGGCAATAACAATACTGGTCTTGTCGTGCATTAACTCTTCTAGGGCTTGCTGAATTAAGCGCTCTGATTCGGTGTCTAATGCTGATGTAGCTTCATCCAATATTAAAATCGGCGCGTCTTTTACAATTGCACGAGCAATTGCAATACGTTGGCGCTGACCACCTGAAAGCATCACTCCGTTTTCTCCAACTAGAGTGTTCAAGCCTTCTGGTAAATCCTTAACAAACTCCCAAACATGGGCTTGCTTTGCCACACGCTCTAGCGCTTCATCCGATAACGGACGTTCGAGTGAATACATAATATTATTAGCGATAGTATCGTTAAATAGTACCACTTGCTGAGATACAATTGAGAATTGTGCACGTAAATCCGCCAGCTTGTAGTCACTGATATCAACCCCATCAAGCTCAATACTCCCGGAGTCAATATCATAATAACGTGGCAATAAATTTGAAATTGTAGATTTGCCAGAACCACTTCGGCCAACAAAAGCAATGCTTTGTCCCGCCTTTATATCTAAGTTTAATGCGGTAATGACTGGATCATTTTTAGACGGATAGGTGAAAGTCAGATTCTGTATTTTAATATCACCGTTTGCACGCACCAAAGGCTGCGTGCCAGTGTCCTTTTCTTGCTCTAAATCAATCACGGCAAAAACACTTTTTGCTGCCGATATACCTCGTTGTAAATCGCTGTTGACATTAGCGAGCTGCTTGAGTGGGCGAAGCATCATCATCATTGAGGTAATGAGCGTTACAAAGGTGCCTGATGAAATCTTATCCACCATAGAAGGCATGGCGATAATAGCAAGGATAACGGCCATAGCACTTGCTGCAATGATTTGGATAACCGACACACTCAATGCCTTGGTTGCATCCATTTTTACTCGTTGTTGGCGGTTATGATTATTCACTTTGGCAAAGTGCGAAATGGTTTTATCTTGGCCACCAAAACCATGGATCACCTTGTGACCAGACATCATTTGCTCTGAGCTCTTTGTCACTTCGCCCATAGCATCTTGAATACTCTTCGATATTTTTTTAAAACGTTTTGAAACAATGGTGACAATAACAGCAACGATTGGCACAACAACTAGAAAAATAAGCGACAACTGCCAGCTGGCATAAAACATAGTGATCAGCAGAAAAAAGACAAATGCCCCCTCTCTTATCAAGACTTGCAACGCCTTAGTCACGGCCTGCTGCACCTGCTCCGTATCAAAAGTGATCTTAGAAATCAGCTCACCATTAGAATGTTGATCATGAAAAGATACCGGTAAGTACAACATATGTTCAAACAATTGCTGTCGCAAGCTGCGTACGACTTGTGAACCAACATAAGACAAGCAATAAGAAGCCATATAATTAAATATGCCACGGCCTACCACCAGAGCAATCACAACAAACGGGGCGAGTTTAAGCACTTCTCGGTTTCCAGCAGTCAACCCGTCGTCTATAAATGGATCCATCAGTGCAACGAATGAGGCATCCATTGCTGCATACCCTATCATTCCAATGATAGAAAATATGGCTGCAAGTTTAAAGTCTTTTACGTAACTAAATAATCTAGCGTAGATTTGCTTATCGGTTGGTTGCATTGCCAGCCTCAATTTTTCTATATGGCATTATTGTAACTTTCAAATCACTAAAACTGAATGGAYTATCTGAGAAACCAGTAATTTTCAACTAGTCGGCCTCGTTGAATTGCTATTTTTTGGTCAAAAATCAAAATTCTAATATGTCCATCCAACGCGGTATCTAAAAGTGTTGCGCCTATTTGCTTGTATCTATTAACCACTAGCTCATTTGGGATCTTCCATGGCGAATGAAACGCTCTTGAAAATACAGCAAACTTGGGCATAACAGCCTCAACAAATGCTTCGCTTGAGGAACTGGCACTACCGTGGTGTGGCACCAATAAAATATCCGCCTTTAATGACTCGCGCGCTTCATTAATTAATTTTGCCTCTATTCGTTTTTCAATATCTCCCGGTAACAGTGCTGAGAACTGTCCGTCACTCACCCGAACCACACAAGAGTTGTTATTATCATTGCCAGACAATTCGCTTGGCCAAATTATTTGTACGTCAAGTCCTGCAAACTGATGCTTACCAAGGTTACAACCAAGCAGTTGCTCATTGTTATGAAATTGCAGTAACGACCGTCCACCATCATAAGCATACAGATCATCAAGTCCGCCATTGTGGTCGCCATCATCGTGACTGACAATCGTGGCATCCAACTGAATACGGTTGTTGCTGAGGTAAGGCTTAATTACAAATTCAAATATTGAGAAGTAACCAAAATATTTTGCACCTAAATCATATAACAAACCTTTTCGGTTTTTAGATATTAACACGGCCGTTCCATGCCCAACATCAAACACATCAAGCTGCCAGTTTGGTTGTACTTTAGTAAGATTGCTCAGTAGATAAAAGAATAACGGTAGTACACTCAAGTAATGTCTGAAAATAACAAAGAGCAAGACGCTCAGATAAGTACAAATTAGTAACTCTGCGGATACACTTGAAAGTGCTAACCAGTCAACAGGAAGGTGTTTGAAGCCTAAAAGTGCCATTGTCAACACAGTATCCACCAAATCCAAAGGTAGTTGCCAATCAACATAATCAAATACACAGAAATGAAGTATGAGTACAGGAAAGACGATTATTGAAATAAAGGGAATGATAATAAGGTTCGCGAAGGTTGAGACCACACTAACCCCTGCAAAAAAATACAGGTTAAGTGGCAATAGGAAGACAAATAATGCTACTTGTAGTTTAACTAAGACAAGCAGTTTCCCAACCACCCCACTCCCTGACTTGGGCAGTAAAGTAAGGATAATGGCAACGGCAAAGAAAGAGTAATATAAACCGGGGTTAAGTAATGCAAATGGGTCGATTATCAGTACCACGACCAATGCCGTCGTAAGGATCTGCATGGCACTCACCCTAAGCGTAAACAGATAGCAAGCTGTCCATGCTGAAGCCATGACCAAAGCTCTTGCCGCTGAGACGCTATAGCCGCATACAAACACATATCCGGCGCATAATAACACCGCAAAAATTAAGCATATTTGATGCAGGTTGGTGTGTTGTGAAATGGTGATGGGACTACAATAGAACAGCATTTTTAATGATAAAAAAGCTAAGCCAAAAACAATACCAATGTGTAAACCTGAAATTGCCAGTAAATGACTCAGCCCGAGTTGTCTGAACTGCCGTTTGTTATCAAATGTCGCTTTACTAGTGTCACCAGTCAGTAGAATATAATAAAACCAACCATATTCTGTACCTTGTAACTCACTGGCGATATGTTGGCGATACAATGTTCGCCAATCTGGACGACTCTCTATTTGCTGTATACGTAAGATATTGCCTTTAAAATAATGATGCTTTCTGAAAGCATTGAGCTCAGCATTAAAAAGTCCGATATTAATTCGACTACGAAATCGTTTAAGCTTTACTAATACCTCAACTTTATCACCGATACTAAATACAATGTTGGAGTCATTCTGATAAAGCTTAGCGCGAACACTTCGCCAGCTGTCAATGTCTTCAGAGGCAATTTTTTGCATATCAATTACAACAGCGCCACCACTGGGCGTATTTGAGGCCTCAATCACCTCTCCAACAATCATAACGGGGCCGCTGAGCCATTGTTGTGGTATATGTAATTTATAAAAAACGACATAATGACAAAGAACTACAGAAATCCCTAAAATAAATCCTGCCAATATCTGAGAAAAAGGCTTAGAATAACGCCCCATGAAGTAGAGGAATAAGCTTGTTGCGGCCACGCGCCAGTTATCAAGAAAAAATACTGCGCAGAAGCTCCCTAGGATTATTCCAAAACATATCAGAATCCAAGTAGACGGCAGCTGCAAATGGCGAAAAAAACGATCCAACGCTTTTTACCTGATCATAATAAAATCAAACAACAGAAATCATTAAAAATCTTCGGTAAATTATTACATGATGCTAACTTATGGCACCTCAACCGGCGCTCGGCAAGAGGAGCTTTTTCAGTGGGGTTATTTTTCGCTTTCATCCCTGTTCCTTTTCAAATGGTGCTTGCTGCAGCCCTCGCAATCCCTTTTCGCGTTAACTTACCCTTATCTATTGCATTAGTATGGATCACCAATCCCTTAACCATGCCACCCATTTTTTACTGTTCATATCTGGTTGGTGTATTCGCACTCGGGCAAGAGCAGCAACCGTTTCATTTTGAAGCAAGTTGGGAGTGGCTTGCACAAAGCCTAACGACCATCGGCCCTGCTTTTATCGTCGGCTCGTTAATCTGTGCGAGCATCGCTGCAGTTATTGGCTTTTTTGGTATTGATTATTTATGGCGACGCTCAGTCAATAAAGCTTGGCAAAACCGTGGACAAGATTGATTAATCTCATACCACCAGATCTTAATACTAGCTGCGTTAAAAGTTTCTTATTTAGAATAGCTACATAGAGTATAGACAAGAACTTCGCTACATTAGTGTTAAATATAAAAAAAGCCCTTCAGGGCTTTTTTTATTGGCTAGTACCAGCTTTATTTACGTCTTCTTCTCAGCGCAACCAAAGGTAGAGCTAGCAAACTAAGCCAAGACCAACTTGCTGACTGACGCTCATAAGTTTCAGCTTCAGGTGGAGTACAAGTTTCAGGCTCACCAGAGATAGGAGTTAATACAACCGGTAAGGTGACTGACTCATATTCTATTTCACCCTTACTGTCTTTTTCTATCTCGCCTAAGGTGTTACGTCTTTCAACAGTTTTCGTTGCAACAGCGTAGATTTTATTATCATCGGTGATTTTAACCGCTTCCGCTATAGTGTAAGGAAAATCATCGCTCTTACATGGAAGAAGAGAGTTGATATTCACCAACTTATCTGCACCAATTTCATATAAGAATGCTTCACGTCGTCGGCTAGAGCCTGACTTTTCAACAACCCCCTGACCAACAACAAAACCATTGTTATTAATATCATTAACTACGGTTACTGAGTTTTCAAAATATGCCGGCATTTCTTTAAATTCGGAGGTATTAGTATCGAAATAAAAACCCGTTGAGTCATTCTCTTTGGAGCCATTCGCTGTCCGACCAAAAGCACCAATAATGATGCCATTGTCATTTACATCAATCGCTTGGCTATATTCATAAAAGCTTTCAACTTCTTTAATACGCTTAATTTCGCCCTCTTTAAAATAAACCGCTTGATCATTCGGAAGCAAATCATCATTGCTTTGTCTTCGTGCACGTGAATCACCTACAGTCAGTCCATTGGCATTGGTCGCAATTGCAATACTTGAATAAGCAATCTCACTGTCTTCATCAGGTGTAAAAGCCAGTCCTAAATCAGTTGCACTGGTTAAATTGAAGTCATTATCGAACGTCCACTTGTATGCTCGAGTATGGTATGGATTAGAAAGCCTTTGAATACAGACCTCAACAGGTTCGTCCACGCCATCACAATTATCTTCAATGCTTTCTATCGTACGTTTTGATAACGATGTTGAACTTTGTCCAACTACCACATACCCACCATCATTGGTTTGCTTTATGTCGGTAGCTAAAGACAAGCCGCCATGCTCAGCAAATGCAGGTTCTAAAGCAATTTTTTCACCGGCTGGCGTAATTAGAACACCCTTATTACGCCAATCCCGGACAAAGTAGGTATCTACTTCTGTTTCACCTTCTTTGGTGAAGGTGATCTTTTTGTAAGGCGCAGAGCCCCACCCAACAATCGTGCCGTCATCTGCAATACCGGTTAAATAATTGCTTACAGAGCGAGTTAACCCTTGATAATCCGGTGATTGCTCATCAAATACAACAAACTCTTCTGCTGTATTATTGTTAAACATAAGCGAAATAGAGCGGTTAACCTGCTGATACTCCAATGATGCTGAACGACTCGCCGACGTGATGTAAGACAACATAAACGCATGCGCTTGTGCATTGGTATTTGCAGCATTGTTATTTTGAATATCATCTAGTGTAAACGTGATGGGCTCATCAATTTGCTCGTACTGCTGCTTCGCGTTGTCGTAATAGTTTTTTAAGTTTGAATCGTCAAAATCAATATAAGATACATCAATTTTTACACCAAATAAGTTTGATGCTTGACCAATAACTTCACCCGCCTCATTCGCGTCCGATACATTGGTATATTTACTGTTTGCGTGTCTTGGTAGTTCTGTTAACTGATATGTTGCAGCGACCGCTTGTTGTGAAATGGCAACAGCGATACTCGCGGCTAAAAGTTTAAATTTCATCTTAATCCTTACTGCTGATTCTGTAATGCTTCTAATTCTTCCCAGCGCTCAAACGCGGCTTCCAGCTTCGACTCTAGTTCAGTCAATTGGTTCAATGCCTCGTGGGTGGTTTGCTGATCTTGTTTAAAGAAGTCAGGATCACTGACCAGCGCTTGTTGTTTATTCACTGCCTCTTCAAGTTCCTCTACTTTACTGGGCAATGACTCTAATTCAAGTTTTAATTTGTAACTCAGCTTGTTTGCTCGAGTCGTAGCTGGCGCCTTTTTGAGCGGCGCGGTCTGTTGTTTTTCTTGGTCAACTTTTTGGGCATCTTTTCTTTGTTGGTCGCGCTTTTGCTGATACAGCTCAAAATCGCTATAACCACCAACTATTTCAGTCACTTGACCTTCGCCTTCAAAAGCCCACACACTGCCACAAGTATTGTCAATAAACTCTCGGTCGTGACTTACCACCAAAACAGTACCTTGATATTGATTTAAAATTTCTTCGAGAAGTTCCAGTGTTTCAATATCCAAATCGTTGGTTGGTTCATCCAGCACTATGATGTTAGAAGGCTTTAAGAAAAGCTTCGCAAGTAATAAGCGGTTCTTTTCTCCGCCTGATAACGCCTTTACTGGCGTTCTTGCTCGAGCTGGAGGAAACAAGAAGTCTTGAAGATAACCAAGTACATGGCGTGAGCGTCCTCC
Organism: Pseudoalteromonas sp. J010; assembly: GCF_003934235.1. Taxonomy (NCBI): domain Bacteria; kingdom Pseudomonadati; phylum Pseudomonadota; class Gammaproteobacteria; order Alteromonadales; family Pseudoalteromonadaceae; genus Pseudoalteromonas; species Pseudoalteromonas sp. J010. The sequence continues at coordinate 86,493 of NZ_RDBW01000020.1, read as the reverse complement.
CATCATGACTTCTTGTTTGCCTTCGGCAACATTATCTTGAACAGTCGCTTCCTCGTCTAGCTTTTCGCGGTATTGATCAAAGTATGCAACTTCTAGGTTAACCCCTTGTTTTACTGAACCAGAATCTGATGAAATATCACCAAATAACATTTTCAATAACGTGGTTTTACCAGCACCATTAGGCCCAACCAATCCAATACGATCGCCACGCATAACCAAAGTAGAAAAGTCCTTTACAATGACTTTTTGTTGGAACGCTTTGTTCAGATGCTTAGCTTCAAACACCAACTTACCTGAGCGCTCAGCAGTCTCGATGTTAAAGTCTGTTTTACCTTGTTGCTCGATACGTTGCTTACGCTCCACACGTAATGCTTTGAGGGCTCGCACACGTCCTTCATTACGTGTACGTCGAGCTTTGATCCCTTGACGGATCCAAGCTTCTTCTTCCGCTAGCTTTTTATCAAATAGCGCATTTTGCTGTTCTTCAACTTTCAAATCATGGGCTTTTTGCTCTAGATACTGTGCGTAGTTTCCCGGGTATGAAACCAGCTGACCACGATCTAAATCTAGGATGCGAGTTGCCATAGAGCGAATGAAGGCACGGTCGTGTGAAATAAACACGATTCCGCCTTTAAATTCTTTTAAAAATTGCTCTAGCCAAATAACACTCTGCATATCGAGGTGGTTCGTTGGCTCATCTAAGAGTAATAAATCAGGATCACTAACAAGTGCTTTTGCCAGTGCGACCTTGCGTAACCAGCCTCCTGACAACTCTTCAAGCCGCATATTAGCATCCAGCTGTAACTGACTCAGTACTTGCTTGATCCTTGACTCAAACCGCCAAGCATCCTCGCTTTCTAATCTTTGCGTTAGGCGCTCAAGCGTTGTCATTAATTTATCAGACTGGTTAGTTTGCAGCTTCTCACTAATTTCGTGAAATTCAATCAGCAATTCAGCGACGTCGGGTAATCCATTAGCAACGTAGTCAAACACCGAGCCATTTGCCCCTTTTGGAGGGTCTTGCTCCAGCCTTGATACTTTCAGACCACCTACTCGGTTTATTTCACCATCATCAAGTTGAACTTGATCATCGAGTACTTTGAGTAAGGTAGACTTACCTGCACCGTTTCGTCCTACAATACAAACACGCTCCCCTGACTCAATCACTGCATCAGCCTGATCGAGTATAGGGTGCGAGCCAAAAGCCAGTTGTGCTTTAGCGATTCGAATAAGATCCATACTATGCTATAAATTCTTGTAATTGTTGTTGAGAAAAGGGCCAGCCAAGTTCGTGCCCTGTTTCGATTTTTTTGATAATGGGAATCCGATATTGATATGTCGTCATCGTTTCTTCGTCATCAACGATATCTATTAATTCAATTTCTGCTTCAGGTAATAGCTGAATGAGCATTGCTAATGCTTCTTCACACAAATGACAGCCTTCGGTGTGAAATAATGTGCACTTAATCATGGCGGATCAACCAACTGTTATGAATTTGTTTGTTGCGCTTAAAGTCTGGGGATAGAGTTTGCGTAGAATACTCTTCAGCACTTAACCCCAAGGCCGCGAGTCCAACCTCATCGATTTTAAAGCCACGCTTGTTATTAGAAAACAAGAGTACGCCATTAGGTGCCAATATTTTTTTAACCCAGCCAAATAATTTTAGGTGATCTCTTTGTACATCAAAGGCATCTGACATTCGTTTTGAATTTGAAAATGTTGGAGGGTCTAAAAAAATAAGATCATATTGACCAACTGCTCGCTCGAGCCATTTTAAACAATCAGCTTGCTCAAATCTGAAACGAGGATTCTTCAAGCCATTAAGCTCAAAGTTCTCTTCCGCCCATTTCAAATAGGTTTTCGACATATCAACCGTAGTGACCGATTTAGCACCACCAACAGCTGCATGTACCGAGGCGCTTCCTGTGTATGCAAACAGGTTCAATACCCGCTTATCTTTTGCATGTTGTTGAATAAATTTACGTGCTAAGCGGTGATCTAGAAATAACCCCGTATCAAGGTAATCAAATAGATTGACTTTAAACTTTGCGCCATATTCTTCTACTATTTCAGTACGATTTTGCTTGTCTAATGCCTTGTATTGCTCTTGACCTTTTTGACGCTTTCTTACTTTTACCGCAATGTTAAGCGGATCAATATTAAGCTGTTCGGCAGTCAGTGTGATCACGTCCTGTAGACGTTTTTGCGCTACCGTATCATCAATTTCTTTCGGCGCCTTATATTCAAAAATCACCGCACTATCGTTATAAACATCTACCGCAACGTTGTATTCTGGAATATCCGCATCGTAAACTCGATAAGCCTTTACGTTTTCTTTCTTTAACCACGACTTAAGATTCTGCACATTTTTCTTTAGGCGGTTACCAAACGCGCTAGACCCTTCAAAGTTTAAGCCACTACTTTGTTTATTTTGTTGTACCTGCGCATCGTTCATTTCATACAGGTTTAACAGCACATCTAACGGGCCATTTTTAAACTTATATGATTTTTTACGTGCTAGCTTTAGTACTTTTAGCAAGCTCTCTTCACTGGCCAATAAAGCCAAATCCCAGCCTCTATAATGCTTTTTGAAAGCAATACCCATATTGCGGTAAAGCGTGATTATCTCAGCCATTCCACCTAAGCGCTCACCGTAAGGTAAGTTACTGAGTACTGTACCTGGACGCTTGGCGGCAAGGCTCAGCTGGTTGGCATCTTCAAACTTAAATTTGATATGTGACCCAAGTCCAGCTCGCTTGGCATTGCGCTCTGCTATGGCAAGTACACGTTCATCTATATCGCTACCTATTAACCATAGGTTTTTCTGTTCTGGGGATACGTTAAGCTGCGCTTTTAACTCGCTAAACTTGCTTTCACGAAAGCTTGGCAAACGTTTAAAAGCAAAATCCTTGTTTGGATTGGCTGGTAATCCAAGCGCCATTGATGCCGCTTCAATCAACAACGTACCCGAGCCGCAACAGGGGTCAAATAGTGGTTTATTGGTATCTTGCAACCAACCACTGCGCTTCACAAGCGCTGCGGCTAAGTGCTCACGGATAGGTGCTTTACCTTGTTTATCACGATAGCCTCTGTCAGACAAACGAGGGCCAGAGAAGTCAATATAAAGCGCACAACCTTGTTTGGTCAGTTTCGCAATTATGCGAATATCTGGTGTTTGCTTATCCACATCGGGGCGCTGTTCGAACAGGTCATTAAAGTAATCAACAATACCGTCTTTTACAACTAAACCAGAGAATTGAGTATTTTTTAGCGCATTGTTGGTGCCATTAAACTCAACAGCAAACGTTTGCTTAGGACTAAACCAGTCTTGCCAAGCTTGAAAACGCACAAATTTATACAGCGAGTCTTTATCGTTTACTTCTGGCTTGTCATCAATCAGCAACATTACGCGTGTTGCAAATCGAGTCATCATACAAAACTTTTGTACGTCTAAATTAGTGCCAGTGAACTTTACAGATCCAACCGTTTGCTTGTTAATTTCAAAACCGAACTCGGTTAATTCTTCTACCAGTAGCTGCTCTACACCAATAGATGTCAATGCGATAAATTGCAATTTGAATACCCTTAAATTTCAACTGAGCGCAGTATAACACACAAGTTATGGTTAGTTATTAGTTGACTTTGATTGAAGACGATAAATAGCAGGAGCACTGTTATTATATGCAAATTAGCTTTAGACAAAGCCAATCCGTCTGTTTTTATTGCCAATTTCAAACTCGTTAAGACAATATGTTAAACAAATTAAAAATATCTAGCTTGTCTAAGATACTCGTGTTGCTATTAACGCGTTGGTAATTTTGCAACAGTGCCTGTAACTCCCCTGCTTCAAACCAAATACTGGCACAACACGGACATTCGCTAAACGACGCATTATTGAGCTGATACGCAACAAGCTTATGGCCATCGTCTGGACATGATTGTACAGCGTTCTGTTTGAGTGGTGTTCGGGTCGCAAGAAAGCCTGCGTATGTAAAATGGTAGGTATGTTTAATCGCTTCTACAAATTTACGAGGCAGCCAAACTGCATCACAAGATGGGCATTGATAACCGCAATAGCCTTCAATGTCGGTGTAGATCAGTTTTAAAGTTTTGTCGCAAAGACAGTTCATAGTTATTCCCTTAATTCATTACTACAATGATTTAACACCAATTATCTTAATTAAGTGGTCTATGTTGAGGCGAGAAAATCTTGTCGAAAACCCCGCTACCGCCTCCAGCTATCGCTAAGGTACCTACATCCATTTAGGCAGGGCATAAATTTTTCTATTTAGCTGATCTAAATAAGAAATTTTTAACGCGGTTAGCGTCAGATTTACTCCTTCAAATTGAGCAAGTATTAAGTCTAATTGGTTTAAGGTACAAGTTAATACAACCTAACGGCTCGGGTCAATTAGACTTTATAAAAGCTAATAGCTACTTTGTGGAGAAGTACTTTGATTGGGAGCTAGAGTATATTTATGGGCGAGACATTACGTTGTGTTATTCCTTAACTCAATATCGCTAAGCGCTTTGGTGTACTAGGTTCGATAAAACTAGGGGAGATAATCTATCATTCAGTACCTTAATTGCTTGAAATTGCTCAAGTTCAATTCCTTCATCTAAGATAAATTGTTGACTTAGACTTAGACATAGGCTTGCTTTGCCGTCATGCTCTATTATCAAAAACTCGCCTTGGCTTTGTTTTGAACGTAAACAAACCACAGCTTCACTAACGGGCTCGCACCCATTGTACGGTTTGAAAAACCAGCTTTTAGCTTGCATTGGCTGAAGGTGGAATTTAGCAGCGGTTGCATTCAAAGCAATTTGACAGCATTGTGGCTCACTCCAGACAGAAAAACCACAAAGGTAATCGAATACGTTTTGATAAAATTCGGCCTCATTTAGGCTAAAGGTCGGGCTTGATGCAGAGTCGTCGGTCAGGTGTCGAATTCGAAAAGGCGTACAAAGCTGAAGCTCTTCACCTAAGTCAATTAACAGCCTATTTCTTTTCTCGCAGCGTATCCATTGCCACTCTTTTGAAGCTTGCAAAACGACTCTCCCACAAACTAATTAACTATAACCAGTAAGTGGGAGTATAACGCGAAAAGCGCAATGATGAAATTTTTTATAATAACGTTTTGTTTTCGATCATTTTGTTATATGAGCGATCCTTATAAGGACGTAACGATCCTTTTGACCAATTCTGGTCCCTCGTAAATAAAGCCAGTATACACTTGAACAAGATCAGCTCCCGCTGCAAACTTCTCTTTAGCAGACTCAGCACTGTCGATCCCACCAACACCGATAATGGGTAGCTTACCTTCAGTAATACGCTTTAGTTCGCTAACAACGTGCGTTGATTTCTCACGAACCGGTCGACCAGACAGGCCTCCAGCTTCATTTCCATGCTCTAAGTTTTCTACGGCATCACGAGCTAATGTTGTATTTGTTGCAATAACACCATCGATACGATTGTTCACAAGAGACTCGGCAATTTGCGCTAGCTGAATACCATCAACATCAGGGGCGATCTTAACCAGCATAGGCACCGACTTGTTGTGCTTAGCTACCAGATCCATTTGTTCATTTTTTAAGCTTTGCAACAGATCATCTAATGCTTCACCATATTGCAAATCTCTAAGACCCGGTGTATTTGGTGAAGAGATATTGACGGTAATATAAGACGCGTGCTCAAACACTTTTCTCATACAGTGAATGTAGTCATCTTTACCTTGCTCGTTCGGTGTATCTTTATTTTTACCGATGTTGATCCCAAGGATCCCATCGTATTTTGCCGCTTTAACATTGTTAACTAAGTAATCAACACCCTTGTTATTAAATCCCATGCGATTGATAATCGCATTCGCTTCAGGTAGACGAAAGATCCTAGGTTTATCGTTGCCAGCTTGCGGTCTTGGCGTAACAGTGCCTACCTCGATAAAACCAAAGCCCATTTGTGCGAATGCTTCGATACACTCAGCATTTTTGTCAAGACCCGCAGCCAGCCCTACTGGGTTTTTAAATTCTAATCCCAAAAAGTYAACTGGTTTGTCTTGAACTGATTGAGACCATGCAAGGCTCATTGGCGTATTTGCAAAGCGACGAAGGTTGCCTAGGGCAAAATCGTGTGCCCACTCCGCATCTTTGTTGAACATAAAACGACGCGCAAGATCGTAAAACATGGTAGCTCCTCAGTATTGGTACGTAATCGACTTAGCTAAAATCACCTTTTTGTGATTTTAGCTAAATGGATTATGACAATGACATTAGACAAAAAAATACCCCAGTCAAAGCTGGGGTATTGTAGCGATTTCTAGATTATTTGGAAGTATCACAGTTGTGGCTTAATAACATTAGCTCACGCAGTGCAACTGAGAACTTAGCAAAGTCATGGCTTTGCGACGTCTTAAACTCAGTTAACATTTGTTGCCAACGGTGTAATAAACCAGCTTGTTTATCCATCCACTGCTCAATCTGTTCATTGATGTCACTATCATCACCGGCAAAGCTATTTAGCACTACCTCTGATAGTGAGCGTTGCTGCCAATCAAGTTCTTCACGATAAGATGCACGAGCAAGTGCTTGCCAGTGGTTTGCCACAGGCTGCGCTGTAATTTGGTCCAGGAACCAATGTAGACCCATGTTTGCACCCAGTGTGAAGTAAGTGTTTGACACAACGCCAATCTTACGACCCGCACTATGAGCTACTTCTGCTAAGTCCATTACCGAGAACAAGCTTGAAAGCGATACGATGCGCAGTGCAATCTCAGCTGGTACACCTTGAGATTGAAGGTCGCGCGCTTTATCTACAATTTGCTCGCTTTCGTTTGCAACCATGTAGTTGTGTAAGTTTGCACTTAAATCTTTGAATGTAGGAGCAAAGAACGCGATAGTTTGCTCGATTGTTTGAGACTTATCACGATGACGTAAAAACCAACGCGTTGCACGACGAACCGTACGACGTAATTGATACAACATTTCCGTTTGGACTGCTGCCGGGATCTTATTATCCAGTGAAGAAATAGCTGACCACGTTTCTTTCATTTCAAAGATAGCGCTTGCAATTGAGTAACAAATTGCAATCTCTGCATCTGTTGCTCCTGTTTCTTCATGCATACGAACCATAAAGTTAAGACCCATGTCATTAACGATATTGTTCGCAAGTTTAGTTGCAATGATCTCTTTACGTAGCGGGTGGTTATCCATTGCAGCATTAAAACGCTCACGTAGTGGTAACGGGAACGAGTTAACTAAAAGCTGACGGTAATATGGGTTTTCTGAGATCTCATCAACCACTAACGTTTCTTTTAGTACCATCTTGGAGTAAGAGACTAACACCGAAAGCTCTGGACGAGTTAGGTCTTTACCTGCCGCTGCACGCTCTGCTAGCTCTTCATCTGTTGGTAAGAATTCGATTGCACGATTTAGCTTGCCATCTTTTTCAAGTGCATGGATAAAGCGTACTTTCTCTTTTAGCGTAGCTGGACCTTTAGACTTAGTGATCGAAAGTGTATGCGTCTGACGGTAACAGTCTTTTAATACCAACTCCGATACTTCATCAGTCATCGAGTAAAGTAATTCATCTCGCTGTTTCTTCGTCAAATCGCCTTCAGCAACTAAACCATTCAGTAGGATCTTAATATTAACTTCATTATCCGAGCACGCTACGCCACCAACATTGTCGATAAAGTCAGTGTTGATACGCCCACCGTTTGAAGCAAACTCTATACGTCCTAACTGAGTAGCACCTAAGTTACCGCCTTCACCAAATATCTTCGCACCAAGTTCACCGCCGTTGATACGCAGTGCATCGTTTGCACGATCCCCAACTTCAGCGTCAGTTTCAGATTTAGACTTGATGTAAGTACCGATACCACCATTCCACAGTAAATCAACTGGCATCTTCAACAATGCTTTGATCAACTCGTTTGGTGTCATGCTAGATTTTTTGGTGCCCATCATCTTCTTCATTTCAGCGCTTAGCGTAATTGCTTTGGCTGCACGAGAGAAGATACCACCGCCTTCAGAAATCAGATCCTTATTATAATCTTCCCAGCTTGAGCGTGGCAGATTAAATAGACGTTCACGCTCTACATATGAGCTTGCTGCATCTGGGTTTGGATCGATAAAAATGTGCATGTGGTTAAACGCAGCTTGCAAACGAATGTGCTTAGAAAGCAGCATCCCATTACCAAATACGTCACCACCCATGTCACCAATACCAACCGCTGTAAAGTCAGTTGTTTGACAATCAATGTCCATCTCACGGAAATGACGCTTAACCGACTCCCACGCACCTTTTGCAGTAATGCCCATCTTCTTATGGTCATAACCGATCGAACCACCAGAAGCGAACGCATCTCCCAACCAGAAGTTGTAAGACTCTGCGATACCGTTTGCGATATCAGAGAAGGTAGCTGTCCCCTTATCTGCTGCAACAACTAGGTATGGATCATCTTCATCATGACGAACAACATCGATTGGCGGAACGATGTCACCATGTACGATGTTATCTGTGATGTCGAGTAGACCACGAATAAAGATCTTATAGCACTCTTGGCCTTCTTTGAAGAAAGCTTCACGCTCTGTTGGCAGTTGTTTACAAACAAAGCCACCTTTAGATCCCACAGGCACGATAACCGTATTTTTAACCTGCTGCGCTTTAACTAAGCCAAGTACCTCTGTGCGGAAATCTTCGCGACGGTCTGACCAACGTAGGCCACCACGAGCTACTTTTCCGCCACGCAGGTGTACACCCTCTACACGTGGTGAATAAACGAAGATTTCAAACGCTGGTAGTGGCAATGGCATATCTGGCACTGCACTTGGTTGGATCTTAAATGACGTGTATGACTTATTCGTACCATCTGCCTCTTTTTGATAGAAGTTAGTACGTAGCGTTGCATTAATCATGTCGACATATAGACGAATAATACGGTCATCATCAAGATTCGCAACGTTCTCTAGTTCCTGGTAAATAGCATCAATGACTTTAGTCAGTGTTTTTTCTGATGCCGTTTTCTTCGGAGAGAACTTCTTGACGAACAGATCAACGATCATCGCCGCAATGTGCGGGTAGCGGTCGAACGTGTTTTCAATGTAGGATTGCGAGAAAGTCACGCCAATTTGACGCATGTATTTTGCGTACGCTCGTAAAATAGACGCTTCGCGTCCAGTTAAGCCACCTAACAAAACTAAGCGGTTGAAGCCATCGTTCTCAAGACGATTATTCCAAACATTCGTCAATGCAGCACGGAAACGTGCAGATACTTTGTCAAAGTCGGTGATCCCCTTGCTGTCGATAAGCATAGAGAAGTCCATGATCCAGTTTACTTGCCCATCAGTGGTCTTAACTGCGTATGGTGTCTCACCAATAACGCGCAGACCAAAGTTTTCAAGCATTGGCATCACGTCTGATAAGTGAATTGGCTCAGCTTTATGGAATAAACTTAAACGTACTAACTGAGAGGTCGCCTCTTCTTGAGGTCTATAGAACAGCATCTCCAGTTTATTGTCTTCGTTGAGCTGTTCAAGTTTCTCGATATCTACTACCGCAGCACTTGGTAATACTTGGTCTTTATAAGCAGACTGGAACGCATTAGTGTATTTACGGTTTAACTCATTACCACGAGACTCACCCGCTCTTTCAAGCAATGCACCTTGTAGCTTGTCTTCCCAAGTACGAGCGGCTTCAACCAAGTTATTTTCAATTTCTTTCACGTTATAATCTATATTGTTGTCATCAACACGTACAATGTAATGTGTACGCGCTAACGTTGATTCTGAGAAGAAAGTAGTGAATTCTACTTTTTCACTCGACTTAAATGCACGCGCCAGTAGTTGCTGTGTTTCACGTCTTAATGCAGTGTTGTAACGTTCTCTTGGTACATAGACCATACAAGAGAAGAAACGACCGTATACATCTTTACGCACAAACAATCGGCACATGTCGCGTTCTTGTGTTTGTAGCACGCCCATGGCCACTTCTAGTAGCTCACTTTCGCGCGCTTGCACCAACTCATCACGCGGATAGGTTTCTAGAATATTTAACACCGCTTTGTAAGCATGTGTGCCTTTAGCAAAGTCACACTGCTCCATGATACGGTTAATCTTACTCTTAAGCACCGGAACGTCGGCTGCACTATTGTTATAGAAGCTCGAAGAGAATAACCCGATAAAGCGGTCTTCACCAATCACGTTGCCTTTGGTATCAAATCGCTTGATACCAACATAATCTATGTACGCAGGACGGTGTACACGCGACAGCGAGTTAGTTTTTGTTAAGATTAACAAGTTACTACTGCGAGCTTCTTTTCTAGCTACCTCAGGTAACTCTGAAAGTAAGCGGCTATGATCATCTCCCGAGTTTTTCATCAAACCAAGGCTTGTGCCTTCGACTGGTTTTAACTCGTAGTCACCTTGAACTGGTGTAAGGTCATACTGACGATAGCCCATGAAGGTAAAATTATCGCTCACCAGCCAGTCCAAAAACTCAACAGCTTCTGCAACTTCTTCTTTTGAACAACTATAATGACGAGTTGGCAGCTCTTGGCTGACACTCACCAGTTTGTCACGAATGGGCTTCCAATCAGCAACCGCAACAGACACATCATTTAAAACAGATTCAAGCTCAGCTTTAAATTCAGCGATAGCTGAATTATCTGTCTGTCTATCAATTTCAATGAAAAATACGGTTTTAGTAGAGGTTGATTCTTGCTCTGCTTTTAAGTTAGAAAGCGCAGTGATTGCACCATCGTCGTTTCTTTGTATCTTAAGTGGAGCGTGAAGTAATAGGTGAGAGACAATATTTTTGCGATTCATTGCCATACGCACTGAATCAACTAAAAACGGCATATCTTTAGCAATTATCTCAACAATAGTATGCGAAGATTGCCATCCATCTTTTGCCACCTCAGGATTAAAAACGCGAATGACGGCTTCGTCAGACTTATTTTTATCTAGGGCGTTCCAAAGGCTCAATGCTGCGCCGTATAAGTCACTGTCGTTACGATGTGCCAAATCCTCTTTAGACATATTGCTGTACAAGGTTTTGGCAAACGTTTCGACAAGTGACACTTTGTCAGCATGGACTTTTTTGTGGATTAGCTTGCATACGTTATCTAGGATAACAGAAGCCGTGCCTTCATTTTGTGTCATTATGTGTTCCTTAATCTATACCACCTTTGAACGGTAGATTATTTGTACAGCCATTTATTAGCGTGGAGTCAGGTAAATTCTAACCTTTCTTACGCTAATAAACAGCCTTTTTGACGAAAACATTTCAAGCTTTTCAGCTGTTTGCTCAACTATTCACAAAAAATAGATATAAATCGCCAATACCAAATAAAAAGGAGCACAATTATTCACATTATTTTTTCTGGTCAGACCAGAGAAGCGTTCCAATTGCCGGTAAAAGCAACACAGCACCCAGCATATTAACCAAGAACATAAAGGTTAATAAGATACCCATATCAACCTGGAACTTAAGCGCAGAGAAGATCCATGTACTTACCCCGATAGCAAGTGTTATACCCGTAAACAGTACAGCACTACCGCGCTCGGCTAACGCATTACGATAAGCCGCAGACAATGGCATACCTTGCTTAAGCTGTCCCATCATAGAGGATAGGATATAAATGCCGTAATCGACACCTATTCCCACACCAAGAGCAATCACAGGTAGTGTTGACACTGTTAGTCCTATCTCTAATTGCACCATCAGCGCTTGCGCAAGTGTTGATACAATGTACAGTGGCAGCACAACCGCGATGGTCGCTCGCACGCTTCTAAAGCTTACCAAGCACAATAAGATCACAGCACCATAAACATAGATCATCATAGGTACCTGTGCTTGTGACACCGACTCGTTCGTCGCGGCCATCACCCCGATGGGGCCTGATGCTAATTTAAACGCAACATCATCCGTGCCCTCTTCTTGAGCAAAAGTTTTGATCTGAGTAATAACGTGATCTATCGACTCGGCCTTGTGGTCTTCCATAAAAATAATTATAGGCATCACTGAGCAATCGCCGTTTAAAAGCCCTGAGCTAGTCTCAACACGAGAAGTCGCCTGTACTAAGGAAGCACTATTTCTTGGTAATGTCTGCCACTTCAAATTACCCTCGTTGTACCCTGCATTCACAGCTTGAGCTACAGAGCTCAAAGAGACCGCTGATTGCACACTAGGGAGGTTTTCGATGCGCCATTGAAAACGGMTAATACGTGCCATCGTATCGTGATCAGTACATGCTGCGGGAAATGCTTCGACTATCACTTTAAGGATGTCTGACGAAATTGCATAGCGGTCTGATATTAAGAAGGTATCTTGATTATATCTGGCATCTTCGTGTAAGGCTGGTGCGCCAGCATGCAAATCTCCAATACGCATTTTATCGGATTGCCAATATCCAAACGCAAACAGTAATGCACTGATGAGTAAAATCACACGTGCTACTTTTTTGTCTGTTGTCTTAACAAGGGTCTCTCGTATTGACTCGAACACATCGTGACTCGTACTCTTACCGTCTCCAATTCGTTTGATATTCGCTGATTCGAAAAAAGACGCCATAACAGGCAGTAATACTAAGTTAGTAAAGATAATCACCGCTACACCTAAGCTTGCTGTAATGGCTAGCTCACGAATAATACCTATATCTATCGCAAGTAAGGTTAAAAAGCCCACCGTATCTGATAACAGCGCAATACCACCTGGGATCAACAACGCTTTAAAGCTTGCTTCTGCCGCAACTTTGCTTGATACGCCTTCAGACACCTTTTTGCCGATAGCATTGATCATTTGCACGCCATGGCTCACACCGATAGCAAATACCAAAAACGGTACCAAAATAGACATGGGGTCAACACCAAAGCCTAGTGTGCTTAATAAACCCATCTGCCAAATAACCGCGATAAATGAACACGCTATCGGCAATAAAGTTAGCTTAAAGCTTTTACAAAACATCCAAACCATGATGAACGTAAATGCGATGGCAAGTGCAAAAAATAACACCACACCTTTTGCGCCATCGGCAATATCTCCGGCCATTTTCGCAAAGCCAATAATGTGAATGCTAACTTTATCAGTACTCAGTGGTGCTCTGATTTCTGACTCTAGTTTTTGTGCAAATGCCAACGTATCTAGCTTTTCTTGTGTTTGTGGATCAATTTCCATTAACTGTGCTGTGACCATGGCACATGAATAGTCGCTGGCTACCATCCGGCCAACTACCTTAGCTTTTTCAATATTTTGCTTTACAACGCTAAGGCCTTTTTCAGTTGGTTGAAAATTGGCCGGAATGATAGGTCCGCCAGCAAAGCCATCTTCAACAACTTCAACAAAGCGCGCGCTGGGTGCAAAGATAGAGTTTACTAACGGGCGGTTTACCCCAGGAATAAAGTAGAGTTGGTCATGAACCGCTTTTAGCTGGGTAAAAAACGGTTCATTAAAAATATCGCCGTCTCTATCACACACCGAAATCAGAATACTATTTGCACCACCAAATTGCTTCTCGTGCTCTAGGTAGACTTTCATATAGTCATGATTCAATGGAATATTTTTATTAAATGACGCATCTAACTGAATTTGGGTTGCCTTATACCCCAAAAATAACGTGGTCAAAATAAAAAATGTGACAACGGTAATGCGATGCCTAAAGATGACATAAACTAACTGATTTAAAAATGCTTGCATTAGTTACCCACCTCTATTTCAGCAATCCCCTGTTCAGTCGCAAGGACTAAGCTCTTGTTTTTAAGCACGCCAGATAAAATTGAGTGGCCATTTTTTAATTGCTTTGAAGTGACTTCACCATTTTTAATACTAAAAATGACACCGCTGTTGGCGAGCATATAAGTCGTTGAATCATCGACAATAATATTGTTAATTGTGGCTGTTTTATCTGTTTTTAATTGTTGAACTTGCTGCCCACTACCGATAAACGCGTTGCCACGAAGCCCCGCTACGACGAAGTGATTGTCTTTGGTTTCGTTGATAGAAAAAAAAGAACCTCGATAAAATGAGTCAAACTTTTGCCATGTTTTGCCCAGATCTTCACTTTGAGCAACCAAGCCCATTTCTCCTGCAAGGTACATGTTATCGTCCGTGATAAGTAAGCGATTAAAGTGCGGTAGAATAAATGCAGTTTCTTGTTCATACCCAGCCGGATCTTGTTCTTTTAAGTCATTTAGGTATTCAACATCATCGGGATGAACAAACTCGCTAATAAACCGCTTATTCCAAGATTCTCCACCATCAAACGTTTCAAAAAACATCCCATAAGCACCTACTGCAAAACCGTGCTGCTGGTTAACAAATTCAATGTCTAGACAAGGCTTCTCGAGCTGTGGCAAATACTGCTTCACTGTCCACGTTTTGCCGCCGTCTGTGGTTTTTAAAATACTGGCATCATGGCCACAGGCCCAACCTGTATCATTACCTTTAAATGTCACTGCAGTTAGTAAGGATTGAACTGGCACTGATGCCTGTGTCCATTTTTGCTCTGCCTTTTTATATATAATTGTGCCATGTTTACCCACTGCGACTAATGCTTTACCTGTGTCGGTAATATCTGTAAATAGTGTCTGTTCTGGGTGTGCGACCATTAAGGCTGACTGCGGTGCAATCTGATCGCTGCTTTCGGCCACAGCTAAATGCGCCATAGTTAATATCGAGGCTGCTACTACTTTCTTAATCATGAGAAAACACTCGAGTTGTGAGAGGAAAGGAGGAAGAAGGCTGAAGCAAGATAGCTCCAGCCTGATGTTTCACTAATTAACGACGACCCTCACGGCGCAAAGCACCCTGAGTAAATTCGTTATCATTGAAAGATTGACTGAAGTCATACATGTCTTCTTCATTATCTAAACCAATCGCAAGATAACGACGAGAGTTCAGATCGTAATAAACATCTAACGTACTCCAGTGTGTAGGCACTTCATAATAGTTCAGACCATGTGCCATCGCTACTCGATACATCTGATCACGATTATCGTATATATCAGCTACGTGGATTTGCCAGCTATCCTCATCAATATAAAACACGCGTTTTTTGTAAATATGACGAGTGCCTTCTTTTAGGTTAGCTTCAACTACCCACACGCGGTGCTTTTCATAACGAACATGTTCTGGGTTAATATGACCTGCCATCAGAATGTCTTCGTACTTCAATTTATCGCTATGTAGCTTGTAACTGTTATACGGAATATACATTTCTTTTTTGCCTACTAGCTTCCAATCGTAGCGATTTGGTGAGCCGTTAAACATGTCAAAATCATCTGTTGTACGTAAGCTGTCTGACGCAGTTCCAGGTGCGTCATAGGCAACGTTTGGCGCACGTCTAACACGACGCTGGCCGGTGTTGTATGTCCAGGCTTGACGAGGAGTCAAAATTTGGTCCATGGTTTCATGCACCAATAAAGCCGTACCAGCTAGACGCGCAGGTTCGGTTACACGCTGCTTGAACTTAAATAGAATATTTGACTCTTGCAACGCTTCAGGTGTTGCATCCGTCGCTGAATACTTCACCAATAACTGTTCATCGAAACCAATAATATTGTAATCGCCAGACTCTGTTGGCATTGCCTGACCACCATAACGGGCAATAGACAAACCACGGAAGCGCAATAGGTGGTTCCAAATTGCTTCTAAGCCGTTTTTAGGCACAGGAAATGGGATACCAACAGCGGTATTCTTGATCCCGTTACCCCCTTCAATTAGTTCAGCTGTTGTCGCATACTTTTTCGTTGCATCGTAAACAAACTGAGGATAAGACGCGCTTCGTCTCGTAGGGTAGATATTCATTTTGAACGTATCTGGGTACGTTTCAAATAGTGCAATCTGACCTGGACTCAATAACGATTTGTATTTATCGAGGTTCGATTTGTCGATTGTAAATAGCACCTTGTCATCGGCAAATGGATCTGGGTGGTGCATTCCCACCTCATAACCTGCTGGTGGCGCAGTAATACCACCATTCCACGCTGGAATGCTACCATCAGCATTCCCTGCCTTCTCCGCACCGATTGGTGTTAAATCTTTTCCTAAACGTGCAACTTCATCTGGGCTCATTTTAGCCATTGCACTACTTGCAGACATCATTGTAATTATTGTTGCTGCGATAAATGTAGGTTTTCTAAACATAACGAAAGCCCTTAAATTGAATACTTAATATTGAATGAGACAAAGTCACGATCTGCGAAGGTATTTGTTTTACCACCACCCCAGAAGGTGTTGTAGCCAAAATCAAATGACCAAGTGTTCAGGTAGTTAAAGTTTAGGTTAATCCCAAGTGATTTACGATCTTCAACAAATAAGAACATTGGATCCGGTGTTATACCGTTCACATCATGCGAAAACACAACTTTTGGTGAGAAGTTAACGCCACTAAATAAGTTGTTATATTCCCCTTTAGCAATCAGTCGATAGCCCCATGCTGATGCAGATGGGAATGGATTTGTTTCAGGTCCATTAGAAACCGCCTGATGTATTAACCCATACTCTCGACCCGATACACCTTCAATTACTCCGCTTCGACCAGTACCGGCCACGTTCAAACGAAGTTCATCATACTCTGGCATATCTTTGATTGTTACGGCACCGACTTCACCGACAACAGCCCAGCTGTCAGCCCCTAAAGACGGGCCAAACAAATGTGTTGCTGTCAACTGTGCTTGGATGGTGTCTCGTAATATATAACCTTGCGCAATTTCTCCAGGGTTTACGAAGGCAATATCATCACCTTGGCTTAACTGTGAGAAACCTTCAAAGTCTTCTCTTATCCCTGCTGCTGCAAGTTGTTCAACCATACCTGCATACAATAACTCAACATCATCAATTTGGAGAGGCTCATCTTCTCGGTATGCAATTTCACCAGATAGCGCAGTTTCACCAAGCGCCGTATTAAAGCTCAAACCATAAAGTTTGATGTCTTCAGGGTATGTGATCTTTGCCTGCGTGAACGCATTTAGATTTGTGATGTTGTCTTCTGTAATAGGATTATTTCTAATGTAATCCAGATCAGCAGCTAGCGCGGCACCAGTAAAGTTAGATGCCTTACCTGAAATAAGCGGTCTACGGCTATGGTAGTTAATGTAATATAGCGCAAATTCAGTATCATTAAGCTCAGGCGAGAATATGCCTAAACGTAGTCCATATTGACCACCATCATCAGGCTCGCTGATACCACTTGCACCCTTTCCTTTAAGCGCTACTCTCGTTGGATATGCCATGTACATCGCAGCGGCTGTCTGACCTATTGTTTCGGCAGTTGGCACAACCCCTTGTGCAACAAGTGAAGCTGTTGCGTCGGCGTATAAGCTATTAAGTGCATCGGTCAAGTGATATAAATCAATATCAGGGTTTGAAGTAAAACCAAGCTGAACGTTTTGCATGTAGCCGTTTTCAGAAGCAAAGTCATTAGTTGAGAAGTAGCTGCCGGTAGCTGGTAGTCTTGTTTCGTGCCATTGATACTGATAGAAGCCTTCAAGGTTTACGTTTTCAGATAAGCCAATTGACGCCCAAAGCATGCCAACAGGGATAAAAGCTTCTTTGACTTCTGAACCTGGTGCTTTGAGTCTATCGATATCCACCGGGTTAACATTGATACCATGTGATATCAGTGTACTCTCACCCCAGTTTACTACCTGCTGACCTAAACGTACCGATAGTGGGTTTTTACCGTCATTCAGGTCAAAATCAGCCCAGATAAAGGCATCAAGTAAACGAAAGTCTGAACAAACTTGTTCTCTTGTATTATCATCTTCACACGGATCTACTTTCTTACCAGACACTGGATTGGCATATGCAAAGTCTCCGTCTTCCATCGCAAAATCATAGAAGTACATAAAGCGTGTAAATAAACCAAAGTTGTCTTTGGTTATTGCGAGATCGTGCGTCCCTTTCAATAATTGTGAGAAGGTATCGCCTGAATCAAAATTCAGATTACCAGCATCACCATTATTTGAATAGGCGCCCTGTTGCGACCATATTTGAGACGAAGAGTAGATCGTATTGCCAGTCGTTGCTTTATAACCATCCCAATTAAACTGAGGATGATTACTCTTACCGATGAAGTCAAAATTACGGTCTTCTACACGAATACTTTGACCATAAGAGAACGTTGAGTCGAAAGTGATATCAAACTCACCAACTTCAAAACTAGCAGCTTGTACTGATGTCGCGGCAGCTCCCATGATTGCCGCACTAAGACCGAGCATGATTTTGTTTTTCACAAAGAGCGATCTTTTTATCATTATTTCTCCCCCTTTTGGCGGGTCTTGTCTAGAGCTTAAGCTCTTAGAGTTATTGTTTTTTGTTGTCTAAACGATAGAAGCGAAAGCGAGAAAATACAAATACTACGCCATTAAATCAACGCTTTTTCGCCTCTAGGGGCGCATTTTACTCTTGGTAAGACGTCCTACCAGATAATTTATAACACGTATTTCAAGCTTATAACAAACTCATTTAACAAAAATAAAATATGTTTTTCAGTTTGGCTGATACTAAGTAACTTTTTCTAACGACAGAAACTTGTTGCTATCATCCAAAATTAAGCGGAATCTGCCTCTGATCCCAATCGATGAAATAAATGGACGAATACGCTCAGCGGGAAAGCGTATCGTCTTCCCGCCATCTTCGATCACTTGTACTGAAGTATAATGTCCATGGTAATAACCAAGGCACTTGTCATAACTCAATTCCATGTAAAAGAAGTACTCTTTCATTTACTGCGCCAACGCCTTTTCTACTTTTTCATATAAATCATCACTTAGCCCTTCTAGGCTCGCCAAACGTTCCAACTGTGTTCTCATCAGCTTCTGACGCGTCTCATCATAGCGTCGCCAAGACATAAACGGCGTGATCATGCGGGAAGCATTTTGTGGGTTGATGCCATTTAGCTCGATTAGAAGGTCGCCAAGTAGCTCGTAACCTTTGCCGTCAATTCGATGGAATTGAGCCGGATTACTGCGAGTGAAGCTACCAATGAGTGCTCGTACTCGATTTGGATTGCCTTTTTCAAAACATGGGTGGTCATAAAGTGCATTTATTTTCGTTATCACTTCATCATTTGGCAAACTTGCGTGTAGTGCCAGCCATTTATCCATTACCAACGCGTCGTGACGCCACTGACTGTCAAACTCGCTGAATAAGGCTTCCATCTTCTCGTGCTCAGCTGATACCACAGCTTTGAGAGATGCAAGTTTAGTGGTCATATTATCTGACGCAAATTGTGTTCTCAGCGCATCTTCAACGAGTGTCGAATCAGTTTTTACCAAGTAGTATAAGGCTTTATTTTTAAATGCCCGAACGGCCACATCCTGCGCATCTAAAGAACCTGACTCGGTTGATGAAGTATAAGCGAGTTCCAAGTCTTGCTGTAGTGCCTGAGCAATCTGTGACTCAAATGCCTTAGATACGTTCACTAACGCGTCTACTGGAATTGTCGTAAACTGACTCGCAAGCGTATCAAAAGTAGGTAAACTTAATAACTCTGCAAGCAGTGCAAGATCTCCTTCTAGGTGCTTAACCAATGAAGATAAGGCATCGAGTACTTTACTGTCTAAGCTATAGTCACCAGAATCAATCGCAGCTTTGACGGCGATCATAAATATCTGCTGCATCGCTTCCCAGCGAGCATAGTCGCTTCGTGCAAAACGCAAAATATGTAGCAATTCATCAGTGGAATAATTGTATTCCATAATTACCGGTGCAGAGAAATCTTCTAATAGTACAGGTACAGGTTTTGTTGCCACTTGCTCAAATTCAAAGCGTTGTTCAAACTCAGTAATATCGAGTGCTCTTTGAATTTCACCCTTTTGCGTCAATAACGGAATGCTCAGCCCTTGCTCATCAAGCAATTCCAATTTGAATGGAATATGTAACGGCGCTTTTATCGGATCGCTATCTGCATGGCGCTGTGTGACTGTCATTGTATAGCGCTGTGCAGCACTATCGTATTCTGTCACTACATTTAGTCTAGGCGTTCCATGTTGCTCATACCACAGCTTGAACTGCGTTAAATTAACGCCAGAGGCATCCATCATAGCATTGACAAAATCATCACAGGTCACGGCTTGACCATCATGTCGGGTAATGTAAAGCTGCATCCCTTTTTGGAAGTTCTCTTCACCGAGCAAAGTATGCATCATGCGGATCACCTCGGCCCCTTTATTGTATACAGTCACTGTATAGAAATTATTCATTTCTATTACTTTTTCAGGCCTGATTGGATGGGCCATTGGGCCAGAGTCTTCAGCAAATTGATGAGTTCTCATCGCCATTACCGCGTCTATCCGATTTAACCCTCGAGACCCCAGATCGCTACTAAATTCTTGATCTCTAAATACAGTAAGCCCCTCTTTTAAGCTCAACTGAAACCAGTCTCGGCAGGTAATGCGATTACCAGTCCAGTTATGGAAGTACTCATGGCCAACAATTGATTCAATAGTGTGAAAATCTCGGTCTGTTGCAGTTTCTTGGCTTGCAAGTACACAAGCACTATTGAAAACATTGAGGCCTTTGTTTTCCATTGCCCCCATGTTGAAGAAATCTACTGCCACTATCATATAAATATCTAGATCATATTCTAACCCAAAACGCAGCTCATCCCATGCCATTGCTTTTTTCAATGAAGTCATAGCATGTGGTGCTTTGTGTAAATTACCCTTATCTACAAATAGCGCTAATTTAACTTCCCGCCCAGACTTGGTTTGATAAGTATCTTCTAAAACATCAAAGCTGCCTGCAACCAAAGCAAATAGATAGCTGGGTTTTTTATATGGGTCATGCCACTTGGCAAAATGTCTGCCATCTTCAAGCGTGCCCTCTTCCACTTTATTGCCATTCGACAACAAAAATGGATACTTAGTTTCTGCGATAATAGTCACAGTGTAAGTGGTAAGTACGTCGGGTCTGTCCATAAAGTAGGTGATCTTACGAAAGCCCTCAGCTTCGCATTGTGTGCAATAAGCACCATCAGATAAATATAACCCCTCAAGAGAAGTATTAGTCTGCGGAGATATGTGAGTCACAATGGTGAGTTCAAATTCAGCTGGCAGCTCATTCAATATAAGCTTAGCCTCTGTTTGCTCACGAGTGTGCCACTCTTTACCGTTTACTTGACAGGATTGCAGTTCTAAATCAACCCCATCCAATACTAGCTGTGATGCGCCAGCAGCTGCACGAAATTTACTAACAGCAGTCACTATGGTATTTCGTGGACTTAACTCAAAGGTCAAAGACAACTCATCGACTTGATGGCTAGGTGCAATATAGTCCTTACGATATTTAGCTTGTGGTTTTTGAGTCATAGATATTCCTTACAAAAACGCCCCAAATTGGGGCGTGTGATTAAATAAATTCATTTACGCCCATCTTCAATCATTGTAGGCGATTTTCGCTTTTGGATCTGAGCTACCGTC
Source organism: Pseudoalteromonas sp. J010 (assembly GCF_003934235.1). Classification (NCBI taxonomy): domain Bacteria; kingdom Pseudomonadati; phylum Pseudomonadota; class Gammaproteobacteria; order Alteromonadales; family Pseudoalteromonadaceae; genus Pseudoalteromonas; species Pseudoalteromonas sp. J010. The sequence goes on along the minus strand of NZ_RDBW01000020.1, from coordinate 65,075 downwards.
GATTGTCATCAGTAACCTTGTAGCTTCTTTTCAAATCTCAGCACTTACTTTGATCCTTCAACCTTCATCTCTGGTGGCGTAATTTTCAAAATTTTAATACCAAGATACGCATAGATAACCGCTAATAATGGGTTAATCAAATTAAAAAACGCATACATGGCATAATCAAATGGATTGATCAGAAGTACGCTCTGCATGTAGGCACCACAGGTATTCCATGGAATAAGTGGACTGGTAATGGTACCGCCATCCTCTAACGTGCGAGAAAGATTGACACTTTTTAAGCCTCGCTTTTTATATTCTTCTTTGAACATTCGTCCTGGAACAACTATCGCTATGTATTGATCGGCAGCAACCAAGTTTGTGCCAACACAGGTAGCTATTGTTGACGCAATAAGTGAGCCCGTACTCTTCGCTATTTTTAAAATACTGCGTACAAATACATCCAAGAGACCCGTTTTTTCCATTATCGCGCCAAACATCAGTGCAGTCATCACTAACCAAGTTGTGGTAAGCATTGAGGACATTCCACCACCGCTGAGCAAATCATCCATTTTTGCATCGCCAGTTTGTAGGGCAAAACCATCAAAAAAGGTTGCCCATACGAGTTTAATATAGCCAACTAATTCACCTTGGCTGCGATCAATTTGACTCGCAATTAACTCTCCTTGAAACAAAACAGCCCAAACAGCGCCGATCACAGCGCCAATCGAAATAGCGGGAAAGGCTGGCATTTTTCTAATCGCAAGTCCCAGAAGCACTAATAGTGGAACTAGCATGAAAATATTTATATTAAAGTTGCTTTGTAATATAGAAACGATCTCATCTATGCGTCCGGCCTCGCTATTTACCTCAGCGTTGAAGCCCATAAAGATAAAAATAATAAGTGCGATGACAAAGCTTGGGACTGTCGTCCACAGCATATGTTGAATATGATCAAACAAATCGCTTCCAGCTACTGCTGGAGCGAGATTAGTCGTTTCAGATAACGGGCTCAGTTTGTCACCAAAGTATGCTCCGGATATAACAGCGCCCGCCGTGACCACCTGGTCTAGCCCTAAACCTGTCGCAACACCAAGCAGTGCAACACCAATAGTGGCAGCAGTTGTCCATGAGCTACCGATACTCATCGCGACCACACCACAGATCAAGCAGCTCGCGGCATAGAACCAGCTTGGATTAATAACCTGCAAACCGTAATAGATTAGCGTCGGAACAGTTCCGGATAGTAACCACGTGCCGATTAAGGCACCAACCATCAACAGAATGATAATTGCACCAAGGGAAATCGTGATCCCCTTGATCATCGCTTCTTCCAAAGTTTTCCAAGTGTAGCCATTTTTCAAGCCAATTAATGCAGCTGTGAAAGTAGCAAATAACAATGCTATTTGGTTAGGACCCGACGAAGAACTATCACCATACAGGTATACGGCGGCCCCCAGTAAACTGACAAGCAGCGTAATCGGGATAAGCGCGTCGACAAATGACGGCTGTTTTTGTTGTTTCAAAAGGAATACTCCTATGCACGACGACTCATGCTTATAATTATTTTATTTGTAGTATACCGTTTTGAGCCGTTTTGAATATCCTTGTATGATGTGGACAAACCACATTTAACATTCAAAAAGCCTCAAAAAAGTATTAGCCCAAAAAATTTCGCAGATCATAGCAAAATTTGTAAAATAAAAGTAATACCAATTTCACTAATAAATACCAATTATCTTAATTAAGTGGTCTATTTTGAGGTGAGAAACCTTGTCGATAACTCTGTTACCACGTCCTGCTATCGCTAAGGTACCTACATCCATATAGGCAAGGCAAAAATTTTGCTATTTAGTTGATCTAAATAAGAAATTTTAGTGCTGTTAGCGTCAGATTTACTCCTTCAAATTGAGTAAGTATTAAGTCAAATTGGTATTAGGCACCAATAGCTGGCATTAATTATCCGCAGCTCAAGTTAGATAGGATGAGACAAAGATAAAAGGCGCTTGAAGCGCCTTTTATCAGTTACGAGCCTTGTTTGGCTATTCGACCATACGATATGAGATCTTGTGTGATCAGTGCTGCCTCTTCTAGATAGGGATCTAGCTCAGATATGACTTCAGGTGCATCGTCTAAATCTTCGATGGGTTCCAAACCAAGTCGTTTCAAGCGCTCATTTGTACGTTTCAGTACGAGCGCATCTCGCTCTTCACGCTCTTTAATTCTCTCGGCTTCAACCAGAGATATAGATTTATCGTCTTTACGTGCCTTGTATTGTTCAATATCTTGATAGACATAAGTGAACTCAGGCTCTTTTTGAACTCGCTCGTCATGGCGCTTACTTAAATATTGGATCATAGAAGATAAATTATCCAAACTTGAGTACTTGGCCCTAACGATGCTATCCCAAGGTAATGCGTTATCTTCCTGACTTTCCCCCCAATCTTCAGGATTAACAGCTGAAGGCAATAAAATGTCTGGAATGACGCCTTTGTGCTGCGTACTACCACCATCAATACGATAAAACTTAGCAATGGTATAAGTTACGCTTCCCAAAGGATTTTCAAATAAATCGTAATTCTTACCCAGCCCACGATGTTGCTGAACCGTACCCTTACCAAAGGTTTGCTCACCAATCACAACGGCACGGCCATAATCTTGCATCGCAGCGGCGAAAATTTCAGATGCTGATGCGCTATAACGATCAACAAGTACAGTTAAGGGGCCATCGTAAAATGTAATGCCATCTCTATCTTGTTGGCTTTCAACTCGATTATATGCTGTGTGGATCTGAACAACAGGGCCTTGGTCGATAAAGAGACCTGATAGCTGTGTCGCCTCATACAAAGAACCACCACCATTTTGTCGTAAATCGACGATCACACCGTCAACTTTTGCTTCTTTTAATTTGGCAAGTTCAGTTTTTACATCTTGAGAAAGGTTGTTGTAAAAACTTGGAATTTCAATAACTCCAATTTTGCTCTGCAGATCAGAGTACTTAGCTTCAAATACCTCTGACTTTACAGCGCGGTCTTCAAGTTTTACTTTGTCTCGGACAATCTCAACCACTTTTGGTGTACCGTGGCTATCAGCTCCTTTCAAGTACTGTAAACGTACTGTAGTGCCTTTTGGTCCTTTAATGAGATCGACAACGTCATCTAAACGCCAGCCAATCACATCTACAAATTCTTTTTCACCTTGCGCGACACCGATAATTTTATCTTCTGGTTTCAGCTTTTCAGTTTTATCTGCAGGCCCACCAGGCACTAAGCTACGGATAACTGTATAGTCTTCATCATAACTCAATACCGCCCCGATGCCTTCAAGCTCAAGATCCATGTCCATCTTAAATTGCTCGGCTCTTCGAGGGGACAGGTAAGAGGTATGTGCTTCGATGCTACGTGCAAAAGCGTTCATAATGACTTGAAACGCATCTTCACTGTTAGTTTGGACCAAGCGCTTTTGTGCATTTTTGTATCGCTTGGTGAGTATTTCTTTAATTTCTTCCCAGTTTTTACCAGTCAGTTTCAATCTCAGCGCATCTGATTTAACACGCTGGCGCCAATACTCATCAAGCTCAACCATTGAATTTGCGTAGTTATCGTCTTCTCTATCAAAGATGAACTCGTCTTTTTTCTCAAAGTCCATTTCTTTTTCGAGGAGACCTATTGCAAAATCATAACGTTCAAAACGTCGCTTCATACTCAAATTGAACATGTCATAGGCAAATTCGAGTTTGCCTGAAATCAATGCGTCGTCAAAGCGCTTTCTGTATTGCTGAAAGCTTTCGATATCCGACTGCAACAGCAAGGATTTATTAAAATCGATTGCTTCTACATAGCGGTCGAATATCTTATCAGACAACGCATCATTAAAGCTGAAGCGTTTATAGTGTTGTCGAGTAAATAAGTTGGTCACTCGCTTACTAGCCGTTGTATGCTGCGCTTCAGGTTTAAGAACCGGCAAGTCTTTAATGGTGACTGTGCTTGTCGAGGCTAAAGAAACACTCGATACGAACGCGGCGACTAGGGAAATGAGTGGTAACTTTTTACTCATATACAACTCCTTATTGGATAAATAGGCTGTCTGCTTTGGTCTTAACTTGCATTCCTGTTACAAGCTCTACGTGCACTTCATCATTTTTAACTTCAGTGATAGTAGCATTAACAAGCGCTTGACCAAGCTTAACTTTTACTTTGTTATTAACCTTGACCTGTTCTGCTGGTAAAGGTTCAACTTTACCACTGCGCTTAGGTTTAACTTCAGCAGGTYTATTATTCATTTTAGGGCGCTTTTGGTCTTGACGATCCCTTCCATGTGGTTTCTTTTTGTAAGATTTTGTTTCGCCGTCACGATTGTTTGGACGCTGTGGCTTTTTACGTTTAGCCATTTTAGCGCGGCTCTCAGCAAGTGCCTTTTCCGCATGCTCCACATGTTCCTGCTCAACCTTTTCAGCTTGATTACCATCAAGGTCAATACGAAACTCATTTTTAGTGACAGCTTCTAAATAGCGCCAATTAGATGTGTATTTACGAAGCGCTTGACGTACCTGAGTTTTACTGACTTTGTCAGACCCTTCAATACGCTCTGCGATATCTTTAAAAATACCTACTTTAAGTGGTTTGATCCCTTCCTTTTGCTTAAAGCACTTAGGAAATTCGGAAAATAAGAAGTCTAATACTTCATTTATGTCTTTTAGCTTGTTTGTGGTTTCCATTTTTAAACCTATTAATTACATCTGCTCATCGAGCGACGAGTTTATATAGTGTGTTACCCAGTCAGTTAGCTCTTCTATATCTGCTTCAAGAAGTGCCAAATCACCGCGAAGATGTTCCCAAATGCCTTCGATGAGATTATCAATTGTATCGCAATCTAAATCTTCAGGGAGTAAATCCCATGCGTGATGAATAAGCTCATTTAAGCGCTCTGCAACCACCTCTTCTTCGCCTTCCCAATCACCAACATCGGCATAGGAAAACAAATAATCTTGTACCTGAAGCATATCCTTCATTAAAGTGTTTCCTCAAAAACTTTAACAAATGCTTCTAAGCCTTTTTTGTCTTGCTCATCAAATCTTGCCAGACTAGGACTGTCGATGTCTAGCACAGCTATCACTTTATTATCTTTGAAGACAGGGATGACGATTTCTGAATTTGATGCCGCGTCGCATGCAATGTGACCCGAAAATGCGTGAACATCTTCAACCAGCTGCGTTTCGCAGCTTGCCGCAGCAGTTCCGCATACCCCTTTTCCTACGGGTATACGGATACAAGCTGGATTACCTTGAAATGGTCCAAGTACAAGTTCATCTGCACTGTCCATAAGATAAAACCCAGCCCAGTTGATATCCTCAAGGGTTGTAAATAAAAGCGCACTCAAGTTAGCCATATTGGCAACCATGTTATGCTCACCACTGATCAAGCCCTGAGCTTGTTTCACTAAAGTTTGATAAAAATCTTGCTTTTGCATTACCATCAAATTCACGAATTGAACGACAAAAGCTAAAGGTACTCTTTCGGAGAAATAATTAAAACCTTTTCGACTGAAAAAGTATTAATTATCTGTAAAAGCTACGCTACTCGGTCAATTATCACTCAGTTTTATGATTGCTTGCCCGCAAACCAAACAAGAAAAGCCCTGCTGCTAGCATTGACATTAAGGCGTTAACAATAAAACCCACTCCCGATTGTGTGGAAAAAAGATAGCTGAATAGCGCACCACCAAGTAAACCCAATGTTAGCAAACCGCTATATTGCACCTTGTTGTACTTAAACATGAGGATATATCCAGGGACAACGAATAGGCACATGGCAAGACCAACGATATAAGCATTCGAAATTGCACTAAGTAGTAAGTTAAAGAACATCTCACTGCGACCGAGTGTAAAGCTGTAGTAGATACCAAGTACACTGCCTACGATCAATGGGGACAATAAAGAAAACCCTACCCCTTTGCCAACTTGTTTCATATTCAACACTCTCTACACATATTATTTATTCAACATGATAGAGTATTGTGCAAGCCAAGACCCTGCACTAGCAGACTTTGGTCTAATAGGGATTTTAATCGAGTATACACGGCTGAAGATATAGCGCGGAAAAACTTGATACTAGAAACAAAAAAGCCCTCGAATTCGAGGGCTTAAAATGTGGCGGAGAGATAGGGATTTGAACCCTAGATACGCTATTAACGTATGCCGGTTTTCAAGACCGGTGCTTTCAACCACTCAGCCATCTCTCCAAAACCTAAAATTTACGCACTGTGGCATAAATCAAAAATAAGTGGCGGAGAGATAGGGATTTGAACCCTAGATACGCTACTAACGTATGCCGGTTTTCAAGACCGGTGCTTTCAACCACTCAGCCATCTCTCCGCAGCGGGGCGAATAATAGAGAATCCCCCTGCGCTTGTGAAGCTTTTTTTTAAATTTTTTGACTGTTTGCGTAAATTTCGCCCCTTTCGGATAATTAGCAATCAAAATTAAGCTGTTTGCTGTGTTTCTGCGAACTTATCACAATATTCAATGTCTTAAGCTAAAAGGAAACTATGATATATACAATCACATTAACAGCGATATTGATCTAGAAACCATTGCCCCAACATATAACTATTGATACTCTTGTCCGAGTTATTTTTGGGACAGCATGTTTTACTAAGGAGCTTGAATCATGGCATTCAATCATTCATACAACACTGCAAAACCGTTAATGTCGACAATGGAAACCAATAAAGTGTTGAAAAACACTTACTTCCTATTGGCTATGACATTGGCATTTAGCGCCGTAACCGCTGCAATTTCTATGACAATGGCACTTCCGCCAATTACGGGGATTGTATGTTCACTTGTGGCTTTTGGCTTGTTATTCGTAATAGGTAAAAAGGCAAATTCTTCATCCGCGATAGGTTTGGTCTTCTTGTTCACCGGTATTCTGGGTTTTGGTTTAGGTCCGATGCTCAACCATTACGCAGCATTACCAAACGGTGGTATGCTAATCGCGCAAGCGCTTGGTACGACCGCACTCATTTTCTTTGGTTTATCCGCATATGCACTAACAACCAAAAAAGACTTCTCATTTATGGGTGGTTTTTTAACTGTTGGTCTTATCGTGGTTATTATTTCAAGCTTGGTAAACTTATTCATCGGTTCAAGCATTGCGTTTATGGCCATTAACGCTGCGGTTGTACTGATCATGTCAGGCTTTATCTTGTATGATACCAGCCGTATCATCAACGGTGGTGAGACAAATTATGTACTTGCGACTGTGAGCCTGTATTTAAGTATTTATAACTTATTTACTAGCATCCTTGCGCTTTTAGGTGCGTCGGATGACTAACTCAGATTTTCTGATAAAATAAGCCCCATTAAGGGGCTTTTTTTATGAGTACAGTTTGAGCAAAATAGCCATATCAGTACACTTTGGTGTCACATCACAATCAAAATTAACTTTGCTAGAGCGCTATATTGACGCCACTTATGCAAACAATCACCAGATAAGCTGTATTTTTCTATATCAAGATGGTGTGTACCATGCCAGTCAGAACATAGTATCTGCTTCAGATGAGTTACAACCTTCCGCTGTTTGGCAGCGTTTAGCGGATAAGGCAATTCCGCTATTATTATGTGTTACTGCTGCCGAGAAACGTGGGCTAAATACCGAAAATACAACACCGTTTACAGTTGCAGGCTTGGCCGAATTTGCCATGATATCAAGTAAATCAGATAGGTGGGTGCAGTTCAAATGAGTCGTAAAGTACTTGTCATCTCCAGCAAAAGTCCATTTGACGGCAGTGCGATAAAAGATGCGTTAGATATGACACTAATATACGCGGCGGTTGATCAGCAAGTAAGTTGGTTATTCATCGATAGTGCAGTGTTGGCGCTCCAGACAAATTTAGATGCACCATCTTTAGGGTTAAAAGATGTATTTAAGCAATTGAAAACGCTTGAAATCTACGATGTAGACCAAGTATATGCCTGTCAATCGGCGATGATTGAGTTCAATTTAAGCCCAAACCTACTTGCCATTGACGTAGATATAAAAGACCAGCAAGAAATCTCAGCATTAATTAAACAACATGACTTTGTGGTAACTATATGAGCGTGTTACACATTATTTCTAGCATTGAGGCTAGTGCACGATTACAGTTTGTCTCTTCGGACGATACCATTTTACTTTGTGACGATGGCTGCTTTGCCCACCGTCAAATGGGGGCTCACAATGCTGCTGTTATGATGTTACAAGCCTGTGCCGAAGGTCGGGGGATCCAGCCAAATGATGAAATACAGCTAATTTCAGATGCTGACTGGGTCAAGCTCACTATCTCCGCCAAAACATTAATTACTTGGTAACTATAATGATAACATTTAATAATCAGACTATCGAAACAGACAAACAAGGCTACCTTTTGGATCACTCTCAGTGGTCAAAAGCACTGGCGCCTATTTTAGCGGCAGAAGAAAATATTGAACTCTCAGATGCTCACTGGGAAGTCATCGAGTTTGTAAGAAACTTTTACCTAGAATACAACACCAGCCCCGCTATTCGTATGCTAGTAAAAGCAATGGCTAAAGCGCTTGGTGAGGATAAAGGCAATAGTATCTATTTGTATAAGTTATTTCCAAAAGGCCCAGCCAAGCAAGCAACAAAAATCGCAGGTTTGCCAAAGCCCGCCAAGTGTATCTGATACCACTTAGCCTTAACGCCTGCACAATTCAAAAGAGTAAACCTGACGCTAACTGCGTTAAAAAATTGCTATGACAACAAAAAAGGCCTCTTAAGAGGCCTTTTTTAAGCTGTTGATACTACCGCATCATTATACCAAGTTGACTTAATACTTGCTCAATTTGAAGGAGTAAATCTGACGCTAACAGCGTTAAAAATTTCTTATTTAGAACAACTAAATAGCAAAATTTTTACCAGGTTATCGACAAGATTTTCTCGCCTCAAAATAGACCACTTAATTAAGTAAATTGGTATTATTTTGTATATGCTCTTGGCATATCAGAATCGGTTGTATATCTATCTCTTAGCTTGTCATGACGTGACTCGGTAGACACTTCCTCGCCATTGATCCATATCTTATCAATTGTAGTGCTAAATTCGAAAGGATCTGCGCTCCACATCACAATATCTGCGCGCTTGCCAACTTCTATTACACCACCATCAATACCAAGCGCAGCCGCTGGGTTTGCAGTAATTGCCTTTAATGCGCCAGCATGGCTCATACCATTTGCTACAGCAATACCTGCATCAAAACGCAGCTGGTAAACATTGTGACTTCCATCACCACCAATGGACAAAATAACTTTCACCCCAGCTTTTTCTAGCTTTCCAGCATTATCAAGGCTTGCGTGCATAGAATCAAAACTAGAGGGTAAATTTGACACCGCACTGAGGATAACTGGCACGTTAGCTTTAGCTAACTCGTCAGCGACTAATACAGCATCATTCGCACCTTTAATGATTAGGTCAAGGCCAAACCGCTCCTTAACTTTAATCACTTCTAATATATCTGAAGCTCGTGATACTGAAGCAATAACTGGCATTTCGCCCGCTAGCACTTGAGTTAACACCTGCTCTTCAGCGGTTGGTTTAGCTTTGTCTTTATCATCCTTTTTATTTTGCTTTTCTTGGTGCGACGCAAGCTTTTTGACGACATTATCTAATGACTTTGCACGAGACCCTTCGCTTTTGGCACCCAAGTGAATAACTAAAGCGCTTTGCCTATCAGTTACGCTATCAAACGTACCCGATAAATCAACCACAAAGCCAAGCCCTGCGAATTCACTTTTGCCACCCCAAGGCGTAACTAAGTTTTGTGTAACACCACCCTTTCTTGCGTACGCGATCAAGCTACTACGAGGGTTAAATGCAGTACTTGCATCAAAGTCTATACCAGCTGCGTCATCACCGGCGTCCCGAGAAGCTGCAACTGCCCCCACCTCAACCAAACCTAGTTGGTTCATGGAGCCGATAAACCCTGGCGTGATAATTTTACCACTGGCGTCAATCGTCACATCAGCATTTACGTTATTTGGATTAATCGCTTTTATTTTACCGTTTTCAATTAGTAGCGTGGCCCCCTCAATCACCCCTTCAGCCGTCGCGGTGTGTAGAGTAGCATTTGTAATTGCAGTGACTTCTGCAAATGCAGCCGAATGAGCAAGTAAAGCGCTAGTGATCATGGTTAATTTCATGGTTTTCATCTCATCAACTCCTTACTTTTGACCTAACATAAAGTCACTAACTGCTTGGTATTTTTCATCGTTGCGGTCATAAACTTTGCCACCATCTATAAATACCTGCTCTGCTTGAGAATAAACACTAAAAGGATTCGTGTTCCAGATCACCACATCGGCCTGCTTACCCTGCTCAAGCGATCCAGTTTTGTCTTGGATCCCAAGAGATTTTGCTGCATTGGCAGTGATCCATTTGATAGCATGTTGCTCACTAATATTGAAGCCTGACTGATTAGCTGTATTCATCACTTTTGAGGCTTCATGATTCAGGCGCTGGATAGTTGTACCTGAATCTGAGTGAACCACTGCACAGGAGTTTTTCACTGCATCGACAATGGCGACATTCTCCTGAACCATATCGTACGCTTCCATTTTGAAGCCCCACCAATCTGGCCAAAGTGCCGCACAGTTACCATTTTCAGCCAAAAGATCTGCAACTTTATATGCTTCAATACCGTGATGGAATGTCCCAGCGTGATAACCAAACTCTTTAGACAAGTCGATCATCATGGCCATTTCTTCAGCTTTATAACAATGGTTATGAATTAAAATCTCGCCATCTAACACTCCACGTAAGGTATCAAGTTTGATATCACGTTTTGGTGCATCTGGATTTAAGCCAGCGGCATATTCTGCTTCATATTGTTCCCAAGCGCGCTTGTATTCACCAGCTTCAATCCACGCTTCTCGATAGCCAGCCATATTCCCCATACGAGTATACGGTGCTACACCCTTAGAGCCATATACGCGCTTAGGGTTTTCACCACATGCCATTTTGAGGCCGTAAGGTGCATCTGGAAACTTCATCGCTTGCATAGTTGGTGCCGGCACATTTTTTAATGTAACCCCTCTACCCCCAAATAAATTGGCAGAGCCTGGTAAGATCTGTAATGTAGTGATCCCCCCTTCCCGTGCTCGGTTGAACCCAGGGTCTTGAGGCCAAACAGAATGTTCGACCCAAACTTGTGAAGTATTTGGGTTGACTACCTCGTTACCATCACTGTGCGACTCTACACTTGGACTAGGGTAAGCACCAAGGTGTGAATGCACGTCAATAATGCCGGGTGTGACCCACTTACCTTGTGCATCTATTGTGGTATCAGCTGTGACGGACAAATCTTTGCCAACTTGTTGAATTTTCCCGTCAACAATAAACACATCACCTTGCTCAATCTTATCACCAGTTCCCGTTAATACAGTTGCATTAGTAATTAAAGTGGATCGCGAAGGTACTGCTTTATACGTGCTCGGATAGGGATTTTTTTCTATTGTTACTTTTTCTTTCTGAGGGCCGTTGTCCTGACAACCCATCAGCGCAGCGGCAATACCAGCTACAACTATGGAGGGAGTATATTTAACCATTTTTGTCATCTCTATTGTTTTTTTGTGACTTTAACTTGTACACCACTAATTTACGCAATTATGCGCTTTAGTGACAAGTAATTACGACGAACGCCCCTTATTATAACTTATGTTTTGACATTCGGGAGAGACAAAACCTAACCATTGATCTGGAATGTAAATTAACGTCAGTATTGACACGTTTTGACATACTTCCGTCCATTGGTTAAAAAATCGCATGCTTTTGTGAGATGCCGCATTAATTAAATGTAAATACTCCTATTTTGATAAAAAAAACTTTTCCAAATATGACGAAGTGGAGAAAAAAACACCTTTTAAAACAGGGAAGTAAAAAACAAATACACACTTGTAATACTCTATTACATTCCGAATTACTTGATTTACAGCATTCATGAGGATCTTTGGCAATACTAACTAGGTGTCCAAGAGATAGCCAAGGAGCTAATCATGAAACTGTTCAATTTAGTATGTCTTACTTCACTTTTTGCTGCCGCTAGCGCGTCAGCAGCTACTTTCAGTCCAGCAGATGACTCGGTCGCCACCAAAGTATGTATGTCTGTTGTAAAAGATAACAAGCTACATCTACATAACACACTAAAAAGTAGCCGTTTAGATAAGCGGATCATTGAAGACAAGCTACACTGTAACGATCTTCCTGTCGGCGAATTTGCAGCCACCTATGGCTTCAATACTGTGGCAAAGTATTTAGGTGCTGATGAAAATGTAAAAACGAGCATCAAAGACATTGCAAAAGTCTCTGACAAAACCATACATGTCTCCGGCTCAAGGTAATCACTAAGCCGGCGACCCTAAGTTAGCAATTAGTATCCAAGGCGTAGATACCCTGACTACGCCTTTATCATTATCCCCAGAAAACTGCGATGACTTGAGCATTAACCCATTGAATAGGTCAAACTAACGCCGTTAGTAAACCAAACGATCCACCGAAAACACCACCCCAAACTACGAGCCAGCCCAAGTGTGTTTTAATCATATTTTGTATAATCTCCTTCACCATCTTGGGAGTCAGTTCGTTCAATCGTTCATCTACTGCCGTTTCAATCGTCTTGTGAATGTCATCTCCCATTAGTCCAGCACTCAAGGCTTCGCTAACAGCAGCGTCAAACTCGGGTTGTTCACCAAGCTCAATAATAGCGACGCGCATTTTCTCAATAAATGGTTCCCTCAGTGGCTGGACGGCTTCTGTACCACCGAACATCTGTAACATTGCACCAAATTGAGAGGCCTCTATCACGTTGAGTAATCTGTCGAATGCAGGGTTTAGGTCAACTTTGTTCGCTATTGGAGTTAAATCGAATTTGGGATGTTCATTACTTAAAAATTTTTCTAACTTTTCTTTACTGAAAAACTCACTCAAAATAAGTTCTCGAATAGATGCTTTAAACGACTCAAACTTTATCGTGATAATCCCCGATCCGTATAGGAATGGTACCTTTTCGAATAACATATGTATCGCCAACCAATTTGTCATCGCTCCTGATAACGCAAATAGCCCTATTGAAAACACCACATCCTGCTGCCACACCAGGCCGCATACTGTGATGACCGCCGCAATCAAATTGGTAATGATATTTTTATTCAATGTACTTCCTTTGGATAAAATCGCTTGACCGATATTCTATTTTTTTTATAAAAAAGCCTCAAGTATTTGTGATCTTGAGAATTTCAACCATATTTTAAAGTAAGTGGCTCTGTTGGATCTTACTTATGTGGAACAAGGTCAACCAACAAATCTCTGAATCTCTTCATGAAACATTTGAACTGTCTTCAAAACAGACACTTAAAAGCTATGGCTCTAAAAAGCTATACAAAATTTCTAACCAGCATCATCAATTTCTGGTGAAGGTGGCTCCCATACAAGCGCTTGAGCGTTTTGAGTGTGAAGTAAACAACAGAGAGAAGCTCATTCGCGATTCGGACTTTTTAATCGCAGACACCATTACCCTCGGTACCAGTGTAGAATTTTGCTTTTTGGTATTAGAGTGGCTGGAACTTGATCATCGTAACGAAAATTGGCTTGAATGCGGTGAAAACCTTGCAAAACTTCATCAACGTCACGAGCAGGAGATGTATGGACTGGAAGAAGACAACTATATCCATGAGCTACCTCAACCAAATCAGTGGCACAAAAAATGGGAGGTATTTTTCGCCGAGGAAAGAATCGGCTGGCAGCTTCAATTACTCGCTGAAAAAGGCGTTGTATTGACCGATATAGATACGTTTGTAGAGCACCTCAAACCGTTATTGCCACATCATGTCGCGCCCTCATTAGTTCATGGTAACTTTTGGCATGGCAACATTGGTTTCAGTGAGCGCAAGCCAGTGTTGTTCTCACCGGCTTGCTACTATGGGGATAGGGAGGTCGATATCGCTACCGCTTCTTTATTTGCCCCACTCCCAGAGGCATTTTATCAAGGTTATAGTTCAATCTACCCACTTGCTGACAATGCGTCGCAAAGGTTAGCAATTTATAGGCTATACCCGCTGTTAGTTCAAGCTAACCTATTTGCTGGCAAATACCTACGGGATGCCGCAGAGCAGGTAAATGCAATACTCAAGTAATTGCCATATTTTCGTCATAATGAACTATAATTAGCTGGAGTACATCTTGGCCAATATTTGTGGGGGGCCAATGAAAAATCTATACCAGCAACGTATCGAATGCCCGCACTGCGGGCACCATATTTTCGTTAGCCTAGATACCAGTGAAGGTGATCAAGACTACTATGAGGACTGCGCGGCATGCTGTAGCCCAATACATCTAAATATGCATCTCGATCATTTGCATAACAAACTTGAGTTAAGAGTTGATAGCGACGATGAGCAAATATTCTGAGTAACTTTAAGTGTAGGCTCAAAGATACTGACTAGCTTACTTAAGATTTCTGTTTTGAAGCGAGAAAGTCTTGTCGACAATACAGCTGTCCCTAAAACTCTCGGGCTAGATAAGAAGGTAAAGCAAATTGTGCCCTGACAGTAAAGAGGTAGAGTACTCCTTCTCCAAACTTCTGGTTAAATAAATGTTTAACGCAATCCGCGTCAGATTCATTCCTTGATATTGAGCAAGTATAAAGCCTAGTTGGTTTCTTATCGTCAGCAAAAGTCAAAAAAGCGAAGCACCCACGACACCATTTAATCGCTAACATGCTCCAGCAAGGACTGCTTTTTCATGTAATTTTCTACGGTATTTATTATCGTGTAGGTTTGCTGGTCGACCTCAATATTAACAGTATCATTCTCACTACAAATACCTAAATTGGTTAGCGCCAATGTTTCTGGTATTAGGTGAAGCCAAAAGCCATTTTTGTCCACTTCCCCTACCGTAAGGCTCGCCCCATTTACTGCAATAAAGCCTTTATACATAACATATTTTAGCCATGCTTGCGGTAGAGCAATGTGCATTTTTACATTGCCAGCACTGCGTTTAATCACGCTAATATGGCCAGAAGTTTGAATGTGCCCTGAGATAATATGTCCGCCAAGCTCTGTGCCAAATGTCATCGAGCGCTCGAAATTAACCTGCTCTCCTCGCGTAATATTGCCTAGGTTTGTTAACGTTAACGTTTCATCAATCACATCGAAGCTAACCTGACCGACCACATCATTGTCTAATCGTTCAAAGTGCACTACGGTGAGGCAACATCCATTAATCGCAATACTTGCACCTAATGTGAGTTTATCTAAATATTTGCTGCCAACAGACACCACTAGCCTGACTAGGTTTGCTTCTCGTTTGGCTGATACAACTGTCGCTTTGGTTTGAACAATTCCAGTAAACATATCTACCCTCATGATTTCAGAAACTGGATTGTAACTAAATCAACTGAAAAGGTGTACTCAATATCCACATGATATTTTACCTCCAGTTAGTTTAACTTGGATCGCAGCCCAGACTAGAAAACAATTACGCCYTCGGATATAAACCGCATGTATTAAACCGCAAAGTTTTGCTATATGTCTTTTGCTAAAATAAAATAACGTTTTATTCCTCAAGCAGTACCGCATCATGAATTTCTCAACTTGGGAAGCTAGACGTTTGTTACAGTTGGCTACCCCCGTTTTTCTTGCACAAGTAACTTTAGTACTCATGACCGTTGTAGATACTATGATGGCAGGCCAGGTAAGCGCTGAAGACCTCGCCGCTCTTTCCATAGCGACGGGTGTTTGGAACCCTTTAATATTCAGTTTGCAAGGTATTTTGCTGGCATTAACGAGCATAGTGGCACACTGTCATGGTGCTAATGACCAAGCTGGCATAAAACAGTTTTTTCAGCAAAGTATGTATTTATCTTTAGGGCTGTTTTCTATCGGGATCTTAATTGCTAATTATACGCCAGTTGTTTTTAGCAACATCGGTGCTAGTGACAACGTGCAAGGTCTCGCACAAGGTTACATCGATTTTGTWAAATGGGGACTCTTAGGCTTTTTAATATTCACAGTTTATCGCAACGTAACAGAAGGTGTAGGACAGACCAAACCTGCATTCTATATCAGTGTCGTGGGGCTTGGTATCAACATCATTGCGAACTACATCTTTATTTACGGAAAATTTGGCGCGCCAGCCCTCGGTAGCGCTGGGTGTGGTTTAGCCACCACAATTGTGCTTTGGTCTATGGCAATCGTACAGTGGCTTTACAGCCTAAAAAGTAAACATATTCCAGGTAAGGCTCTGATTACTGGGTTTTCCAAGCCAAACCTATCGGTCATGAAGTATATTGCCGCACTTGGTTTTCCCATTGCCCTAGCAACGTTTTTTGAGGTCACGCTGTTCGCTTGTATTCCTTTATTTATTGCGGATTTAGGCTCAATAGCTGTCTCCGGTCACCAGATTGCAGCAAGTGTAACCACCATGTTGTTCATGATGCCTCTTAGTTTATCTATGGCTATCGCTATACGTATTGGAAATTTAACTGGACAAGGGGCAACAGCCAACCTTCGGGTTGCAATAAAAACAGCCTTTACTTTGGCAATCTTAATTGCACTATTTGTCGCGGTGGTAACGTATATAAGTAGAGATAGTATTGTGTGGCTATATACGAAAAATGAGGAAGTTGCTGCACTTGCGACCAGTATTATGGTTTTAGCCTGTTTGTATCAATTACCAGACGCGTTACAAGTCTCTGCAAACGGCGTGTTAAGGGGGTTAAAATACACCAAACCAATATCGTGGGTAACATTTATATCTTATTGGTTAATTGGATTTTCTCTGGGGTACATATTGGCAAAGACAGACTGGATCACAACAGCGATGGGGCCACAAGGGTTTTGGATTGGTATCATAATCGGGTTGAGTACCGCAGCGGTGTTGCTGGTGACATGCGTGAATAAGAGGGTGAATTTTGAAATTAGCAAAGCATATACTTAGTCTAATTATCATATTACTTGTGACTGCTTGCTCAAAGCAGCCGTCGGATACGTTCGCAGATTATCAAAGTAGACTTGCTTCAGCCAGTGATATTGAAGTGGTTAAGCCTCAACCACTTCATAACATTGACATACAAACAGTATCTCAGCCGCAAAGCGAGCTGAGCATTTCTATTTTAGATATTGCCCAAACTGGGCATTGTAAAATAACGAACTTAATTGCAGCTCAGAACAACCAATTAGGGAAAGTAAGTTATCCGAGTGAGCGATTAAAGTATACCATTGAGTTCCTTCAGCATGCTCCCGACTGCATTACTCATCCCAAAACCAAAAAAGAACTCAGCCAAATCTTGACCCAAGCTCTGGCAGAAAAGCGAACGCAACTGCCTTTGTTTTTTCTACATATGATGACTAATGAAAAAGAGCTCGCAAGTCTTGGGTTATTAACTACCTCAGAGATCCCACCAGAACCAACCGCACTAATGGGCGACACATTAGCGGCTGTTAATATACTCGCTGATGTGGCTGTCAATATAAATGATCCCGATCAGATTGCAGCAACCACCATAACGCCTGCATTAAAAACATTATCTCACCGATTTATATCATCACTTTTGACCAGTTTACGTAAACAAACACAGTTTAATACCGCTGCCACTTTACAAATGAAAAACCTCAAGCTAGAAGAAGGTGTGTGTCGCAAAGGGAGTAACAGAAAACAGGCACACATTATTAGTAATGTTTTCTCTAAGTACTACCTGAACGATATACAGCCATATCAAGCAATGTTAACATCAATAACGCAGCAGCTCATCCGAGACTGGCAACCTATTCAGATAGTGTTTGAAAAACATGGCATTTCTGATCCGCTCATGCTGCAATCGCATTTAGACGAACTCAAAGCTTCTGCTAAAGCGCACGTCATTTGGTGGCAAAACTTTTATAAACTGTGTGAAATAACACCATCATGAGCAAAAAAAAGGCAAACAATCAAAAAATTAGGAAAGGCGCTTGATCCAACCGCTCAGTCACTATATATTACAACGCGTTGACAGGGATTCCCCTGATAAACGTCAGTACGACCGTAGCTCAGTTGGTTAGAGCACCACCTTGACATGGTGGGGGTCGGTGGTTCGAATCCACTCGGTCGTACCAAAAACACCTCAAAAAATTGTACAACCGTAGCTCAGTTGGTTAGAGCACTACCTTGACATGGTAGGGGTCGGTGGTTCGAATCCACTCGGTTGTACCAAAACTCAATAAGTCTTAATATATTCAATCCTTCCTTATCTAATTAAGTGGTCTATTTTGAGGCGAGAAAATCTTGTCGATAACCAGGCAAAAATTTTGCTATTTAGTTGTTCTAAATAAGAAATTTTTAACGCTGTTAGCGTCAGATTTACTCCTTCAAATTGAGCAAGTATTAAGTCAAATTGGTATAATACCAATTTTTTAATTAAGAAGTCGATATAACATCGCTAGGCACTTCAAGGAAAGAAAAATAAATGGATAGGTATATAGTGTATGATGGGTTAAGGGGTTGGCTTCTTATCATTATTACCTGTAATCATTTATATGGTAATTTCATTCCACAGATCACCCGAGCACCATTAGGACTTGTGTCTGCAGCCGAAGGATTTGTTTTCTTGTCAGGCTTTATTGCTTACTTGGTTTACTCACGATACAGCGAAGACAGTGCCAAACTCAAGACTAAAATTTGGCGGCGTTGTTGGACTATCTATAGCTTTCATATATTAGCTATCACGTTAACCTTTACGTTAGTCGGAATATTGCCGATATACGTATCACAATGGTCAGGATTTTTTAACGCAGCGAACTGGTTTGTCAGCCCCACGCAGAGCTATTTTTTAGCCTTGCTATTGTTAGAGCAACCGGGCTACCACGATATTCTAGTATTGTATTTAGTCCCTATGATCTTACTTCCTTTTGCTATTAGTGCCATCAAACGAGGGAATGCGACTAGGGTTGCAGCCATCTCCGTCTTTATTTGGTTGGTGTCTCAATTTGTAACTGTGCAGTGGTTTACACCGTTGCTTGGCCTATTAGGTTTAGATATATCAGCGAATGTTAGCTACTTTAACCCCTTTTCATGGCAAATTTATTTTTATATGGGTGTCCTCCTTAGCTACTTAAAATATGATAAGAATATAAAGTTTAGCTTTCCCTTGAGCATTAAAGTTTTTTTACTTTCACTGCTCGGAGGTATAGTTTTAATTAAACACACGGCTCCTGAGTTAATGCAGCCGTACGTCTATGGTAGCGGCAGCGCTTCGCTCGTATACCAGTTCAACTTATTGCTTGTCATCTATCTCTTTATGTTGTTAATGCGTAGTGTCCCTTTTGTCTTTACGTTGAAATATCCAGTTTTTTTAGGGCAACATGCCCTACCCGTCTTTAGTTTTCATACCATTGTTATTTACTTTTTACAGCCTTTCAGCCAGCCATATACATTAGCATATTGGTATTGGGATCTGCTCACTTGTTTATTTTTTCTGGCGCTACTTGCTCTACCCGCCAAGATGGACCAAATATGGCGGGCAAGCAAACTAAGAAACCAATTTACTCAGTGGTATCGGCTCCCAAGTTAACTAACCCGCGCTTTGGCTATACAATAAAAGCTGATTGGTATTAGCATACTCTTACAACGACTTTACCTCGATTCAGATTTTGCTCTAAAAGCTCATGTGCTTGGTCAATATCATCCCAGTGTAGCGTTTTGTATATCGGGATCTGCATCTCAGGCTCTGCAAGTCGACTGCTAAACATAGAAGCAAAACTCGCAACTAATTCTGTTTTGTATGCGATTGAACGGTTTCGAAGTGTGCTACCGTGTAGATTAAATCTCTTTGCTAACACTTTTGCGAAATCGAGCTCTGCGTATCTTCCACCCAGCATTGCCAATAAGATACAACGGCAGTCCATTGCAGCAACTTTTAGGTTGGCTTTAAGATAATCACCAGCTACAGGGTCTAGTATTACGTTTGCCTTTAAATTACGTTTTTTCATTTCTTCAGCAAAGTCAGACTCAGAATAGTTAATCGTATGATCTGCACCTAAGGAGATAGCATACTGGGCTTTCTCTTCACTGCTTTGGGTAGTTACCACTGTAGCACCAATATGTTTGGCGATCCGAATGGCTGCACTGCCAACTCCAGATGCTCCACCATGGCAAAGCAGCACATCATCTGCTTTTAATTGACCTACTCTTATTAGCGCATCAAATGCCGTCAGGTATATCTCAGCGAGTCCTGCACTATAGCTATGACACATACCTGAGGGGACAGGGATAAGTAAAGCGGCCTCCGCAACCACATATTCTGCATAAGCACCACCTGAGGTTAAACAAAAGACATCTTTCCCCAACAGGTGTTCAAGTGCCCGATCAGCAACTTTAACTACAACACCTGACGCCTCCAAGCCTAATATTTCGCTATCCCCTTGAGGTGGCGGATATTTACCTTGACGTTGAAGAATATCGGCACGATTAACACCAAAAGCATGTACTTTGATTAAAACTTGAGTGCCCATGGGAGCTGGTGTATCCGTGTACTTATTTTGAAATTTGGAAGATGCGTGACAAATGTAAMGCATCTTAGCTGGGATCAATCGACTTTTTTCCATACTTCCCTTTCAACAAACTTACCATCTTCATAAAGCTCATGATGCCACAGTTTCCCATCAACTTTATAGTTGAATKACATAGTTCTTCCTAGTAAAGAAGGAATATTCCCATACTCGTACGTTTCAATAAATTGATCGCCTTCTAGCTTATAGCTACCACCCCCCGCATACTTAAACTCGCCTCGACTTTGAGTGATATAACTATGATGAGTTTCTGTGATAAGTTTGATCGATGTTAGTTCGGGAGCTTTTGCGGTGATACGGCCATTTGGCGTTGCATATTCCCCTTCGACAAATTCCCACGTCCCAAGTAATGGGTTTGATAAGGCAGCAGTACTAACCATGAGTATAACTAATTTCATTAAATTTCCTTGGTTGATGTTTTGTATAGTTTTACACAATAGACTGTTCAGTTCAGTTGAGATAATCTCAACTGAACTATTCAAGTGAGCCTGTGCGTTAGTGCTAACCAAAAAGCGATAAACATGAGATTTTATATTTTATTTGCGCTGGCCTGCATTACAAATAATGTAGGTGCAACACACATTGAATTAATGTATTCAAGCTGGGTAAGTAATACAGATCAGAAGCACATCAACACTTGGGTTTCGCACAGTATAGAGGCCACTGAAAAGACATTGGGCGCTTTGCAGCAAACCAAACTCAACATTACGGTTGAGCCTGTTTTCTTAGCTTCCGAGCCAGTACCTTGGGGGGCAATAAAGCGAGGGGAATATGACTCAGTGGAGTTACATGTTAAACGTTTCACTTCTAGTGAGGTATTACTTAAAGATTGGACTATTTATCATGAAGTTGCCCACCTCTATCATCCATTACTAGATTATCCTGACTTTTGGCTAGCCGAAGGGTTAGCCACTTACCTACAAAATATCATCATGCTTGACAATGCTGTGTTTGACATCGATGAATTTAACTTACGACTACGCTCGGGATTAAAGCGTGGCAGAGACAATACCAAGGCGGTACCGGGCACTTTATCATCTGTCAGCGAAAACATGTGGTCTTTGAACGCGCAGCAGCGAGTGTACTGGAGTGGAGTCGCCTTTTTTATAGAGGCAGATTTGGCACTATCTACAAAGGGGAAATCAGAGTCTGTCAGAACTTTGATTGCACAATTCCAACGCTGCTGCAAAATGACACACCCTTCAGGACAAAGGCACAGTGCTCAACTATTTATTGCACACCTTGATCGGCTATCTAAAACGACTATTTTTTCTAACCTTTATGCCAGTTACAAACTTAGACGCGATTTTCCAATCATAAGTTCATCTCAGCTAAATGCGCTCCAGCCACTGCGCTAGCACTTTCACGCTTGTTCACTTTTTTGTTTCCCAGATTCAATTGCGCGAGTCATCGCACCTAGCAAATCATGTAACTGAGTATCTATATTTTGTAACTGTTTATTTTTCAACTTTTCATCAAGTTGATGGGCAATTTTATGTATATCAATACAGTCAAACATGGCAGCCGTGCCTTTGATTGCATGTACCGTCTTCGCTAAGGCCTCGTAATCTTGATACTTAGCTTGGTTCTTAATTTGTATGATTTGTTCGTGTAATCCCGATACATATTGTTGTTTCAGCTGATTAAACTCAGCTTCTGGCAGGTCAAGCTCTTCTTCTACTTTAATATCCAGATAGTGCGCTATTTTTTGACTAAAGATAAGTCTATCAATTGGCTTTGCAAGGTGATCGCTAAAACCTAGCTTCAAATAACGATCGATTTCATGCTGCATGGTGTTGGCGGTAAGTGCAATCACTGGTGTACTGCACCCTGTCGCTTGAATAAAGCTAAACGCTTGTTCACCATCCATAACCGGCATCTGAATATCAAGCAGAATAAGATCAAATTCGTTGTCCAGCACCGCTTGTACTGCAAGTTGGCCATTTTCCACAGCAGTAACTGATAATCCCATTCTTTCTAAGATCCGTTTGATTAACTTACTGTTATCGGTATTATCCTCCGCGAGTAACACCTCTCCTTTTAATGCCTGAGTAATTTCTTCTGGCACCTTGATATGCTCTCGTACATCCCCAATTTGTGCTAAGCTTTCTACCCACCTAGTTCTCTCCGTCGTATATAGCCCTAACGACAATGTAAATGCTGTGCCCGAGCCGACCTCACTTTCAACAAAAATATCTCCATCTAACTTATTCGCGAGACTCTTTGAGATGTTTAATCCAAGCCCAGTTCCTCCATACTTTCTTGAAGTAGAAGAATCAGCTTGGTAAAACGCACTAAATAACTCCTTTTGTTCATCTGCGGTCATTCCTATCCCAGTGTCACGCACCGTGATCAGTAACCTTTCATTTTGGCACGCAACATCGATTGAGATTTTCCCAACCGTGGTAAACTTCATGGCGTTAGAGGTTAAATTAAGCAAAATTTGACGCAACCGCGTAGGGTCTATTACAACAAAATCAGGTAATGGGAAATGATAATTTAGAGCAAATTCCAACCCTTTATCTCTTATCTGCTTACCCAGTAGAGAGTCCACATGTGCAATCGCCTGAAAGAGATTAGATTCAACCAATTCAACTTCGAGTTYATTCGCTTCAATTTTAGACATGTCTAAAATATCATTTATCAAGCCTAAAACATGTCTCGAGTTTTGCAAAATAACTGATATTGCATGATTCCGCTCATGAGGTTTTATATCTCCAAGCATAATGCCATCGGCATAACCTATAATGGAAGTCATAGGAGTTCTAATTTCATGGCTCATATTTGCCAGAAAACGGCTTTTTGCCTCACTCGCATCTCTAAGTTCTGCAGCAGCCTGTTCTAACTCATAAGTGCGCTTCAGGACTTTTGCTTCTAGGTTTTTGTTTAGCTCAATATTCTCCTCACTGGTGATCCTAAATTTATCAGCAACGGCAAAAGCCAATAAAAGTGCATCTAGTGCCGAGCCTATCAGCCCATACAAATACAAATTGCTTGATGACTCAGGAAGTAAACTGAGATTAGTAAAATTACCAATCATATTTGGCACAGCCATAGCAACATAAGCAAAAACAAAATAGCGTGCGGGTTGAAACCCTTCAGACCACCGCTTTACCCCAACAAATAAACCAAAACACATTGCAAGACCAGTCACTAAGGTTGCCCAAATAAAGCCAAACCCTGGAAAAAGAATGCAAAATGGTAAACCCAATGCAGCTATCACCCCCAACCAAATTGAAATTGAAACATAATTTGGATGGGCATCTTTAAGCTTTAATAGGTGTATGTAAAACAGTGCGTTAGTAAGCGGTGCAAGTGCAAAGCCCAACCAATGAAGATTAGCTGAATAAAACCCAAACAATTGGTCTGGTACGTGAAAAAAATGACTCCATGCAAACACCCAAACACAAGTAAATAGCGCGTAATAAAGGTGGGTAATATCTTTCGATCCGATATAAATAAGTAGATTATATAACCCCAGCACAATGCCAACCCCAAAGCAGAGTGTCATTATTAAGTTTTCATATACGATTTTGCGTTCAAAGTCCCTTAGCGGCTCAATAGTCAGCTTGACGGGTGTATAGAAGAAATCGCTCTCAAATAGAGTAATAATATAATATTCTTGGTTAGGCTCTAGATGAATTTGGTTTCCATAGTGAAATGCAAACTCGTTTTCGACCACACCGCCGGAAAATACACTGATAACAGATTGGGGCGTGTATATCCGAGACTCAATTTTGCTCAGCACGGTGTTGTAGGGGTATAGCACAAACTCACTAAGTGGACTTTGATTCTTCACTTTAGTCACTAAAAAATACCGACCTGAAAATAAAGCTCTTTTCTCAAAGGGTTGTTGAGTGGATTCCCAAGTCTGTATCTCATCCCAATTCTGAGGAAACCGGGTGCTAGATGTTGCCTCATAGATGCGCCCAATATTGTGAAGGTTTTGATAATGCCAAGGTTGTGAAAGCGTCAACGATTTTTGATCAGCAAAACAGGCTCCCGAAAACCAAAAAATACAGAGCAAAATAGATAAAAAGCGCATGCTAACGGGCATCCCTTTTCTATGAGCAGCTTTCTTTTCACCTAATTTGCGCAATTTTATACCTCAAAAATCTAATTACTATTTTTCCACGAATTAAAACTTAAAAGTGGTAGGTAACATCGAGTCCAATTCTTCTTCCTTCCCCTTTAAAATCCTCAAGCATGCCTATAAAGCTACTTAAGTCGAAGATTAAATGACTATATTCTTTATCAAGAAGGTTTTTACCCCACACTCCCACTTGCCACTTATCATATTTGAACTGTAAATTAGCATTCCACAGAATATAACTCGGCTGAGAGGCGTATAGCGACTCATTTTGATCGAAATAGTATTCACTTTGATAATCAAAGCCAACTCTCGCTTTTACTCCGACAGAGTTCCAACTAAATTTATGCTCAGCATGGCCTGCAATATTCCATTTGGATGTGAAAGGGAGCCGATTGTCTGTTAAGGCAACTCCGAGTGGGTCCACAAATTCTTCAAAGTTAGCCTCTGGAATATAACCAACATCTAGTGAAACCTGAGTTTGTTTCGACACGCCCCAAGTGTTTTCTAGCTCAACTCCATAAATAGTCGACTTGCCCACGTTTTTTAATAGTTGATAAGGGGGCGCTCCAGGGATCTCTGAGGCTTGATTCATAAAAACCTGTTGATCTTTATAGTCATAATAGAAAGCCGCAAAGTTAGTGCGTAAGTTAATCGGTTCGAACATTAACTTCGCACCCAGCTCATGCGCAATCAGTTTTTCTGGTCCGTAGCTAGCTCGTAAAGCAGCCGAGCGAGACACCAAGAAACCACCATTGTATCCACCACTTTTCACCCCATTTGCAAGGCTATAATACAAGCTTTTAGTTGATTCGAGCTTATGGATCACGGAGAATTTACCTGATAGGTTGGTATCCGATGTTTCACCTTGTATGTCGTATGAAGGAATTAAGATCCCAGCAGTGTTGTCGCCAAATGGGATGTTCATGTAGGAAAAAGTATCGTAGTCGACTTTTTCATCACTATACCTCAAGCCCAATAATAGCGCGGTTTCCTCACTCAGCCTGTACTCATACTGACCAAAAATTGCATGCGAGGAGATCTCTATATCGTTATCATAGTAGAAAGTTGCTGCACTTGAGCCGTTTTCGGTTCCTCGTAAGTCGCGTAAAAGATCATTGTAGTTATCTTGGTAAATACGCTCTTCAAGTTGAAATAAACCCAGCGTTAAAAATCCACGTGAACTGCCTTGCTCATATCGCAGTTCATTAGTTAACTTTTCAGTTTTTAGCCCTAACTCTCCCTCGCATAGTGAAAAAATACTACCATCGCAATTAAACCCATGTATGCGATCCAACCGATTAAAAGCGCTCAAATATACAAGTTGCGACTGTTCAGCCAGTTGATAAGTTAACTCTCCGGTGAGCCCTTTACTCACGCTGTGATGTTGCTGATAGTTATTTACTCTTACAGCCCAAAAATCGTCGCTGCCGCTATTAAAGCCAAATAGATCGACACAATTACTGCTGCCAAGCTGTGAATAGGCGCATCTCGTTCCATCAGCAGGGTTTGCGTAAATACCAATGTTACCAACTGGCTGTACCAAACCATTCCAATGACCATAATCAGCCTTTATGAAAAGGCTAAAATCGTCAAATTCACCAAAATAACTTAACCGAGCATCATTTTGTTCCATACCAGCTTCAGGAAAGCGATCATCAAGATTGTATGTGGTGTAATCGTACTTTTTGTGGCTTCCGGCAAACCTCATCGCACTATCGTTAGTAAGACTCAGATTGATTACTGTCGAGGCACTTGAAAGTGAGTCAGAGCCAATCCCGGCGGTAAGATAAGCATAATCGCCATCCTCAGGACGCTTAGTCCTTAGCAAAATAGCACCACCTGTCGTGTTGCGCCCAAACAGCGTCCCTTGTGGCCCTTTCAATACCTCTATTTGCTCCATATCAAATAGATTAATGATTTGATTATTTGCAGAGCCAACAGAAATTCCATCAAGATATAAACCAATGGGAGAAGTATTCGCGGTGTTATAATCAACCAGTCCCACCCCTCTTATGTTTATCGCAGGTGGTGTACCCTCTGCCGCGTTTTGGCTAATTTTTACATTAGATACGAGGCTTCCAAGCTCAGTTGTGTCTTTCACCGCGGCATCTTTGATTAGACTGCCAAAAATAGGTTTGACGGCAATCGCAACATCATTAATGGATTGCTTTCTTTTCTGTGCATAGACTTCGATTATTTCGATATTTTCTGCTTTGGCACTTGCCTCTGAAGAGATAGCAAAAAGTAACGCAAGAGTAACCGTGTTCATCAGCACATTTGAATGTGGCATAGTTTTAATCCCTAGCTATATCATGCAATTGCACTTTCAGTATAGCTGAATTAAAACGACCCCCAAGTAATTACACTTAATTAACCAGAAGTCTCGGTGTGCAACAAGCTAAGTTATTGTTTTTTAAATAGCTCCTTCCAGCGCTGTCTCATCTAAAAGTTTTACAGCGACCCCAACATCTTGGTATCAAGTACGGTAGTTTCCGTACCCGATAACCAAAGTTAAAACCTCACACTAATACCATTATTTGAAATATCGAGTGGTCATGGGTCTCATTTTCCACCGCATATCAGTCAAATGGTGCAAACCCTTGCTCACCACTGATTTGCTCTGGATAACCTGTAATTGCTCTACTCGTTTGCATACCCGCCATTACAGCGGCCTCTACACACCCAGCATTCACTCCTGTTTTTATCCAATCCCCCGTCAGATAAAGATTACTAAATACAGTCTCATTCGTTGCTAGGCGGAACTTACTACTGCCAACCACGCTTAATACATATCGCTCACTAGGATCTACATTAACCCGCCAATATTGTGCGTCAAACCTTGTCGCGCCAGAAGTATTGCCTCTATCAAACAACACGTTCCAGTCGAAGTCATCTCCATGGTAAGCTTCTGGCCAAAGTGGCTGCATCTGACTGGTTAACTTCTTTAAACCGTTTTCTTTTACTTCAGCTTTCATACGCTCGGGAAAATGATGATCTGATGGTGGCGGATAATTGGCACAGGTAAATGCACTACAAAAGTAAGCTATATTACTCGGCTTTTGGTCTTTCCAATCCTCAACTTCAAGTAAATTAGACATCGCAGCCCATGTGTCAAAAGGCTTCGAGAAAGCACTCAAAATTGGCCTTTCATCGCTTTGTGAAGGGTCATGAAAACCCAATTCACTGTCTGTTTTAGTCAACCATAGCTGCATCGCTTGCGTGGCTACTGTTTTAACATTTGTTGCTTGTTGCTTTAACTYTTCATCTTGATCCAATAAATTTTCACAAAGTGGCGAAAGTCCAGCCACAGATATTCCAAAAATAACTAAATCAAAATCTACAGCACGCTTTAGCGTTTTCCGCGGGAGTGGCTGTCCAAATGTGTGTTGGTATATCGACTCCCAATTGGACCAATAAGATTCCAAGTTCACCTCATGCTGTTGGATCAATTCAACTTGCTGTTGGTCAATTTGCCCCCAAATCGGTTCGCTTGGCCAACATGGCAAGTCTTTCACAGGCATTAATGGAGAATATGACTGCGCAGAATTTAATTTTACCTGTTCAATAATAGTGATTTCATCAACATAATTGCTTTCACCGCAAGTCACGCCTTTGAGCGCTTCAACTTGGTTGAAAAATTCGAATTTTACTCCTCTTGCTTTTAATAATTCGTATATGGGTGCAAAGATAATATCTCCCATACCAGCCTGCATTTTCCACATCACACCGCCGCGGTAACACAGCATAATTCTCAGCATAGCAAGAGAAGCGACTCCAGCTTCAACATTGGGCTTTTCAAAGTCACCATCCTCGTAGCCAAACACGAGGTCATAGAATCCCCTTACCGGAGCGGACTCTACAGACAGTGTTTCATTAGCACCATTACGCCTGAGCCATTGTTTAAAATCATATTTATCAATGTATCCAAAGCCTCTGGAATACACTTTATCGCGCAATAATCCGATAATCATAGCAATACCTAGGTCAAGACATATATATAAACGTCTTATGATCGGATTATCATCAATTAAGTCATTTACCTCTGATTTCAGCCAACGCCTAATTTTACGCACCATGTACCATACTACTAGGTGATCTTTCTTGTTTCCTAAACGATGGTCTGATCCTCTTACTGTTAAAAAAGCATCTAGTTGAGCAATCAATAATTTAGGAGTCGACAGCACTTCCTGAATTTGTTGCTCCGCGTCATCAAACAAACGCTTCGCTTTGTCCTCAATATCATCAAAGAAATTACTGACTTCCTGCCCTAAATGTGCCAACAAACTTTTATCTCTATTTTTTCTTGTTATGAGTTGTGTTGTTTTATGTGTCTTCACGACTTCATCTTCTATATCGTCAACCCATTTATGTAGCCACGCAGCAAGAAGTTTTAAAATCTGCCAAAAATGTAAATCCAATGTACCGTTTGCTGGATTGCCTGGGATAGTTGGAAAGTCAACAGACCAGGTCTGCCACTGCCTATCTATATATTCTTGGAGTACAACCAAACTATGTGGTTTTAAGGCTTGCTCCCACGTGTGGATGGGCTTGTTACTTGGGCGAGCTAGTTTGTCATACACAGTCTCAATCATTCGAAACGAATTTACATAGGCACCAAACCACACATGTAGACCATGCTCTTCGATGCGCTCACCATGTTTTGGATTGCGTCCACTCGCACCTTTACCTCCTAACCGCCAGCCTTGCTGATATATTGTAATGTCATAGCGTTCTTGCCAGTTTTCTTGCTCTGTCATATATACAGCAGCTGTCATAGCAGAAACGCCGCCCCCAAGGATAGCCACTTTCTGTTTGTTCATAGTTATTCCATTCACGTAACATTAGTTTAATGCACTCAATAATGAGGCTTAGCAATACCGAGAGACCACTTAACAGACGTATATCGCTTCTGATATTCGATTATCTGCGTTGAGTTGTTATGCCTGAAGTCGTCGATACAATCTCCTCTACACCCGCTTGATCAAAATCCATTTTTACATAGTACGGAAGTTTTAATTCACTTTTACCGAGTGGGATGCCAAACATCTTGTTTAACGGAAATGAATCTAGGTGTTGAAGATCAAGATGGAGGTCATCCTTTATGAAGCCAATTTTATGAATTTTCTTTACTTCAGACGGTGAGTGCACCACAGCCGAATACACGGCTTTTTCACCATAACCATCAGGAATTTGTTTGAACAGGATTTGATCCATTTGTGGATGTGTAAACCCGGACAGAAACTGCTTCAAAAATTGGCTATCCACATCTAAATCACATACAGAAGCTTTAAAAAGGGTGGCTATTTCGTCACCAACTTCCAACACCTCTTTTAACCAAGATTCACCATCATCTTCTGGATAAATTGATAATAAGTCATGCCAATCCATCTTGGTACTTGGGTTAAATGTTTTGAAAGTATCTAGAGAAAGAGAAAAGTGCAGTGGCTTGCCAAATTGCTCAGGCATTCGATAACGGCACAAGTATTTATTGTAACCCCAAATCTCTCTGCCATTGATAAGCGCATTTATGTTATTCACCGCAATAAATGCTGGATACCAATAAAGGTGTTCAGCCTTTCGGGTCTCAAGACTGACCTTAAGTATCGGTAACCAAATAATAATATCCGTTTCCTGCATATATCCATAATCAGAAAACGGTGCTACTTTTGACGCAATATTTTCAATGTCAGTAAACGTTAGCAAACACCAATTAGTTAGTGCCTTGAATGTAAAATCACTACTTGGCACTGTATTTAATGTGCTATCGATATAAGCCTGAATTTTTGCTTTTTCACCTTCAACAAAAAAGCCATACATTTGCGCATTAAGCATTCGACAAGGAGGCTTTGCAATCGGATTACTATAAAAATGTCGATAGTCTGGTAACTCTGGATACATCTTACACTCCTTTAATATAATCAAGAAAAACATATAACTAGTGTCAGGTTTAGTTCCAAATCACCTATGCTTCAAGTCCAGGTAGCATAAAGTTGGCTACTGTGAAGGTGTTAACTCCCCAGCCTTCCAGCTGACTACAAAGTAACGGGTTCAGCCAACACTGGGGTTGAGCTAACCCGTCCTTCCCTTTGGCAAAAATATTGATAATGAGAATATGCGTAAGAATCGAAGTTAGTAGATAGCTTATTCATAAAACCATGTAAATATCTTGTCCTCACGCAACTTACTCCCTTTTTACACCGAAGCGCATCAATAACAGGCTCAACATCAAAATGTGGTTCAACTTGGGCAAAGAATATAGAAACATCACAATTAGGCTTATGCTGTAAGTGATTTCTCAGCTGACTTGGGTAAAATGCAATCAGATGCTCGACCGAATTGACACTACTGAATTCAGATAAGGCAACCCAAGCAGCTGCGCCGCCTGCACTAAAGCCGATAATTAATTTTGGATTGAGAGTATCAATAGCTGCAACGACTTTTTCGGCAAAACGTTGATGGCCACATTGAGCTAAAAATAATTGGTAGCATTCAGCCTCTGTGACATTCGTTGGCTCCTCAACATAAGGTGAAAGTACCTTTACATCTCTACCAAGGCTATTAGCAAACCGCTTAACATGCTCTGTGTGGCCAAATATGTCGGTTACAATCAGAATAGTCATAGATTTTCCTTATAATAATTTATCGTTATTGGTTTGACTGGCTTCCTTACCTTTTTGGTCTCATGATCGTCAAATTAGCTTGCAGTATGCAGAAATGGTTTACTTAAATAGCCCGTGTTGCGCCATAGTAGGCTCGCTACAAAAGCACACTCCTATTAGCTAACTCAAAGTCGATTATAAAAAACGAGATACTATCTTAGCTTGGTATAATATGCTTTATAAATCAAAACAGTAAAATAGGTCATGTACACAATAGGACATGCTAGCGCTAAACATTTTCAAAAGAGTTCGGCTACTTGCTACAACCATTCTAAAACGTCTATTTTCCCAAAACTAAGACTTTATTTAAAACTAGCACACCCCTCCCTACTGTAAACATTAAATACAAATTAAATATACATTAATTTAATCATCAATAACGCAGGTGATGCTAAGCTTAGTATATGCGCGTTAAGGGCTTTAAAGTTTGATTAAAATCATATTGTTTTTTCTCACAATAACGTATGCCAGTATGAGTCATGCTAAGCAAATTACATGGATAGTCATCGACTTTGCGCCTTATTATATCCTTGCCGATCGATTAGAAGGCCAAGGAAGAGATGAATTACTAATTCAACTCATTCAACAATATATGCCTGACTATACCTTCAACTATAAGTTATATCCCGCTTCAAGGGCGATACACGAATTATCAAATGTTAATAACCAGTATTGTGTCATCTCTTTGTATAAAACCGCAGATCGTCAGCAGCACATCGCATTCAGTGACGAGTATTCGACCATCGGATTATCAACATCAGTTGCGCTGCGCAAAGATGTCGCTCACGCTCTAGGTGTTAAAGATAAGGCCATCAACCTCGCTTCACTGGTGACAAAGCATAAGCTAAATGTAGGCATTGCGGCTAACCGCTCATTTGGTGATGAGCTCGACACATTGCTTACTAATTTACCCAATAAACAAGTGTCAATAAGACCAGGGCGTGATGCTCTGGCGAGCTTAACGGTCATGCTACTTAAAAAGCGCGTTGATGTGATATTGGGTTATCCAAGTGAGCATTACTATCATAAATTACATGTCGACAAACTTGATGAGTTAACTCAGGTTAGGCTTGACCTTACGTCTCAAATAACAACAGGATTTGCTGGGTGCAG
The DNA here is from genome assembly GCF_003934235.1 of Pseudoalteromonas sp. J010. Classification (NCBI taxonomy): domain Bacteria; kingdom Pseudomonadati; phylum Pseudomonadota; class Gammaproteobacteria; order Alteromonadales; family Pseudoalteromonadaceae; genus Pseudoalteromonas; species Pseudoalteromonas sp. J010. Next base: position 32,635 of record NZ_RDBW01000020.1, on the reverse strand, counting down.
TAAAAATGCGAAAGGTCAAGAAGACGCCGCGGCAATTAGTTTGGCTTTAGGGAGTGTACGTAAAGACGAGCGCTACAGATTGACAATGTCTCGCTGGCTACCCGAGCAATTTAGACCTCAATTGGCAAGTGTTTTTAATAAGTGAAAACCGCTTAGCGTAGATAGCAAAGCGGTTTATGACATCATTACAAATGAATTAAATAAGACTAGCTCTTAGTTCGTATTATTTGCGGATCCCCTCCAAATGCAGTCCAATAGTCACGTGTGTGGAAGCCGGCCCCAAATCATAGTCAATGCCGTAATCTGCCAGTTTTAGCTGTGTTTCGCCTTCAAAACCAACTCGATAGCCTCCCCATGGATCTTGACCCTCTCCTACTTTTTTAACGTCAAAAGCTATCTCTTTGGTCACCCCATTTAATGTAAAAGTGCCAACAACGTTTGCGTGTGTTTGGTCACTAAACGTGATGGACTCACTTTTAAATATGGCCTTTGGATGTGCTTTCACGTTTAAAAAATCACTGCCTCGTAGGTGTTTATCACGCTCTGCATGATTTGAGTCAATAGAGGCTGTATCAATGACTACATTTATCTTTGAGGTATTTGGGTTTTTGGCATCATAACTAAACTCCCCCTCAAAGTTGTTAAAACGACCATGTAACCAACTATATCCCAAATGCTTAATCTTGAAATTAACAAACGCATGTGCGCCCTTGGTATCAATAGTATAATCAGCAGCACTGGCACTCACGGCCATTGTCAAAGCTGCAATACCAGCAGCTAAATATGGTGTTTTCATGTGTTATTCCTCATGTTTTTTTGGAGTCATAACCTTAATCATGCGCGCTAAGGTCTGATCTTTGTTTATAAAATGATGCTTTAAGGCGCCTAAGATGTGGATTAAAACGACAGCTATTAGCCCCCACGCAACGTATAAGTGAATAGTGCCCGCTATATCGCTTTGACGATCAAATAGCTCACCTGCACTTGCGACGGAAAACCAACCAAACACCTCTATACTTCTGCCATCAGAGGTCGAGATCAGGTATCCAGATAAAAATAAAGTAACTAAACCTAGGTACAAAACTAGATGAACACATCCCGCCAGAATGTTTTGTAGCCTTTGTAGAGGTGTTGCTGCGCTTAAAGGTTTAACCGCGGGATTTAACAACTTCCAGACCAAGCGCAGTAGTATCAATATGGACAGTAATATGCCAACGCTTTTATGAATGTACAGCGCATCCCGATAAAATGGATCATAATAGCTTAGCTCTACCATATATATGCCAAGGCAAAACATGCCGAATACTACAAAAGCACTGAGCCAATGAAATATGATGGCTATTACCCCATATCTTTGACGTGTATTTTTAAACATAATTTAGCTAATAAAACTCATTCTCAATAACATACATAGTAAACGCTAATAGTACGAAGAGAAATAGCGATATTTAGCGATTGGATGTGCATTTATGCACATATAAAAAAGCGCCCTACTAGAGGGCGCATTACGTCGGGGGAGTGTAATACCAGTTCGGCGTAATACAGCATCGGTATAAGAGAGCAAACCTGACTTAACTGGCACTAAAGGCACTCGCTAAAGAAGGACATAGCAAGACTTTTATGTGGCGGTTATAGGATTACTCACCTCAACTAGATTTCTGATTAGTCAAATTGGTATAGGGAAAATCAACACCTTGAGTGGTTGTATCAGCCACACTTCGCAAATCTATCTAGCTCGTGTAGCTCATACAATCAGTACTCAATTCATTAAATCGTGCTAGTTTTTATAAAAATAGCTATCTTTTGTAATACTAATCGTTGCATCCTGTTGCGACTCAATCGTAAATTGAATTGGGAGCCGCTTACCTTTTAAGTCATAACCATCAGCTGTCACTGTTACTGGGATCAATGCCATATCTCCACCAGCAATGTGGGTTGTCACCGGTGCGGTCAATTTGGCATTTGGCAATCCTTTTAAACTTACCGTATACGTCAAGTCATGCTGTGTTTTATTTATCACACTCAAGGTATAAGGGTTCTCTACTAACCCTTCATAATTAACACGGTACAGTGCATTACGGTCACGGATCACGGATGCTTCTATCGGTGTACGATTGAATGCCCAAATTACCATAGTAACCATGATCAATACCGTGATCGCACCATAACCAACAATTTTTAGCCTAAATGGATTAGATTTTTTACCTGCTTGCTGGTGTTCGCTTTGATATTTGATCAGATCTGGTTGATAACCAAATTTATTCATCGTTTCATTACACGCATCAATACACAACCCACAGTTTATACATTCATATTGCAAGCCATTACGAATATCTATACCAGCGGGGCAAACTTCAACACACAGGTTACAATCAACACAGTCACCTAACCCCTTTTGCTTTGGATCATCCTTACGTTTACGACGACCTCTGTTTTCACCACGCCCGCTATCATAAGTTACAACGAGTGTATCTTTATCAAACATAACGGATTGAAAGCGCGAGTATGGACATGCGACGGTACACATTTTTTCACGCAGAAAGCCCGCATTACCATAAGTACAAAATGCAAATAAAAATACCCAAAAGCAGGTAAGGCCACTCCACTGAAATGTAAACATGTCCAGATATAGCTCTTTTGCAGGAATAAAGTAAGCCATAAAGGAGGTGGCAGTGAATACTGAAATTAACAGCCATATAGCATGCTTGGCCGTTTTTTTAGCGATTTTTTTGCTATCCCAATCTGATTTATCAAGTTTTATTCTTTGGTTGCGAGTCCCCTCAACTCGATGTTCAACCCAAGTAAACATGAGCATCCAAATTGTTTGTGGGCATGTATAGCCGCACCAAACGCGTCCAAGCCATGTTGTGACAAAAAATAGCGCAAACGCACCTACCATGAAAATCCATGCCAAAATCATAAAGTCTTGTGGTAGGAAAGTGGCTCCGAAGATCTTAAACTGCTGAGTACCAAAATCGAGCAATATGGCCTGTTGCCCGTTATATGGGATCCAAGGAATAAGAACGAAAGTTAACATTAAGAACCAACCTAGGTTTCTCCTTATTTTTTGAAAAAACCCTTTTTGCTCTCTGACGTAAATTGGCCCCTCTTGCTTGTAGGGCTTAATGATCATGTCTTCTTCTTTGATATCAAACTTCATGTTATTTGCTACATTGGTAATACACAAAGTTTATATTGCAACTTTCAGACCAATCTGAAAGTTTATAAACAATTGATTATTAACAACTTTTAAAATAGCAAAAATATCAAATCGCGAAATATCACGAACAACCGCGAAATATCACGGATCTTTGCTAATTTTCAGCTTTTTCATTTTAGACCTTAGCGTACTTTCCGGTACACCCAGCTTCTCTGCTGCGCCATTTGTGCCTGATATTTTCCAATTGCACATATCAAGTACCCTTGTAATATGTTCGGCTTCGGCTTGCGCGAGTGTTAATACACCATGCTCTGCTCTTGTTTGCTCAGATAGGTTGAGTGATTGAGATAAATCAAGCAACCGCCCCTTAGATAAAATAGCCTCTCTCTCTAGTATATTTTGTAACTCGCGAATATTTCCCGGCCAATCATAGCCTTGTAACGCATAGAGTGCTTTTTTAGAAATACCTTTTAGTTGCTTACCGAGCTTTTTATTGAGTTGCATAATGATATTGTTTGCCAATACAGGGATGTCTTCAATACGCTCACGTAGTGCAGGTACTCGAATAGGAAAAACATTTAAGCGATAATAGAGATCCATTCTAAAGCTCCCCTCTTCAACCATCTGCCGCAGATCGCGGTTAGTCGCAGCAACAATACGGATATCGACTCGGATAGACTTACTCCCACCTACTCTTTCAAACTCGCGCTCTTGCAAAACTCTCAATAACTTACTTTGTGCTTCTAATGGTAATTCACCTATTTCATCTAAAAAGATGGTGCCCTTATCTGCCAGTTCAAACCGCCCTTTTCGTTTTTCATTGGCTCCAGTAAATGCCCCTTTTTCATGACCAAACAGCTCTGATTCTATTAATGTGGGAGAAAATGCAGCACAATTCACTTTGACAAACGGCTGTGACGACCGCTCACTAAGGCGGTGTAGGTTTCTGGCAACTAGCTCCTTACCAGTACCATTTTCACCCAAAATCAATACTGTACTGTCGGTCTTACTCACTAACTCTAGCTGCGCTAACATAGCTTGAAAGATATCGCTGTTACCGACTAATCCGGAGTCTTGCCAATTTTCATTTAAGGTTTCTAGCAAGTAAGCATTTTCATCTTTGAGCTGCTCGGTAAGTACTTGAACTTTATTTAATGCCTCGCGTAATGCGTTTTCCGTATTGTGTTGCTGTGAAACATCGCGAAATATCGCGACTGCACCTATAATTTGTTTATCTTTATATATAGGCGTAGACGTATACTCCACAGGAAAACAACTACCATCCTTTCGCCAAAACACCTCATGCTGTACTTGGCGTGTTTTACCATCAAACATCGTTTTATATATTTTACACTCATCTGCGGGATACTCACTGCCATCAGCGTGACTGTGATGATGGTATTGATGGATCTTTTTGCCCAGCAATTCGGCACTTTGCCAGCCCGTCATTCGCTCCGCTGCGGGATTAACAAACACGGCGTTTCCAGATAAATCAAAACCATAGATCCCTTCCCCCACTGCATTCAACAGTAGTTTGGGATCAGCCAAGAAATGTTTAATAATAGACATACAAAACCTCGCGATATTTCGCGAACATTCTATCTCTATTTGCAAGTGATGTCAGCCGGTTGTTCAAAAACGCCTACGTAGGTAACAAATCTGCATTTTTCCAAGCTAATTGGTATAAAATAGTGAAAAACTTACAACCTGAGTTTACTCGTGGACAAAACAACTTATATTCCTAACGACTTCATAGATGATGTAAAAACTTATCTTCCTGCGCACCTGAGTATTGATGATTTTATTGCTACCTGTCAGTCACCGCTGCGTCGAGCAATCAGAGTGAACACATTGAAAATGTCTATCACTGAATTTTTGCAATATTGTCGCGAGAACGACTGGCATGCTCAGCCTATCCCATGGTGTGAAGAAGGCTTTTGGATAACAAGAAGTGATATAGAAGAAGCGAAATTGGCGATTGGTAATACAGATATTCATTTAAGTGGTTGTATCTATGTTCAAGAAGCCAGCTCGATGTTACCGCCAACAGCGCTCAAAACCACAATTACTGACAATGATATCAATCTCGATATGGCCTCAGCACCAGGTTCAAAAACGTCACAACTTGCAGCGTATATGGGCGGACATGGGGTGTTAGTCGCCAATGAACTATCTTCATCACGTTTAAAAGCGCTTGCGGCCAATATGAAACGCATGGGAATACACAATGTTGCCTTGTCTCATTTTGATGGCTGTATTTTCGGTGACTATATGCACGAATGTTTCGACAACATTTTATTGGATGCACCATGCTCAGGTGAAGGGACTGTACGAAAAGACCCTAATGCACTAAAAAATTGGTCTATTGAGTCTAATGTTGAAATTGCGGCCGTACAAAAACAACTGATTGATAGTGCGTTTCAGGCATTAAAGCCAGGTGGTAGCCTTGTCTACTCGACATGCACATTAACGCCTTTAGAAAATCAACAAGTTTGTCAATATCTGATAGACAGTTACCCCGACGCTGTATCAATAGAGAGTCTAGCAACGTTATTCGAAGGTGCTGAAGATGCTGTGACACCCGAGGGGTATCTGCACGTCTGGCCTCAAGTTTATGATAGCGAAGGTTTCTTTATTGCCAAATTTACGAAGATCATGAGTGTTCCTGCAAAGGATCCGAAACAAAAAAAAGGCGTATTTCCTTTTAACCCCGTTGATAAAAAAACCGCTCAAACCTTTTCCAGTGTTTTAAAGAAGCAATTTGGTATCAGCGAGCTTCAAGGTACATTAATGGCAAGAGACAAAGAAGTATGGCTCTTTCCCAGTGGTTTTGATGCAATTCAAGCACGGATAAAATATGCTCGTATCGGTATTCTAGTGGGTACAACTCACAAAAATGGAATAAGGCTAGAACACGAATTTGCCACCGCATTTGGCCACCTCGCAACACAAAACATACTTGAACTAACAAAAACTCAAGCCAGAGATTATTTCAACGGCAAAGACATCCGTTTAGATACAACAACAACCCTGACCGGAGAAGTCGTACTAATGCTATGTGGCAGTGCCATTGGACTGGGTAAATGGCAAAAAAACAAAGTGAAAAATAGTTTACCGCGTGATTTGATCAAAGACGACCTGTTAATAACTTGGGTATAACCTGAATATACCCTTTTGATATTTTTAATATCGATTAAGAATATCACAGGCAACACTATGTTTTTTATAAACTTAATAAATAGTTCATTTATTTGTAAAAACGCTGAAAGGTTAACTAAACTTAACGTTACTTTCTACTTCTCCCTAAAGTCTTAGAAGGTGTTTTTAGTTAGCGCACGGCTCAACCTTGAGCCTTTCCCTAAGCCCAGAGCTTGCAGGTAAGTCTCTGGGCGTTTTTTTCTAAAAATAAGGTTTCGCTTAGCATAAAACCTTTTCATACCGTGCTTCTTCAAGCTGTGATGGTAGATTTAATTACTACCAAAATGAAGACTATGGAAGGTATGATCCAAGTATAGGGCTTGTAAATTTGACGCTGTCTATGTCACGGGATCTAAAGATTATCATAGGTACGTTTGTGAAAGTGACGAACATAAAACAGCCTAAATAGTTTTGCCTTACTTGCCCGAACATTCAAACTCTAAATCAGATATAGTAACGGAGACTACCAGCCCTGAGTCATATCGTTTATTTTCTATATGAACTGTTCCACCTAAACGGTTTGAAACAGTATTTACTATCGCAAGACCCAATCCAAAGCCACCGCTTGATTTATTTCTGCTAGAATCTAGCCTTGAAAATGGCATTAAGATATGGTCAATTGAGTCTTCTGGGATCCCAGGGCCATCATCCTCGACTACAAAGCTAATCAGGCTGTCTACTTGAGCAAGTGTTACTTTTATCTGAGTCCTAGTGTATCTAATTGCATTGGATATTAGATTATCCACTATCAATTCAAAATAAAGCGGTATGCCCTTTAATTTGATTTCATCTGATATTTTACAGTCAAAGTGGATGTGCTGGTTATTTCCTATAAAAAATCTAATCCTCTCTTTAATGATATTAGAGAAATCACAAATTGAGAGCCGCTCATTACTCTGCGAGCTTGACACACGTGCTAGTGTAAGAATGTTGAGCGACAAACCTTCTAGCTCATTAGCGTAACGCTTTAGTTGAAAGAAAGCAGTATCATCTTCTAAAAAAGCATGCTTACGGGTAATCACCTCTATCGCAAGTGCAAGGCCATTGAGAGGATTTCTCAATTCATGAGACATGGCGTAGGACATTACCTGCTGCTCTTCCATCATCTGCTGAATATCCTCAGCCATTTTATTCATCGTCTGTGCAAGTGAGAAAAGCGGCTCTGGTACTTGTGCTTGAATGCGTGTTTGAAGCTTACCTGCACGCCAGTCATGGCTGGCAAGCTCTATTGGCTTAAGTATCCGTTTCAACCATAGCAGTAACAACATAAGTATTAGTGCAAGTGCTGAGATCCCAGCAATCAGTACCGTAAGCTGGAATCTTGCGTAAAGCATTTCTTCTTGTTGATGAAATTCCTCTTCCTTTTTCTGAAACTCAGTAAGTAAATGAGGCTCTTGAGCCGTACTAATTTCTCTAATCACGAGCGAACGATTTGAAATTACTCGTGTTTGAATTGCTACAAGTACGTCCAGCTCATCGCTAGTATATACCTCTACCCCTTCTAGCGTTTCTAAATAGGTCAATTTACGCTTGTACTCTTGCAGATTGTCATCATCAAGAAAACAAACATAAAAACCATGACCATCAATGTCATAGTTCCATTTACTTTGAGAGCGCGCGACCGGATCATGCTCTTGTAATACCTCAACTGATATCTTTTGTATGTCGATAACAAAAGCCTTTGTGGCATATTTTTCATCTACATTTGTAAAATAGCAGATGGTAATAAGTAAAATGCTGATCAGAGCCAATAAGATCCAAAAAAAGAAATGCCAGAATATATGTATGCGCCTATTCAACCTAATACACCTTCAATAACGCCAATTAAATTTATTACCCCATAAACTTGAAAGAGGCATATCTAACTTATGGTCTTAACGCTATGTCTTTGCGAGCATATAACCTTTATTTCTCACTGTAACAATGATCGAATCGCCGATAAGCGCTGTGGAGAGTTTTTTTCTGAGACTTGATACCCGCATGTCTATTGAGCGGTCTTGAGCATCACATTCAATACCTCTTGCCAACATAGAACATTGATCACGAGATACTGTGCTACCAGCATTTTCTGCAAGGAGGTGTAATACATCAAACTCTGCGGAAGTTAAATCGAGTACTTGCCCTGAGCTTAAAGTCACTATTCTTTGATCCGGGAAAATATTCAATCCGCTTACTGAAAGGCACCGACCAACCTCTTTGTTCACCTCGTTTAGCCGCCTTAAAATAGAACTGATACGTGCAATTAAAACAAGAGGCTTTAATGGTTTTAGTATGTAATCGTCTGCACCGGCTTTGAGTAGCGCAACCTCAGAAATATCATTATCCTGGCCCGTTAGCACTATCACTGCGCCTTGATAAAAGCACCGCAACTCTTTACATATCTCAAGACCTGATTTACCTGGTAACATCAAGTCTAATAAAATCACATTAGGAGTATGCACTCTAGCTTGTGCAATAGCCTCCTCACCATCAGTGCAAATTTTACATTGATATCCTTCTGACTCTAATAACATGGCGGTCAATTCAGCCATTTCAAAGTCATCTTCAACAATCAAGATAGAAGTATTCATAATGTTTCCCGTGTTCTAATTTTCTTGAGGGTCTGTGATGGGCAGCGTGAGCCTTTACCTGGTTGCCGCATAATTGAATTGTTGATAGCACGTTTAGAAATGAGTGAAATATTAGCTATGAGCAAATACAAAGCATTACAACATTCAGCTAGCCCCTTACAAATAAATCTCACATCATGCTCAAGACTAATAACCGCTCCCCCAAAATCACTCATTTAGTAGCAGACGACCTAAAAACGGTAATGAAAAGATTGGGTTTAAATATCATAGCAAAGCTAATCATTGACTGAAGTACGCTTCCTGATATCCAAAAGCTGTCAGCYGCAGTACTCGAAATTGCACTAAAAAACGCAAAGTATATTTCACTTGGTAATGTACTAACACAATCAACTAAGAAATACAGCCCGACAAGCTGGATCAAAAATGCTTCTGCATTTTTATTAAACGGTTTTGCGTCTACATCATCAATATGCTGTGCTATCTTGCCTGAAATCTTAAAAATAAAATAAGCACAGATAAGGCCACTTAAGATAGAGGAAGAAACCACAGCTAAATACGCAAAGCCGTCGTTGCCGGTTACTTCGTCTACTCCACTGGTTAAAAAATAATTAATGATTCCGGGCATGTTCATGCATACCTGGATCAGCATCCATATTGCCACCACCCGCAGTGATAGCGCTGTCAGTTGTTTGGTATTCATATAGTTGTCCACTTTAAAGAGCTAAGTTGAATAGCTTTCTACGAAGGAGTATGGCTTTTTATGCTTGAATGTAGAGATAGGGTGAGTAACTTAGCGTCAGTGCTCGCGCTTAGCTACTCTTCAATCTCTATCATAGTAAAAGGCTAATCTTTGATTACATGTAAGTACAATCAACTAGCTCTTATTCTATCCAAATCTAAAACTTAGAATGAGTCTTTACTAATGAGTGTACTAATAATGCTTTTCTCGTGATCTTTTGCCAATAGCAGTGTATAACGGTGATTAAGGATAAATTTATAATCTATCACAACACTATTTGAACCTGACTTTGCAGTTAGCGACACCAGTTCTGAATTATTTTTGCACGAAACAATATGGTGAATATTAGAGTCACCAGGCACTAAGTYTGCACTTTGGCCATCAGCACATTTACCCTCCAAATTCAATGTTGCATTTTCTGATAAATCGAACGCATCTACAACAATAGCGCTTTGTGAGGATGGCTCAAAATTGGTATGAATAAGCGACTGAGATAGCTCGGTTTCACCGTTGTGATAGGTGACCAAAAGAGTAGATGTATCATCGATTTGTTCGTTAAAGGCTGTGCTAAAGCCCGACGTGAGTTGCTCTTTATTGTTTGCGTTGTTTGTTGTCACGCTGACTTTATTTTGGCCAGGAAAGCCTAAGGTGAACTTTACTGTTTCATTTACTTTAGGTAAAAACACACCACCTGATGTAACGTATGGCATGATACTATACGTAGTCCGCTTAACTTCAGTATGAGAGCCACCCACTGACTTCACATAGTGGTAGTTATGGTCTAATTCAATGTTCGTCATATTGATGGCGGTAATACCTAGGATGCTCTCAGTCACGTTCACCGTGTTATCAGTAGTCGTATCAACTCCCGATTTCACATCCACCTCTTCAACTTTTTTATTTTTATCGCTGCCGCCACCGCAGCCTACAAGAATAGTAAGTAGTATAAGGCACGACGCAGTAATATGTATTTTCATTAATCCCTCTTTTTGTAATATTTTATCTAATGCAACATTTGCATTAAATCATATTGTAAATAGCACAACTGTTATAAAGTGTTATAAATAGTTTGAATTTAGAGCAAAAAGCTCAAGTAAATAATTCAACCAGTTGGTTCTTAATGGAAAGTTAAATTCTCAACCACGTTTAAAGTGATAATATTTTATATTTATGATTCAGAGTGCAAAGTAATTCCAGCTATTGAGCACTCAAAGTGTAACTCCCCCAAAAAGCTCACACAGTTCGTGACATACGCTGGATCCATGACGCATACTCTTTACAAGCAATGAGTCATTATGATGTAAAACACCCAAGGAGTAGAGTGTCGGTGCACAACACCCTCAGTCCAAAAGAATGGCAGAGTTAACAGCAGCAGTGTAAGCGACCCCAACAGTAAAAGGATAGACCCAGTTATGAGTCTGGGTCTATCACCCCTTTGAAGCCAAAGTGTTTAAACTTTAGTTGCATATGGCTATGTTACCAGCCGGCATATCCTAGGTTGTCTTCACTGTCACTGGGACTGCCAACAATATTACCAAAGCAATTTACATGGGCACGATAATCATCACTGGCCCACGCTTTTCCGTAACCGAACCCTTGGTCGGCACCACGTACATACACGTCTTGGCGATTATCAATCATGGATTCAATATTACGCCAGACCGTCCCATCTCGTTTACTCACGTTATGCCAACCGGCACCTGGACTTGAAGCTTGAATACGCACCTCTGCATCTGGTGGGAATTGACCGCGCTCAAACTCAACATATTTACCATCACCTATACGGGTATCATTCACCAAAATAATACCGCCAGAACGGACACTGTAACGCAATTGATGGCTTGTACAGAACTTACCGTCAATCCCTCCAGTAGTGGTGTAAGCATCGGTATATGATAAGTACCCGTCTTTTCCGTCACCTTGGAAGAACACACCAACTCGGCGTTTTAAGCCACCCATGTTGGCTTTAATTGCAGTTTCAACACCTGTACTTGAGGTAAAATCGTCAACACCAAACACGTTTAGTGGATAGCCTCGGGTAACATACCAACGCAGCATGTCATTGATACCTTGATGATGAACCGAAGGCAAAGAAGTATATAAATCATTGTTACGGGAATCCATCCCTTCGCGGTTGGCTTTCTTAGCCATCTCAATCAAGTTGCTCGCCGTACCCTCAAAACTCATTGAGGCCGCAAAAGTGGGCATCGCTGGCGCTGCTAATCCACATACAGCAGCTGCTAATGGCGCTAATGGTCCCGTTGCAAATGCCCCTGCACTACACATACCGGTGATCATGCCAACAGATCCAGGATCTCGCAGTAGGCCACCAATAATATTTGCCGTATCAGGTGTGACAGCGGCGGACATATAGCTCATGGTATCTTGTGGATCTTGTAAATATTCTTGTAACTTACCAAGTCTCTCGTTAAATAGGCCTTCAGGGTTTGTTTCACCTTTAAATTTATATCGAAAGCCATTTGTCCAGAACTTGTCATCATGAGGGTTGTTACTCGTATTACCAGAAATCATCACCATGATATTCTTACCGGTCGACAGTAACTGCGAAACCGTAGGGTTAAAGTTGTTGGCAAGTGAACTTTTGGTCACCATTCTGTCACCCATCACTGACACAACCTTGTTAAAAAACGCTTGTTTTTCAACTTCAGTCATACCATCAACTTTATTACTGCCAGTACCTGGTTTATGAAAACGACTCATTTCTAACAATACAATTTCATCGGGGTTATTACTGGCAAAGTCAGCTATCTGTTGCAGCGATGTGGTTAAATCATTGCTTCCAGCTGCGCTGTGAAACCACACATATTTTAGCTTGCCATCAGCTTGAGGCAAGCCGGCAACGCGTAAGTCTAAATATCTAAAACCGGCTTCTAGTTGGGCTTTAAAGTCATCAGTCTGAGTCTTATCCCAGTTAAACACTATTTCTTCAAAACCAAGCTCGTAAGCCTTGGTGAAAATATCCTCTTTTTTCACCAAAGGGTTGCCTTGTTCAATATCATAAGAACCACTATCGTGAGTTCCGGGGATCACAATTTGTGAGAGTTTTTTGTCTTTGATATGCTGATATATTTCACTCATCCAGCGTTTTTTATCAATACCAAAAACCCCAGAAACAATTTGGAACGAATCTATTTCATCATTAAAGTGAGACATTTTACTAATAGGATAATCAGTTTCAAAAGTCACGCCTCTAAAGTCATCATAGCTAAAACCTTTTAAACCAATCCCAGAGCCGTGCATCGAAATAGCAGAAGTGCCATTTTTAAAGCGATGCATATTTGACACTTGCTCACCTTCAGCGGCACAAAATGCAGTTCCACGATATTCTGGATGTTCCCACAGACAAATATAATTATTACTTGGGCGGTGTGCTACTTTAAAAGAGTCAACATCATCATCAAACTCACCAAATTCGGCGATATCTTCGTAACTGGTAAAGCTCTCGCCACTAAAGTTTGAGTGAGAGTATCCCGTAAACGTCACCTCTCCAGAAAGCCGCAAAGACGAATTAGAATTAATCATGTTAGTCAGGTTACTAACGCTCTCCCCTGCCTCTGCGCATTGTGCAGAGCCACGGTAATTTGGATGCTGCCAAATACAAGCGAAGTTATTACTACTGCGCTTTATTACTTTAAATGAATCTATATCATCGTTAAAGGAACTCATCTCGGCTACAGGTAACATCATAGTCATTGTCGAACTAGAAAAATTAGCTCGTTCATAACCGATAATTTTTACATCGCCATGAATACTCACCGATGAAGTTTCATTCTTAAAGCGATTAAGATTTGATACTGACTGACCCTCCGCGGCACAAAATGCGGTACCGCGTTGATTTGGATGCTGCCAAAGACATGCAAAATGTTGGCTTGGCTTATTAAATACAACAAAAGAATCCATGTCATCGTCATACTCCCCAAGCTCTTTAATACTAACAAAACTAGTAAAGTAATCATCCCGCTGATGGGAACGCTCAAAACCAGACATGGCAACATTTTTACCTACTTTTATGGATGACACTTCGTTTTTCTCATTCATATCATTGTAAGCGCCTACACCATAACACCCCATTAAGTTATTAAAACCAGGATCACGGTACAAACAAACTTGATCGTCATTAGCCCAGCTATGTCCAGACATAACGAGTAAATAAAGTGGAACTATTTTTCTCAAGGTTATCCCCTCTAAATTGAAATTCTAAAATCACATGCCCCACTGAAAACTCAAAAAATTAACAAGCAGGCATCTTTTTTTATCATCAAGGCAACGCGAAAAACAGAGCAAAAGACAAAAGCAAACAATTAAAAATATCAGTAGGTTAATGCTTACAATTAACGACAGCAAACGACATAACTTGACAGACGAGCGCGGCAAAATTTGGCAACATCAAAACTGAAAATGCTAATTAAAAGTTTATTTTTTGTTATTTAACGGAAGGAGTAGTAAATATGAAAAAACCAATTTTGACATCAGCTATTGCACTTGCATTATCTAATGCAACGCCAGTTATGGCAGATTGGGCAAGTGATGCGCTAAGCCATCAATCACGGTTACAGAAGCAAGTACCGTTAGTTGATGGTATTTATGCTGGTACTCATAATTCGTACAGTTCAAATGCTTATAATTTAAAACTTTATGAAAACCAAGATATCAGTATTACAGCACAGCTTAATGCTGGAGCAAGAATTTTAGAACTCGACATTTATCGCACCCGCGACGTTGAGTACGGTGCATTATATCTATGCCATAGTTCAGGTCGCTGTAGTACAGCAGCCGGTACTCTTAGCGAGTATATCTACTTTGATACCGCACTACGAGAAATCGCAACATGGGCGAAAGCTAATCCAGACCAAGTGCTACTTATTAAGATAGAAAATGGCAATCTAGAAACTGAAGATTGGGTATATTTCCGTGAAGGTATACAGATGCAAATTGGCGATATTGTGTACCGTCCAGAGGGTCGCTATAGCTCAATCCCTTCAGACCTCACACCAAAACATCTATTAGATTTAGGTAAGCAAATATTATTTTTCGGATGGTCAGCGGACAAGAGTGACATCTCAAAAGAATGGATGTTTCAATACAATGGCATAGAAGAAGGTAATGAAGGTCCTWGGAGTAACTGTTCTAAACATGCTGGCGAGGGTAAGTTTTCCTTGTTTTTTGAACAGCGAGACGAAGATAATCCAACACCCGATACTCATATACGCCCAAACGAAGTGAGCGGTAGATCAAAATGTGGTGGCACGTGGTTCGGCTTTGATTGGTTATCGGCGCAAAATGATGCTCGTATGAAGGCTGCAGTTTGGAGCTGGGCGGAAAATCAACCTGATGCTATTGCGGGTACGGGTGGCACTGACAACGTCTCTTGTGCTGTGAGCCATCAAGGTAGATTTTATGATGATAGCTGCGGCTTGAGTTTTAAGTTCGCTTGCGAAAACCCAGAAGGAGAATGGAAAATCACTACTGCCACCGGCCCTTGGTCTACAGGTGAATCTCAATGTCAAAGTGAATTTGGTGATGATTTCCGCTTCTCAGTGCCAAAAACGTCTAAGCAAAACGAGTCGTTAAAAATGGCTTCGGCTTTGACCGATCACTGGGTTAACTACTCAAAAGGTCACGGCGAGCACTGGTTAAGTGGAGAAGACCGCATCGCGCTGAGCGACGAGACGCCGCAAGAGTCACTTTTAAAAGCGGCGATTGTCACCGATTATACTTTCAATTATTCAGATGAAGATACGGATGCCGGATTAAACTTAGCCATCTACCGTCCTAAGCTTCCTGGTGCAAATTGGTATATGCTTGGCGATACCCCAGCCTTTGCCGCAGATGGCCCTCATGCCTCTGGATATGCACGCCACCCAGGTCAGTCAATTGTGGTTTATGATGATGGTTCAGGAAAATTGGCAGATCCAATTCGTTATGATTGGAAGTGGAATGATTGGAAAACTGGTGGTAAATACGATATCACCTTTTGGCACCCAGTTGCTCCTAGCGGATATACCTGCTTGGGCGATGTGGCTGTTCGCTCTCACGACAGAAGTCGTCCAAATCTGCCAATCAAATGTGTTCGCGATGATTTATTAGTCGACGGACAAGCACATTTTTATTGGAATGATAACGGCTCAGGTGGTGAATATGATGCCACAGCTTATCTCACCATCGCAAAAGGTGATGCCAATGTTAATCATACTACAGTAGCAAACACCATCAGGTTAAGTGGTGGAACTGCTCATAAAGTGCTTAACTTTGACAAAATTGACATTATAAATGGCCCCAAAGCGATCATTGATAAACAATATACCGAAATAAAGGCACTCGGTAAGTGTATTGAGCCAAGCAGTGACGCTTTCTATGACGGCTTGAATGTTCAGTTATGGGATTGTAACACCACAGCACGACAAAAATGGGCATATGATGAGGTAACAGGGTTTATCAGAAATCAACATAATCCACTATACTGCCTTGACAGCACAGGTGCCAYCGGTGACTTTGATAGTGTTACTATTTATCAATGTACTGATCATATTAACTTGAAGTGGAGTTGGACAGGTGAGCGTATCAAGCCACAAGCCAATTCAGCTTTATCTTTAGATGTACTCGAAGCCAATTCAGCAAATGGTACGGATATTATTCAATATCAAGATAATAATAGCGCCGCGCAAGTTTTTACTAGAGGCAATTAAAACATAAAATCAAGAGCTACCTTGGGTAGCTCTTACTATCCTGCGCTCGATTACCAAAAGCAAGTAAGACTGACGTAAAACACAGACGACACAATAGCGAGCAAAATACTAAATATACTACAGAAGCCGGTATATTCTCTGGTTACACTAGTACGATTTTAGTTACAGGAGACGAAACCAATTCCTGTCTAGCCTGTTAAACTCTCTAATTCAATGAGGTATGTATACGCATGCTCTTTGTTGTTGAAACAAATGTCTATATCGACATCGAAGTCCAAGCAGACTTTAGGCCTTTCTGGTTTTCCAAATAGCTTACACAAATCATTATTATCTAGCTGAACACATCGAACACCTGAAGGCTTTCCATCGGGCATCCCTGGAATAGGTGTTGTAATGGACGGTGCCACACAGCATGCGCCACACCCTTTTCCCACCTTATCAATACACGGGGAACTATCTGTAGCTATGAATGTACCAACCGGCATACTTGCACCACCTGAGGTTTTTAAAATTGATGTATATTTTAGTACATTCAATTCTTACTCATCAACTCTTTATACGTAACCAACAAACGCCAACCTATAAAATAGTAAATCTGATAATTCAGGTTTCGTCGTAGTAACTCGTTTACCCTTTTTATGTTTAAAAATAAAGTATTAAAAAGGAGATGTTATGATTTATCTTACTGATTGATAATCTTAGATTTTCCTAAGAACCAGAGGCGACGCTGCCTTAGAATGTAACGATTAATTTAGGTACGCAAAGCTTTGTTACATATTCCCGTAGGATTTAAACACCTCGACATAACTATTCGCGTATTCTTAAGCTTATCGATGATCCAGAGCCGTTAATCTGGATTATTAAAAATCATTCAACAGGAAGGATTTTAACGTGGCTAGTAAAAAACAAATCATTCTACCGGTTGCCGTTCTCGCGGTGAGTATTGCAGCGGCTGTTGCCATGTCTGCAATGAAACAGCCTCCAGAAGAAAAACCAGAGGAAATCACTCATCCACTGGTGCAGGTTCAACCAATAGAAGTTGCACCAGTTCGACTTAACGTCTCCTCGTACGGTGTCGTCGCACCTAAGTATAGTACCGAATTAGTTGCTCAAGTGAGCGGTCAAGTTATTGATCTTGATGAGAAGTTTGTAAAAGGCGGTTTTGTTAAAGAAGGAGATATACTGGCGCGTATCGACCCTAATGACTACGAAGCTGCGCTTATTGAGGCCGAGGCTGCATTGGCACAGGCAAGTTCAGCGCTAGAAATAGAACAAGCTCAAGTGCAGGTTGCCAAAGCTGAGTGGCAACGAATAACCGCCAACGCGAACGAAAAGATCCCGTCAGAGCTTTATTTAAGAAAGCCACAGCTTGCAGAAAAGCTAGCGCGCTTTAAAGCAGCACAGGCTGCGGTAAAACGTGCCAAGCGCAACTTAGAACGTACTTATATCCGCGCCCCTTACGATGCAATTATTGAGTCTCGTACTGTCAGTCTTGGTAGTGTAGTAAACCCAGGTAATGGTTTTGGTAAGCTAAATGCTACTGCTGTCGCAGAAGTTAGACTCCCTGTAGCAGACAAAGAGCTACAATACCTACCTCAACAAGGCGTAGGCGCTGAAGTAATGTTAACCGCCGACGTGGCTGGTCAGTCTATGAGCTGGAAAGGACAAATTGTCCGCAGTGAAGGAGTAATAGATAACAAAAGTCGGATGACATACCTTGTGGCTCAAGTTGAGCAACCCTACAGTCATTTGCTAAAACCACTTCGGTTTGGTGCTTACATTAATGCTGAAATTCAAGGTCTATTAATTGAAAATGCAACACTTATCCCTCACCACTTAGTTAAATCTGGGCGCGTAGCGACGCTCGATGACCAAGATAAGCTCAGCTATAAAAAACTCAACATCATCCGTGAATATAACGGTATGGTCGTCGTAGATAATGGCGTTAGCGCTGGTCAACAACTTATCACTTCAGCCCTAGACTACCCTTCAGAGGGAATGCAGTTACGCATAGATGATGCTGTCATGCAAAGTGCTAACACACAACTGGCACTTAAAGAGGAGTAAGTGATTATGCTAAGCACAGAAAAAGGCCTAATAGCTTGGTTTGCACGAAACCCTGTCGCTGCCAACCTACTGATGATTTTTATTATCGTAGGAGGACTGCTCACCGCATTCTCAATTCGCAAGCAGATGTTTCCGCAATACGACAGTAATTGGATTAGTGTCCAAGCTGTATACCCTGGTGCAGCACCTCAAGAAGTCGAAGAAGGTATCACCATAAAAATCGAGGAATCCATGGAAGGACTCGAAGGGATAAAAAGACTAATTACTTACTCAAACCGAGGTTACTCTCAAACATGGATAGAAGTGGACGAACAGTACGACACCAAAGAGGTGCTTGATGAAGTAAAAATGCAAGTTGATGCTGTATCAACATTCCCGTCGGGTATGGAGCGCCCTATTGTTCGCCATGACAAAGCAACACAAGAGGTGATGTGGCTATCATTGAATGGCGATCTCACTCCTCATGATCTCAAAGAACTGGGTAATCGTATTCACGAGGAGATGCTATCACTCCCAGGTGTTAACCTAGTGCGCTTTGATGGCGGACTGGATTACGAAATATCAATAGAGATAAGCCCCGATAAAATGCGTGAATATGGGCTGAGCTTTAGAGCCGTTGCTGATGCCGTCAAAAACTTTTCAGCAAACATGTCCGCAGGACAAATCCGCTCTGAAAATGGTTATATTTCGATGCGCGTCGAAAACCAAGCATATCGTGGTGATGAATTTAGAAAGCTCCCCCTGTTGACTCTACCGGATGGCGCGCAAGTCTATTTAGGTGATGTAGCCATCATTAATGATGGTTTTGAAGAAGGTTTACAGTACTCGAAATACAATGGTAAAAATTCTCTTGTATTTGAGGTGAGTGCCTCTAAAGATCAAGACATTACCAAAGTCGCCTCTGTGATAAAAAATTATTTGGAGGCTAAAAAAGGCGCTTTACCACAAGGTGTTGAACTAGAACCATTTATTGATTTGACCTACTACCTAAATGGCCGCCTTAACATGATGCTAGAGAATATGGCGCTTGGTGGCGTATTGGTTATGTTAATGCTTGCACTATTCTTACGTGTTCGTCTAGCATTTTGGGTTATGATGGGGCTGCCAGTGAGTTTTTTGGGGGCATTTTTAATGATGCCTATTGGCTTTTTAGACGTCACAATTAACCTAGCCTCACTGTTTGCATTTATCCTCGTGTTAGGAATAGTAGTCGATGACGCCATTGTTGTTGGTGAGTCCGCTCACGCAGAAATCGAAAAGCATGGCCATAGCTTAGATAATGTTGTTCGAGGAGTGAAGCGAGTCGCAATTCCTGCAACGTTTGGAGTACTGACAACAGTTGCTGCATTTTTGCCACAAACCCTAGCAACAGGACCAACAGCTGCATTTTCTAAAGCCATTGGTGGCGTTATTATTCTTTGTTTGTTGTTTTCTTTGGTTGAATCTAAGCTAGTTTTACCTGCCCACTTAGCAGCAATGAAGGACAAACCTAGCAACCCAAAAAACCCGTTTCATCGGTTAAGAGAAAAGATGGATCGTGGCTTACAAAGTCTTATCGAAAACAGCTATCGACCTTTTATTAACCGCTGTATCCATTACCGTTATACCGTCATTGTTGGATTTTTGGCTGTACTTATTGTCAGTGCAGGAATGTTTGCTGGTGGCTTAGTTAAGTTTGTTGCTAACCCTAAAATTCCACACGACTTTCCAAGAATTTCTATTGATATGAACTTATCGTCATCAGAAACAGCAACTTTGAACTCGATCCAAAAGATAGAACAGATGGTGCTCAGTGTTGATAAAGAAATCGAAGCTGAATATGGGAAAAAGATGATCCGTGATTATATGGTCAATATGAATGGCCGTACCAGTGCTAACATCATGGTTATCTTGGTTGAACCAGACGCTCGTCCAATCGACACTTTTGCATTGAGTGCTAAGTGGCGTGATGCAATGCCCACGCTGCCTGGAGTGAAGTCGTTAAACATTCAAGACAGTATTATGAATGGTGGACGTGATGACGGCGATATTAGCTTTAGATTAGAAGGTAGAGAAAAGGCTGCACTACAAGAAGTCGCTGCTAAATTAAAAGATAAATTAGCCACCATCGAAGGGGTTGGTGACATTAACGACTCGATGCAATCTGCAACCGATGAAGTGCAGTTAGAGCTTAAGCCACTGGCCTACAGTCTTGGGCTCACTTTGGCGGACGTCGCCTCTCAGGTTAACTTCAGTTACTATGGTCTTGAAGCTCAACGTATCTTACGCGATGGTGAAGAGATTAAAGTGATGATCCGTTATCCAAAAGAACATCGTGATACAATCAGTGACATCCAAGATGTTCGCATCTTAACACCACAAGGCGCTGAAGTTCCGTTAGTTGAAGTCGCTGATGTAAAACTCGTGGATGGTGTTAACCGTATCCGTCGCGAGAATGCCAAACGCACTATCAACGTATGGGCTTCAGTAGATACAGAAGTAGCTCAGCCATTTGAAATTGCTAAACAAATTCGTGATGAATACTTACCTAGTTTACTCAAAAATTACCCAAGTGTACAAAGTGCTGTTGCTGGGCGAGTTCAAGAAGAGATGGATAGTGTTGCCGAGCAAATTCGCGATTTTGCGCTCTCGTTGATGATCATCTTTGCCTTACTCGCAATACCACTGCGCTCTTACTCACAACCACTTATTATCATGTCGGTTATCCCATTTGGAGTAGTTGGTGCAGTATTTGGTCATATGGTTTTAGGGATGACCATGAGTAGCCTATCTTTCTTTGGGATCATCGCAGTTGCTGGTGTCGTGGTGAATGACTCCCTCGTTATGGTCGATTTCGTCAATAAAGCACGCGATGCAGGAACTAGCTTGAAAGATGCAGCGGTTGAAGCCGGCTGCAAACGCTTTAGAGCGATTCTCTTAACGTCGCTTACCACGTTTATCGGTTTGGTACCTATCATTATGGAGACTAGTTTACAGGCTAAGATAGTGATCCCGATGGCTGTTTCGCTGGCCTTTGGTGTACTCTTCGCCACAGTGATCACATTGGTGCTTATTCCATGTCAGTATGTTGCGCTGGAGGATATTAAACGCCTTGGTCGCAAGTGGCTCAAAAAAGACGGGCATGAGCAATCAAAGGTAACAACTGAGTTGAAATCTAACACCAATTAAATTCTGAGCATTTCGTTTGGATTGGGGTGAACTACCCCTCTTCGAATTTTAGTTCTAAAAATACATTTACATTACTAGCCCACCAAAAAGCTCGGAAACTTTTCCGAGCTTTTTATCGTTTGTAAAATGCGTTCTGCAAAGTATGAGTTAGTTAGCTAATTACCCGAGTCTCAGGTTACGTAAATAATCTATTTTGAGGCAAAAAATTGCTCTTTAGTTGTTCTAAATAAGAAATTTTTAACACACCTCATGCCAGATTTACTCCTTTAAAATAAGGTGGTATTAACTCACTTCTATGCTTTACTGACGATAGTGAGCAAAGAAGCGCTTTATTCGCTCCATTGAAGGCACTAAATCGTCTTTATGTGGTAAGAACACCAGTCTAAAATGATCCGCTGTTGGCCAATTAAAAGCTCGTCCATGAACCAGCAAGATTTTTTCTTCTTTTAGTAAATCCAGCACCATACGTTCATCATTTTTAATATTAAAGCGCTGCATGTCTACCTTGGGAAAAGCATACAGTGCGCCTTTGGGCTTCACGCAGCTTATCCCTTCAATGTCATTCAGGCCATTGAACGCAATATCACGCTGTTCATACAATCGTCCCCCGGGTTCTACAAGCTGATCGATAGACTGGATCCCACCTAGCGCCTGCTGAATTGCAAACTGCGCAGGCACATTTGCACAAAGCCGCATGGAGGCCAACATTTCAAGTCCGGTGGTGAGATCTTGCATAACCGAAAGTTTCCCACTTAATACCATCCACCCCATGCGGATCCCCGCAGCTCTATATGTTTTGGCAAGACCATTAAACGTGATCACTGGAATATCGTCACATAAACTAGCTATCGAAAAGTGCTCGGCATTGTCATAAAGAATTTTTTCGTATATTTCATCACTTAGCAGTAAAAGCTTGTGCTCTCTGGCGATATTAATGAGAGATTCAAGAAGCGCCTTATCGTAAACTGCACCTGTGGGATTGTTTGGATTAATAAGGACAAGTGCTTTTGTTTTACTTGTGATTTTACTTTTTATATCTTCAATATCCGGAAACCAATCTTGTTGCTCATCACAAAGGTAGTGAACCGGTTCACCTCCTGATAACTTCACTGCAGCTGTCCAAAGTGGATAGTCTGGTGCAGGAATTAGCACTTCATCTGCATCATTAAGTAACGCTTGTGCCGTCATTTGAATTAGCTCACTAACACCGTTACCAATAAAAATATTATCGACGCTTATATTCGGGAAGCTTTTTTGTTGATAGTACTGATAGACAGCCACTCTGGCAGAATATAACCCCTTCGAGTCGCAGTATCCTTGTGCCGAGTAAAGGTTCTTTATAATGTCTCGGTGCATATCCTCTGGCATATCAAAGCCAAACGCAGCAGGGTTACCAATATTTAGCTTGAGCACTTTCATGCCCTCATCTTCCATCTTTTTTGCCTGCTCTAAAACTGGGCCACGAATGTCGTAACTTACCCCGTTTAATTTATTACTTTTTGTTATTTGTAGCATTTATTCCCCCCTCAATTTGCTCAAGCATATATCACAATGCTGTATTAATGCTACGCTGGCAATCACTTTTTGTGTGGTAAAAATTACTACAAGATACATAGTATTAGACAGGTACTGACTGACGGCAATGACCAAAGCTGAGCACTATGTTGTTTCAACCTCAGCAAGCAATATTTAGGATGTAATGGTAATAATCTGACTTGGCGTTGAGCGATACCATGCGTGGCATTAATGCTCTGTCGATTTTTAAGCGAAAAATATAACTAAACACGTTGTTTAGAACGACGCGGGCTGAACATTCTGGCCCAAAAAGGAAAAAGAGGTCGTATCACCGACCTATACCCCGTTTAGCTATGTTTTGACACTCAACCATTGCTCTAGCTTAGATTTTGAACCTACAACTTGGGAAGATAACTCTTGGATCGCATTGTCAACAACGCCCTGATCGTTTTGTATTAGTGCATGTTCTAAGGTTTTTGCTAGGTCGCTCAAGCTAGACGCCCCAAATTGAGCTGCGTTAGATTTTAAGCTATGAGCATGACGAATAGCAGCCTCTTGGTCGTGATTCAAACTTAACATTAATTCCGATGCCAAACGCTCAAATTCCGAACAACAAAAATGAACGGTGTCTTCAAACTGCTCCCCTAGCAACATTTGCATGTTTTCTAAGGCGCTTTCATCTATTACGATGCTCATAATTTTCCTTAAATTTTATATGCTATTACTTATGCTAGCCAAATCTAGTTTCTTGTGCAAAGTAAATACGCAATAGATATGGTAAAATATGCCATCTTTTTTAAAACTTTTTGTCTTTATGAAGCGTAATACTTGTCCTGTTTGTGCCTTTCCCCTTCAAACCTGTGTTTGTTCATATATCGGTGAATTAATAGATAACTCAATTGAAGTGGTTGTTATGCAGCATCCGAGCGAGGCAAAAGTAGCAAAAAACACCGCAAAGTTACTCGCTTTGCAATTACGTAACATACAAATAGTGGTTGGAGAAAATGAACGAGACTTCGATAATCTAAAAGCATATTGCGAACAAAAACACGTCGCGCTGCTTTACCCTAATGACCAAGCTCAATCGCTGGTTCAACAACGCGATGAATACGCTAACTTACATGCTGTTATTGTCCTCGATGGAACCTGGAAAAAAGCGACCAAACTTTATCAATTAAATCCATGGCTACACCATTTGCCAAGTCTCAAATTTGATACAGTTGACGCCAGCGAATACACCATCAGAAAATCAAAGCATAAGTACAGTTTATCAACTTTGGAGGCTACAGCGCATTTTCTTAACCTCATTGACTCCTGTAATGTGGATGCACTTTATACATTACAAAAAGGCATGGTCGAAGAGCAGATGAAATTAATGCCTGTCGACGTAAAAGCGAGATATTGAATTACCGATGAGCCAGAACACAAAACGCTCAAGATTGCACCAAGGATATGGTCGTAATGGTCCAGATTATCGCTTTGGCGATCAGGTCGACTTTAGCGAAATAAAGCTGACTTTCGGATTCAAAACCATGACTATTGGCAGCTGGGTAACGCCTGAGGAGTCACGCTTATCTGCAAACTTGATTTATGACTCCCTTGCCGATCTAGCACAAATTCTTGGGGTTCCACCTACAGTAATAGGGCTAAGAGGAACCTTGAACTTTGCCTTTGGAACAGGCGGAAGACCAGGAGTACAAGCACATTACGCTCCAACCGCTAGAACACTTGCACTCGCAAAAAACGCCGGTGGTGGTGCACTTGCCCATGAGTGGTGGCACGCTTTTGACCACTATATTTGTCAACATTTGATCAAACAGCCAACACAGGCTTTTGCATCTTCAGCATGGCTTTTATCCACAAATACAATCGCTCACCCTCTCAATAATATCTTATCTGATTTTTATGCTGCCGTGCTACTGACTGAGAGCAAAGCGCAGCCAAATGAGTATTTTCATGTCGCTAAGCTTGCTGATAAAGCAAATAAACAAGTCTACTACGCGCTGCCAGAAGAACTCACTGCACGGATGTTTGAAGCGGTGATTGCCTATCATGACGACATTGAAAACTCATTTCTCGCAGGAGGCATAAAAGGCTCTGAGCAAGAGAAATTGGGGATCTATCCACTCCAAAGACACAGAGCGCACTGTGCAAAGATAATTCATCGCTACTTTAGCGAATTAGGAACGATTTTATATCAGAAGCAGAGTTAACTTTTTCCAGCCAACTTAAAAACTCATTAAACGGTAACGGCCGAGAAATAAAATAACCTTGAGCGTAGTCACAGCCATAAGCCTGCAAGCGAATATAGCTATTGATGTCTTCGACACCTTCAGCCACCACTTTTGACCCCAAACTATGTGCCATATCACACGTTGCTTTACAGATAGTTTGATTGCTTTTTGAGGTTTCTATATCCATTACAAAG
This sequence comes from Pseudoalteromonas sp. J010, assembly GCF_003934235.1. Taxonomy (NCBI): domain Bacteria; kingdom Pseudomonadati; phylum Pseudomonadota; class Gammaproteobacteria; order Alteromonadales; family Pseudoalteromonadaceae; genus Pseudoalteromonas; species Pseudoalteromonas sp. J010. The sequence goes on along the minus strand of NZ_RDBW01000020.1, from coordinate 7,083 downwards.
CTTTTATCGATTTTTAATTCATCAAAACCCAATTTACTCAAGTAAGCAAGCGATGAGTATCCCGTGCCAAAATCATCTATCGCAACTTTGACTCCTATCGAACGATAATCATCAAGCATACCTTTAAGCTCAGTTTCATTACCAATCGTCACAGACTCTGTAATTTCAATCATTATTTGCGACGGTGCCAGTGATAACTCATTGATAAGCGTGATGAGCTGCACTGATAATTCTCGGCGGCTTAGATCTCGTCCCGAGACATTTATAGAAATTACATGCTCAGGAATTTGCTTCGTGATCTGAGCTTGGTATTTTAACGCCTGCTCCACCACCCATTCGGTGATCTCGTAGATTTGTCCGGATGACTCAGCAATCGGTATAAACTCATCGGGTGGTATATAGCCAAGATCAGGTTGCAACCACCTAATTAACACTTCAGAGCCAAATACTCTTCCTGTTCTAAGGTCAACTTGAGGCTGGAAAAATAAGCTAAACTGTTCTTGTTCTATTGCACTTTTTAAAAAAGAGGTCAATTTTAATTGACGCTCACTAGACATTGAACTTTCAACGTCAAACAAGTGCCATCGTTGGCCATTGTGCGTTTTGGTATTTAGCGCCTGCAAGGCGCGTTGTACCAGCTTTTCAGTTGTTTTGGCGTGCATTGGATAATTTGCTACACCCACATCCAAGCTATCGACAATTTTGGTATCTTTATACCACACCCCTTCCTCAAAAACGGATGATAAAATACAAACATACTGTTCAACTTGACTGACTTCAATTTTACCATCAAGCACTATCGCGAAGACTTGGTCTTCCAGTCGGTAAATATGTGTATCTCCTTTATTTGCAACAGCTGCACTACCATACGTATTAATTTGCTCATGTACTTCCTTAAAGAGTTTACTAATATGTTGATTCGCAAACGTCAGGCCAAAATTCAGTCGAATAGATGGTAATATTAACGGTTTAAAAAGCAATAACGTATGGGGCTTATTCTGCTCTTCAAGTTTTGCAAGAGCACCGAAAAGAGCGAACTTATTAGGAAGTGCTGTTTCTTTATCAAATTGTGCATAATGGATATAAATGCGTCTTTTTTCAGCATCATGCCAAATTACAAACAAAAGCAGCAGTATCAAGTGTAAAGCAATTAGACTGTCATTCACTATCGACACATGCTCTGTGGTACTGTTGATAGTCTGACTTGCCGCAAACCCTATTAATACAGCCACTATAGGAGACCAAATCGCCACACAGAAATACACTTCTTTTGCATTGCTTTTATCTTGACTAGCTAAAATAATGGCGCTCAAAACGATCGCCACAATAACCATTGTTGACTGCATCGCAAACGGTAAATCAACGTTGGCAACGGCAGCAGCAATCCCAATCAAAACATATACTCCAGCTATCAACTTGATTCCTGATTTGAACTTTCTAGCTAGCCGATTTTGCGTCAGAAAATAATGAAAAAACAGGAGACAAAATCCAAGTGAGAAGCACATGAAACTATCACTAAAGTGCATAAAATTAGCACTATTTTGATAGCTTATCACAACGTCAGTGAGTCCTTTATGAGCAACATATAATAGTGCCAAAGATAACAGATACCCACCGACGGCGAGCAAACTGGTGCGCTTTGAAATTACTCCTGTACTCAACATAAAAATGCTGATCAGGCACATTACTCCAAAAAAAACTCCCATGAAAAACAGCCGTACATTGGTCGTTTTCACGTAGTTGCTGTAAGGTATAATCTCGACCTCTGAGGTAGAAACATAAGGTGAACTTATTTTGGCGAATACAACACGGCTGGGCGTGTTCGGCTCAAAGATAAAATGAGGGGAAAGATTGGGTAGCGCGGCCGAAATATTAAGCTCACTCACAGGATATAAACTATCATCTGTCGCCATCAAGTAAAACTCTACACCACCAAGCGAAGGTCGCTCAATAGACACCACTACTTTGCTGTTTAGCATCGATTCAGGAACTTGAACACGAAGCCAAACGTCAACCCCCTTGGGTATTGACACAGTGCCCTTTGATGCTGTGAACGTAGCGTCTGAGAAAGCGCCATAACCCACTGATATTTCAGGGTTTCCATCTATTGCTTTTAGCGTGTACTGGTTAAGCGTTACAGATGCAGCTGTAAACACACAATATATAGTAGCGAGCATCAGTGCGGCATATCTAGCTACGCTAAGCCACATACTTTTTCTCCTTGCTTCACTTTTATACCGAGTTACGTATTTAACCGGAGGTTTGGATAAGGAATGCGTCAACTCGAATACGTCAACTCATTGTTTTTGAGACCACATTAAACTACATTCTTATCTAGCCAGACAGTTTTAGGGACAACAAGGCGAATTTACGAACCAATAGCTGGCTATTGGGAGTCAATTCAACGCAGTTAGCGCTAAAACCGACAGCTAGAACGACATTAATTAATTATCCGAAGCTCAGGTTGTTTTCTAATCGTTTTGCTGTTCACCATGACGGTGACTACTAACATAAGTATGGTGAGGTTCAGAGTAAATGCAAAAATATTATTGAATTTAAATCGTTATGGAGAGGTTTGAGAGACAGTCTAAGATTAATGTAACTACACAGCTTATCAGCCGGGTATAATTTTATCGCCCTTTCCTAGCACCGTATTTGAGGGCCGTGTTGAGCCTATCATAAGAGCGGGCTGTCGTGTAGCGTTCGCTTAACATACCCTCGTTGTCTGAAATGTCAGTGTGGTGAAAAACATTTAATACCAACTGTGCAGATAGAGTGATGGCATTGACTGGCTATCAAAGAATAATTGCGTATAGTTAATGGCAGTCATTGATAGCCAGAAAATTTGATGATAACCGAGCTCACGTGAGCTGCGAGTAAGTATTAATTACCAGCAGCTCAAGTTAATTATTTATCATCACTGATGCGAGACGCAACGGCGCTATTTTGATCTTTATACTTTGCGTCTTTACGTTCATTGTATGGAAACTCAGCGGCGCAGGTCATAGTTTCAAAACTCATCGCACCGATTTTCATGTTTGGTCGAAGTGCCAAAGGCAACTTGCCTGAATTGTAGAACTCTAGAACAATATTGCCTGACCAACCGGGGTCAATACGATGCGCGGTAACGTGAACCATTAAACCTAGCCGTGCCAAAGACGAACGACCATCAAGCCAGCCAACGAGATCAGCAGGTAGCGTTACCTTTTCAAACGTCATCGCCAGCGCAAGCTCCCCAGGGTGCAAGAAAAAAGCTTGACCATCTTCTAACACAATTTCATCACTCATGATTGACTCCATCGCGGCATTGATCTGATCTTTGGGGCCACTGAGATCTACATAAGGTGCGGCATGATCTTGGAATACTCTAAACTTGTTACCAAGTCTCAAATCTACCGTTACCCCTGAAATCATATCTGGTTCAGGCGTAGGCTCTATGACTATACGCTGTTGTTCTATYGCTTCTCGAATGTGGGTATCCGATAATCTCATTCTTAATCTTCCGTCATCACAATCTCAACACCCGACGTTGAGTTTGATTGATAATATAACATACTGGCAACCAGTTGGGCACAATCAACATAATGATCGGCTATATCATGATTATCCGTTTCGTTTTGTTGGTTTGGCTGATGAGTCAAAGCAACAATATCTTTACCTTGTTCTGTCGCTACTCTGATTTGGTCATTAAGCGGCACTTCCGCGAGTAAAGGTACACCATATCGACTTGCCAATGTAGTACCACCTGAGTGACCAAAAATTTGGTTGCGGCTGCCACACTGCTCACAATTGAAGTAACTCATATTTTCAACCAGTCCTAAAATAGGCAACTGCACTTTTTCAAACATCGCGATACCCTTTTGCGCATCCGCCAGCGCCAGCGTTTGAGGGGTAGTGACGATCACAGCACCACTGGCTGGCACTTTTTGCGTCATTGTAAGCTGAATATCCCCGGTGCCAGGCGGCATGTCTACAATCAGATAATCCAGCTCGCCCCACTCTGTTTCATTTAACAACTGGGTAAGTGCTTGAGAAGCCATTGGACCTCGCCAAACTGTGGCATTTTCTGCTGGAACCAAAAAGCCGATAGACATGGCTTTAATTCCCGACTTTTCAATTGGTAGTAAGGTTTTATCATCTCTTGCCTGAGGTTTTTCGTCCTCAAGAGCCAGCAAACTTGGTAATGAGGGCCCGTAAATATCGGCATCTAAAACACCCACTTTTGCGCCTTGAGCACGCAGCGCGTAGGCTAGATTAATCGCCGTCGTTGACTTACCCACCCCGCCCTTGCCTGAGGCAACAAGAATAATATGTTTAATGGCTTTAAATTTTGGTCGACCGACAACAATAACGTCAGATATCACCTCAACAGGCTTATTTAGATGTTGCTTCAAGTAGCTAGATATTTCTTGATCACATTGAATAGCAAACGGGAAGTTAATATGTACTTGAATTTGCTTGTTTGACTCTTGTACTTTAATCACCCAATTCGCATCAATTCCCACTGGTAATGCAGCACTGCGATAGCCACTTAAAAGCTCAATTATTGCTTGTTTGGTATTTTTTCCTCTGGCAAACCATTTTTCCAGTCCAAACATACAAATTAAACTCCTCTGGGTGATGAAAATAGCCTCGGAATTATGTAACATTCAACACATTAAAACCAGTCAATTCGCGGTTCATGGTCTGAACAAAGGTAAGTCACCTCACGCACTTGTGCATTCGAGCGTCAATAAGGTGAAAAATAAGCCAATTCAACACCATCAATTAAAAAGATCGCGCTAAATTCATGGAATCGTTATGACGAAGAGAAAAATTCTCATTACCAGTGCATTACCATATGCAAATGGCCCAACACACTTAGGCCACTTGCTTGAATATATTCAAACCGATATTTGGTCTCGCTTCCAAAAGCTACAAGGCCATGAAGCTTATTATGTCTGTGCAGATGATGCGCACGGCACGCCAATCATGCTTAATGCACAGAAGCAAGGTATTACGCCAGAAGAAATGGTTCAGCAGGTAAGCATTGAACGTCAACGTGACTTTGCCGATTTTAATATCGAGTTTGATAACTACCACAGCACACACAGCGACGAGAACCGTGAACTAAGCGAGCTTATTTACACTCGTTTAGACGAAAAAGGTTATATTAAAAAGCGTACAATCTCGCAGCTCTTCGACCCTGAAAAAAGTATATTTCTACCAGATCGCTTTGTTACTGGTACTTGCCCTACCTGTAAGTCTGAAGATCAAAATGGCGACAGCTGTGATGCCTGTGGTGCAACCTATAGCCCGACAGAATTAATTGAGCCTAAATCTGTAATGTCTGGTGCGACGCCAATTTTGAAAGATTCAGAGCATTACTTCTTTGACTTGCCAGCGTTTGAAGACATGTTAAAAACATGGCTGCGTTCAGGTAGTTTACAATCGGAAATGGCAAACAAACTAGACGAATGGTTTGCAGATGGCCTACAGCAGTGGGACATCAGCCGTGATGCACCGTATTTTGGTTTTGAAATACCAGGTGCCCCTGGCAAGTATTTCTATGTGTGGTTGGATGCGCCAATCGGTTACATGGCAAGCTTTAAAAACCTATGCCAAAAGCAAGGCCTGAACTTTGACGAGTTTTGGGGTGAAGGTTCTGACGCTGAGCTATATCACTTTATCGGTAAAGACATCATCTACTTCCACAGCCTATTTTGGCCAGCAATGTTAGATGGTGCTAATTTCCGCAAACCAAATAATGTTTTTGCTCACGGCTTTGTCACCGTAAATGGCGCTAAAATGTCTAAGTCTAAGGGGACTTTTGTAAAAGCTCGCACCTACCTTGAGCACTTAGATCCTGAATATTTACGTTATTATTACGCTGCTAAACTAAACAGTGGTGTTACAGATTTAGACCTAAACCTTGAAGATTTCGCGGCACGCGTGAACTCAGACTTAGTGGGCAAAGTGGTAAACATAGCAAGTCGCTGTGCAGGCTTTATCACTAAAAAGTTTGGTGGCAAACTAAGCGATACTGTCATGGACGAAGCGCTACTAAATAGCTTTGTTGCTGCAAAGGATTCAATTGCGACACACTTTGAAAACCGCGAATACAGCCGCGCTGTACGTGAGATCATGACTCTTGCTGACAAAGCAAACCAGTTTATTGACGCCGAAGCGCCTTGGGTGCTTGCAAAGAATGAAGACACTCTTGAGCGTGCACACCATGTTTGCTCCATGGGTCTTAACCTATTCCGCGTCCTGCTTACCTACTTAAAACCTATCCTTCCAGGTATGGCGAAAAATGTAGAAGCTTTCTTAAACACTGAGCTTACTTGGGAGAGCATTGACAGCGCCCTTGTTAATCACGAAATCAATAAGTTTAAAGCGCTAATGCAACGCGTTGAACTTGATAAAGTCAATGCCATGATTGAGTCTTCTAAAGAAAGCCTCGAAAAGAAAGTGGGTGGTCAGTCTGTTGAAGCCGATCCAAATAGTCCGCTTGCCAAAGAGCCAATCGCAGCAGAAATCGAATTTGATGATTTTGCTAAAGTTGACCTGCGTGTCGCGAAAATTGCAAACGCAGAACATGTTGAAGGTGCAGATAAGCTACTTAGGTTAACCCTTGATTTAGGTGGCGAAACACGTCAAGTGTTTGCGGGTATTAAATCAGCGTATTCACCTGAAGATCTTATCGGCAAGTTAACCGTAATGGTTGCCAACCTCAAGCCTCGTAAGATGCATTTTGGTATGTCAGAAGGCATGGTGCTAGCGGCAGGTCCTGGTGGTAAAGAGATTTATATCTTGAATCCAGACGAAGGCTCACAGCCTGGTATGCGGGTGATGTAATCACCGTATTACTTATATACAAATGAAGGCTTCTATTTAGAAGCCTTTATTTTTGCTGATACCAGATCTCAGTGCCAAATTTTATACCGATTTGCTTAATTAAGTGGTCTATTTTGAGGCGAGAGAATCTTGTCGATAACTCCGCTACCGCGTCCTGCTATCGCCAAGGTTCCTACCTCCTTGTAGGCAAGGCAAAAATTTTGCTATTTAGTTGTTCTAAATGAGAAATTTTTAACGCTGTTAGCG